>NZ_VISW01000014.1:0-211072 GCF_007827635.1 Micromonospora sp. CNZ296
CGGACAAGCCGACGAATCCCCTAGAAGACACCCAAGGTCAGTCAGAGGGTGAGTCAGACCGGCCGGGTGACCCGCTCCCACATCATCACTGTCAGAGGAGACGACGGCCGTGACCATCACCGCTACGCCTATACGCGACAGCAACGTGTCCGCGCCACCCGGCAGATTCGTCTGGTGGGCATCCGTTCCCACTGGAGTGGACAGAACCGGGTGATCGAGGGGGTGACGTCGCTGTTCCCCGAACATCGACTGCTCGACGGTGCTGTGGCGGAGGAAGACGGGCGCGTTTACCGGTGGTTGTATCTCCTCGGCCCGCTCGCCCGCGGACGTCGCGTCAACGTCGGGATCAGGCAAGTGTTCGAAGACGTGTACGCCCCCATGAAGCCCTACTACCGCGAGAGCTGCGAGGAGCGGCGGGTAGGGAAGCTGTCGGTGCGTGTGCAGTTCGATCGCGCGGATGCACCCGCCGAGGCGTGGCAGGTCGTGTGGCGGAGAACCCGGTCGGGGTCGAGTCGCCAGGAGATCGCTCGTACCCGCTGCGAGCCGAGCGGTGCCTGCCCGGCGGGGAAAGTCGTCTACGAGATGACCTTTCGGCGCCCGGACCGCGAGTGCGCCTATGGGATCTGGTGGCGGTGGCCCGGGGACCCGCCACGCCGGCGCCGGACCTCGACATCCCTCGACGCGACGACTCCGCTCGAACGCGATGTCACCCCGGATTCCGCAACAGGCCGTTGGTGATCCGGCCCAGGTGCCCGGCGACCGGCCCGGCGGTGAGCAGGCCGCTACCGGCCCCGGCCAGCTCAGCCGCTGCTGGGGCGAGCGCGCTTCGTGCCCGGAGCATCGCGTCCCGGTCGCCCAGCGCTACGGCGGCCCGCGCGGTCAGGCACCACAGCGCCTCCATGAGCAGGTCACGCGGTGGCGCCGGGATGCGCCGCAATGCCTTGGCGGCCTCCTCGCGCCGGCCGTCGGCGAGCAGGAGCAGCGGGCGGGCCCAGGGCGCGTACGGGCCCCAGTCCGTGTCCGCCGGGAAGACGGCCGGCAGGTCGTGCCACACCCGCAGGCAGAGCAGTGCGAGCGGCGCCAGCCCGCGTTCCACGCCGGGCATGCCGCAGCCGGCCAGTCCGGTCGCCCACGACCGGTACGCCGCCTCCGCGTCCGGGTACGCGGCTCCGGTGGCGGCTGTCCGCATGGCCCGGTAGCCGCCGGTGAACACGCCGACGAGCGGGCTCTCGTGCCGGGCGGCGAGCCGGTCCGCCGCCTCGGCGTGCGCGTCGGCAGTGGTGAAGTCGGCGAGCGCGCTCCGCGCCTGCACCCGGATCAGATGTCCGAGGATCTCCACTGTGGCCAGGCCGTGCCGCGCCGCGAGCGCGACCAGTTCGGCGCCGATCCCGTCCCGCTCGGCGGCCAGCCCCGCGCGGTGGAACGTCTGCATGTACACGCCGTTGAGGGCCTGGGCCAGCAGCGCCGGGTCGGCCACCCGCCGGGCGATCGCCTCCGCCTCCCGCGCGGCCTCGGCGGGGCGCGGCGACGCCGTACCGCGGGACTCGATGGCGACGGTGGCCAGCAGCCGGGCGCGGGTCGCCTCCGGCGCGTCCGGGCCCAGCCCGGCGAGGGCCCGCTCCGCCGCCGCGACGACCCGGGCCGCCTGCGCCGGGTCGTCCGAGCGGGTCCAGATCGCGGGTACGTCGTACCCGCCGATGACCCGCGCGGTGAACTCCGGGTCGCCCAGCTGCTCGGCCGCGGTGATGGCCGCCTCACGCTGGTCCCGGGCGGCCTCCAGTCCGCCCGGCCCGGTCACCGCGAGGCTGCGCAGCAGCCCGACCGTCGACTCCAGCCGGGCCCGCGCGCCGGGCACCACACTGCGCTCGTACGCCGCCGCGGTCTCCGCCCAGACCCGCGCCGGGCCGGTCGGTTCGGGTTCGGCCTGGCGCAGCAGGTCGGTCTCCAGCCGCCGCAGCCGCGGTCCCGGGTCCAGGCCGAGTTGGTCGCGCAGCAGTTCCCGGGCGCGGCGCAGCACGGCGAGCGCGTCGGCCTGCCGCCCGGCCCGGTAGAGCGCCGACGCCAGCAGCGCCCACCCGTCCTCCCGCCACGGGTGCGCGGCGACGTGGGCGTCGAGATCGGGTACGGCGTCGGCGGCCCGGTCCAGCGCCAGCAGCGCCTCGGCCCGCCGCTCGACGGCTGTCAGCCGGATCTGGTCCAGCCGGGACCGCTCGGCGTGCGCCCACGGCTGGTCGAAGTCGGCGTACGCGGGCCCGCGCCACCAGCCCAGCGCCTCGTCGAGCCGGTCGAGCGCGGCCCGGGGCAGCGCGTCAGCCGATGCGGTGACCGTGTCCTCGAACCGCCAGGCGTCGACGGCGTCCGGGTCGGCGCGCAGCGCGTACCCCGGTCCGTCGGTGACCAGCAGCCGGGCCGGCTCGCGTGGCGGACGGTGCGGTTCCAGGCGGCGGCGCAGCGCCGCGACGAACGTGCGGACCGCGCCCACCCCGCCGGGCGGCGGGTCGTCCCACAGGTCGTCGACGATCTGCCCGACCGGCACGGTCCGGCCCCGGGCGGCGACCAGCCGCGCCAGCACGGCCCGGTGCCGGGGCCCCTTCAGGTCGACCGGCGCACCCGCGTCGTCCCAGGCCGTGACCGGACCCAGCACACCGAAACCGACAGGCACCGACCCCTCCTCGACCCGGGTCACCGTATCGCGCTCATCGGTTGCTCATCCGGCGCCGCCACGCTGGACCGGTACGACGAGACGAAAGAGGGATCGAGATGAGCACCACCATCGCGGGATTCGACTACCAGCGCGTTCCGGTCGCCGGGGACGTGGCGCTGAACGTGGCGGTGGGCGGCACCGGCAGCCCGGTCGTGCTGCTGCACGGCTTCCCGCAGACGCACCTGATGTGGCGGCACGTCGCCGCCGACCTCGCAGCCGAGCACACGGTGATCTGCCCGGACCTGCGCGGCTACGGCGCCAGCGACAAGCCGGCCGCGCACACCGAGGACACGTACAGCAAGCGGACCATGGCCGCCGACGTGGTGGCGCTGGCCCGCGCGCTCGGACACGAACGGTTCGCGCTCGCCGGGCACGACCGGGGCGCCCTGGTCGCGGTCCGGGCCGGCCTGGACCACCCGGACGCGGTCACCCACCTGGCGTCGCTGGACGTGCTGCCCACCCTCGACATGTGGGACGTGCTGCACGGCGCCTCAGCGGCGGTGGCGTTCCACCTCTACCTGATGGCGCAGCCGCCCGGCCTGCCCGAGACGATGATCGCGGGCAGCGCCGACGCGTTCTTCGGGCACTTCCTCGACGCCTGGGCCGGTGACCCGGCGGCCATGCCCGCCGACGTGCGCGCCGAGTACCTGCGCGCCTCCCGGGAGGCGGTCGACTCGATCGTCGCCGACTACCGGGCGTCGGCCGGGATCGACGTGGCGCACGACCGGGCGGACCGGGACGCCGGGCGGCGGCTGACCATGCCGGTCACCGTCATCCAGCAGGACTGGGGCGCCGCGCTCGGCTACGACGCGGCGGCGGTGTGGCGGGCCTGGGCCCCGGACCTGGAGCACCGCACCACCACGGCCGGGCACTTCATGGCCGAGGAGGCACCGGGCGAGATCACCGAGGCGCTGCGCGCGCTGCTCAAGCGGTAGGTACGGCGGTCCGGGCGCGCGCGGCGCCCGGACCGTCCGCCCCCGTCCGCTCAGCCGGCCCGTCTCCGGACGTGCCACAGGCCGAGCGCCGCCACCAGACCCGCCGCGCCGAGGTGGAGCGCCAGCTCGATCCACTGGAACGCCCAGAACCGGCGGTTCGGCTGGTACGCCAGGTCCACGTGCAGGTCGAGCGCGCCGAGACAGACCGCCGTGTCGCCGAACGTGCCGGTGGCGCCGGTACGCGGCGGATCGCGGAAACAGGTGCCGAACGCCTCGTCGGAGAGCTGCCGCCCGTCGGCGGTCCGCAGCGGGCTGATGTCGGTGACCCAGGCGCCCGGCACGTCCAACCCGCCGACCACAGGGGAGCCGGTGATGCTGCCCAGGTTGCGGGCCCGGTTGACGGTGTCGGCGGTCATCGGCACGGTGATGCGCTCCGGCGGCAGGTAGTGCGGGCGCAGCAGGTTCGGCACCGCGAGCTGCACCACGACCACGGCCAGGAACACCACTGCCATCGCCGGCAGGGTGCGGCGCAGCAGCAGCCCGGCGACCACGCCGAGGACGAGGCCGAACACCGCGTACCCGACCGGTGCGACGCCGCGCGCGCCGAACAGCACGGTGCTGAACCGGTCGCCGGCGACCCGGTCGACGGGCGAGGCCGCCCAGGTCAGCAGCGCACCGAGCACACCGGCGACGAGCGCGGCGGCAGCCGAGAGCACCGCCAGCTTGACCGCCAGCCAGCGGCGGCGGGGCACGCTCTGGTTCCACACCAGCCGGTGCGTGCCCTGCTCCAGTTCCCGGGCGACGAGCGGCGCGCCCCAGAGGGCCCCGATCAGCGCGGGCACCAGCGCGAAGCCGCCGGCGAGGAACAGCATCGTCTGCGCGTACCGGTCGGGCAGCCGGGCCGGATCCGGTACGGCGCGGATGTCCGCGCCGAGGCGCAGCAGGTAGGCGCCGGCCAGCACCAGCAGGGCGGCGCCGACGAGCGCCGGGAGGCGGAACTGCCGCACCGTCATCCGGATCATCGGGTCACCGCCGGGCGGGTGGCGGCCCGGGACAGGTACGCCAGGACCAGTTCCTCCAGCGTGACCGGCGCGCCGTCGCGTACCGCCGGACCCCGGACCACGACGCGGCCGGGCTCGGCCCAGATCACCTCGGCCCCGGCGGGCGCGGCTGTCCGGTGGTGCGTGGCGAGCAGGTCCGGGACCGGACCGGCCACCTGCACCCGGGCG
This sequence comes from Micromonospora sp. CNZ296, assembly GCF_007827635.1. NCBI lineage: Bacteria > Bacillati > Actinomycetota > Actinomycetes > Micromonosporales > Micromonosporaceae > Micromonospora > Micromonospora sp. CNZ296. Next base: position 4,869 of record NZ_VISW01000014.1, read on the forward strand.
GCGCAGAGCACGACCAGGTGGTCGCAGACCTGCGCCACATCGCCGAGCAGGTGCGAGGAGAGCACCGCGCCCGCGCCGAGTTCCCGCACGAAACCGGCCAGCCCGTGCATGAACTCGCGGCGCGCAAGCGGGTCCAGCGCGGCGGCCGGCTCGTCGAGGATCAGCAGCTCGGGACGTTTCGCAGCGGCCAGCGCGAGGGCCAGTTGCGCGCGCTGGCCGCCGGAGAGCCGGCCCGCCTTCTGCGCCGGGTCCAGGCCGACCTCGTCGACGCGCCGCCGGGCCAGCGTCGAGTCCCAGGACGGGTTCAGCCAGGCGCCCATCCGCAGGTGCTCGGCGACGGTGAGGGAGGCGTAGACCGGCGTGTCCTGGGCGACGAAACCGACCCGGGCCAGGTGCGCGGCGTCGGCAGCCGGTGGCGAGCCGAGCACCGTCAACGTGCCCGAGGTCGGCGCGATCAGCCCGCAGGCCAGTTGCAGCAGCGTGGACTTTCCGGCGCCGTTGGGGCCGACCAGGCCGACCACGTGCCCGCGCGGAACGCTCAGGTCGCAGTCGGCAAGCGCGGTGCGGCGGCCGTACCGTTTGGTCAGCCGCTCGGCGTGCAGGGCGAGTGGTGGATGCATGCGGCTCATCCTGGGCACGTCCGGACCGGCGGGCATCGGTCCGGAGCAGGGTCCGGCGCGCGGCGGACCCTACTTTCGGCCGGTTCGGCCCGGCCCGCGATCTCCTAGCGTGCTGGGCATGGCTACCGAACGGCTCACCCGGGTGGCGGCGACGGCGGGCCTCGCCGTGGTGCTGCTCGCCGCGATCGGCGTCCAGGCGGTGGCGGTCGCCGCGAGCTGGGGTCTGCGGTACTGGCTCCCCGGCGGCGCGGCCGCCGTCGTGGTCGGCGTGCTGGCTCTGGTACGCCATCGGCAGCGCGTCGTCACGGCCACTGCCGGACTCGCCGTCGCCGGGTCGGCAGTCGCCGCGGCCCGGCTGTTCGACCTGCCCACCGAGCCGGGACCGGCGCTGGTCGCTGGCGTCGGCCGTCCTGGTCGGATCGGCGGTACGCGCGCTGCCGCCGCTGCCCGCCGGCCTGATCGCCGCAGGTGGTCTCGTGGTGGCGGCCGGGGCGTGGGCGGCGGCCCGGCCGGGGGCGGGCGGGTCCGGGGTGGTGGCGCTCAACGGGCTGTGCTGGCTCGGCGGGGTCGTCGCGGGGCTCACGCTGCGGCTGCTCGACGAGCGGGCCCGGGCCGCGGCCGAGCGGGTACGCCGCGACGAGCGGCTGGAGCTGGCCCGGGAGCTGCACGACGTGGTGGCGCACCACGTCACCGGCATGGTGGTGCAGGCGCAGGCCGCCCACCTGGTCGGGCGGCGGGATCCGGCGCGCGCCACCGAGTCGCTGGCCGGCATCGAGGCGGCCGGCGGCGAGGCGCTGCGGGCCATGCGCCGCCTGGTCGGGGTGCTGCGCGACACCGCCGACGCGCCGCCGGCCTCGGCCGGTACCGAGCAGATCGAGGAACTGGTCGAGCGGTTCCGCCGGCAGGGCCCGCCGGTGCGGCTGCGGCTGCCGGGGGAGACGGCCTGGCCGCCGGAGGTCACCAGCACCGTGCACCGGATCGTCCGGGAGGCGCTGACGAACGTGGCCCGCCACGCCCCGCACGCCGGCCAGGTCACCGTGGACGTGTCGCAGGAGCCGGACGCGGTGGTGGTCGAGGTGACCGACGACGCGTCCGGCGTTTCCGGCGTTTCCGCCGAGCAGCGGGGCGGATACGGCCTGATCGGCCTGCGCGAGCGGGTCGAGGCCCTCGGCGGCACGCTGCGCGCCGGTCCCCGCTCCGGCGCCGGGTGGTCGGTGCGGGCGGTAGTGCCGAACGGGAGGGCGTGATGACGATCCGGGTGCTGCTCGCCGACGACCAGGCGATGGTCCGCGGCGGGCTGCGGCTGATCCTGGAGGACCAGCCCGACATCACAGTGGTCGCCGAGGCGGCCGACGGCGTCGACGCGGTAGCCCAGGCCCGCCGGCTGCGCCCGGACGTCTGCCTGGTGGACATCCGGATGCCGCGGCTCGACGGACTCCAGGTGACGCGGGCGCTCGCCGGGCCCGAGGTGGCCGACCCGCTGCGGGTCGTCGTGGTCACCACGTTCGACCTGGACGAGTACGTCTACGGCGCGCTGCGCGGGGGAGCGGCCGGGTTCCTGCTCAAGGACGCCGGACCGGCGCTGCTGGTGGAGGCGGTCCGGGCGGCGTACCAGGGTGACGCGCTCGTGTCCCCGTCGGTGACGGTCCGGCTGCTGCGGCACCTGACCCCGCCCGCGCCGCCCCGCGACGAGCGCCGTCCGGCGCTGTCCGAGCGGGAGATCGAGGTGGTACGGGAGATCGCCCGGGGCCGGACGAACCTGGAGATCGGCGCGGAGCTGTTCATCTCGCTGAGCACCGTGAAGAGCCACGTGTCGGCGGTGCAGACGAAGCTCGGCCTGCGGAACCGTACCGAGATCGCGGTCTGGGCCTGGGAGCACCGCGTGGTCGACTGAAACGTTGGCGGACGCGCTACCGTACGTTGTACGTTAGCGGCCGTCGTCAACGGAGGGGGCACAGTCGTGGAACATGCGATCCTGGCGGAGGGCCTGCGCAAGCGATACGGGGACACCGCCGCGCTCGACGGATTCGACCTGCGGGTGCGACCGGGCACCGTGTGCGGGCTGCTCGGCCCGAACGGGGCGGGCAAGACCACAGCCGTCCGCATCCTGGCCACGCTGCTGCGCTTCGACGCCGGGCGGGCCGAGGTCGCCGGCTTCGACGTGGCGGGACAGGCCGACCGGGTGCGCCACCGCATCGGTCTGGTCGGGCAGCACCCCGCTGTGGACGAGGCACTGAGCGGGCGGGAGAACCTGGTGATCTTCGGCCGCCTGTTCCACCTGGACCGGGCCGGGGCGAGGCGGCGCGCCACCGAACTGCTCGACCGGTTCGGGCTCGCCGACGCCGGCGGGCGGCCGGTACGCACGTACTCCGGTGGCATGCGCCGCCGCCTCGACCTGGCCGCCGGGATGATCCTCGCGCCGTCGGTGCTGTTCCTCGACGAGCCGACCACGGCGCTGGACCCGCGCGGGCGCAACGAGGTGTGGGAGGCGGTACGCGACCTGGTACGCGGCGGCACCACGGTGCTGCTGACCACGCAGTACCTGGACGAGGCCGACCAGCTCGCCGACCGCGTCTGCGTGCTCGACGCCGGCCGGGTGATCGCCGAGGGCACACCTGACGCGCTCAAGTCCCGGCTCGGCGGCGACCGGATCGAACTGGTCGTCCGCGACGCCGCCGACCTCGCCACCGCCGCCGGGCGGCTGCGTACGGTCGCCCGCGCCGAACCGGCTGTCGATCCGGACCGCCGGGCGGTCAGCGCCCAGGTCGGCGACCGGGCGGGCGCGCTGACCGAGGTGCTGCGCGCGCTGGACGCCGACGGCGTGGACGTGGCCGACGTGGCGTTGCGGCGGCCCACGCTGGACGAGGTGTTCCTCCAGCTCACCGGCGCGCCGTCCGCCGCTCGGACCGGTGTGGAGGTGACCGCGTGACAGCGACCGTGACCCCGGCCCGGCGCGCGTCGCTGGCCGGTGACGGCCTGACGCTGACCGGGCGTGCGCTGGCGCACTGGCGGCGCGAGCCCGGCCCGCTGGTCGGCTCGCTGGGCTTCGACATCCTGATGGTGCTGATGTTCGCCTACCTGTTCGGCGGCGCGCTCCAGGTGCCCGGCGACGGCAGCTACCGGGAGTTCCTGATGCCCGGCATGTTCGCCATGACGATGGTCTTCGGCATCAGCATGACCACCATGGCGGTCTCGGCGGACCTGGAGCGCGGCGTCACCGACCGGCTGCGGTCCATGCCGGTGTCCCGGCTGGCCCCGCTGCTCGGCCGCGCCGTGGCCGACCTGATGTTCGCGGTGGTGACGCTCGCCGTCATGCTGCTCGTCGGCCTGGCCGTCGGGTGGCGGGCGCGCGGCGACCTCGGTGACACGCTCGCCGCGATCGGGCTGATCCTGCTGCTGCGGTTCGCGCTGGTCTGGGTGGGCGTCTTCCTCGGCCTGACCGTGAAGGGGCAGAGTGCGGTCACGGCCGTGCAGACGCTGGAGTTCCCGCTGGGCTTCCTGTCCAGCGCGTTCGTGGCGCCGTCCACGATGCCCGCGTGGCTGGGTGCGGTCGCCGAGTGGAACCCGCTGTCCGCGACCGTCGGGGCCACCCGGGAGCTGTTCGGCAACCCCGGGTGGGGCGGCGACTCGTGGGTGGCAGCGCATTACCCGCTGCTGGCGGTGCTCTGGCCGCTGGCGCTGGTCGCGGTGTTCCTGCCGCTGTCGCTGCGCCGCTACCGGGCGCTGAGCCGCTGAACCGGGCCCGGGGGCGGCCGTGCGCCGCCCCCGGGACGCGGTCACGGCCCGGTGAGGACGACCAGTTCGCCGGTCGCGCGGGTCATCGCGACGTACCGGTCCACCGTGCCGGAGATCCCGTCGCCGAACGACTCCGGGTCGACCAGCACCACCAGGTCGAACTCCAGTCCCTTGGCCAGCTCCGGGGTCAGCGACCGGACCCGCTCCGAGGCCGGGAACGCCGGATCGCCGATGACGCACGCGACGCCCTCGGGATGGTCGGCGAGCCAGCCGTCCACCACCGCGCCCAGCTCCGCGCGGGCGCCGTACCGCACCGGGGCGCCGTCGCGGATGGACGTGGGTACGTTGGCATCAGGGAGCACGGCCCGGATCACCGGTTCGGCCGCCGCCATCACCTGCGCCGGAGTGCGGTAGTTGACGGTGAGCGTGGCCACCTCGACCCGGTCGAAGCCGGCCCGCGTCAGCCGCTGCGGCCACGACTCGGTGAACCCGTGCCGCGCCTGCGCCCGGTCACCGACCACTGTGAAGCTGCGCGACGGGCAGCGCGCCAGCAGCATCTGCCACTGCGCGTCGGTCAGCTCCTGCGCCTCGTCCACCACGACGTGCGCGAACGGCCCGGCCAGCAGGTCCGGATCGGTCACGCTCAATGCGCTGGAGTCGACCAGGCTGGTTCGCATGTCCTCGCCGTACAGCATGGTCATCAGACCCTCGCCGTCGTCGTAGGCGTGCGACGCGATCAGCGCGTCGACCACCGTGTCCATCTCGGCGCGCTGCGCGGCCAGCACCGCCTCGTCGCGGCGCCGCCGCAGCGACGCCTCCGGGTCGCCGACGCGGCGCCGGGCCGCGTCCAGCCACGGCAGGTCGGCGACAGTCCAGGCCCGGGCGTCGGGCCGCCGCAGCGTACGGATCTCCTCGACGCTCAGCCAGGGCGCGCACCGGCGCAGGTAGGCCGGCACCGACCACAGGTCGGCCACCACGTCGAGCGGGTCCAGCAGCGGCCACGCCCGGCCGAACGCGGTGACCAGCTCCCGGTCGCGCGCCAGCGCCCGGCGCACCGCCTCCTCCGGCTCGTCGCCGCGGTACTTCTCCACCAGGATCGTGAGCAGTTCCTCCCACACGTCGTCGCGGGCCTCGTTGTGCGGGACGCCCGGTCCGGCCGCCTCGAACGCCGTCGTCCAGTCGTCGGCGGTCAGCCGCAGCTCGCCGTCCCCGACGCCGACTGTCATCCCGGTCGCGGGCGGCTCCTCGTAGAACCGGACCGCGGCGTCGACCGCCCGCACCGTGTCCGCGGACGCCTTCAGCCGGGCCACCTCCGGGTCGGTCTCCGGCGCCGCCGTCGCGCCCTCGGGCACCAGGTCGGCGAGCGTGCAGATCTGCACGTCCTCCTCACCCAGGCTGGGCAGCACGTCCGACACGTAGTTCAGGTACGGCTGGTGCGGCCCCACCACCAGCACCCCGCCCCGGCGCTCGCCCAGCCGCGGGTCGGCGTGCAGCAGGTACGCGGTCCGGTGCAGCGCCACCACCGTCTTGCCGGTGCCGGGGCCGCCGTCGACCACCAGCGCGCCCCGCGACCCGGCCCGGATGATCGCGGCCTGGTCGGCCTGGATGGTGCCGAGCACGTCGCGCATCCGCGCCGACCGGGTCGCGCCCAGGCTGGCGATGAACGCCGACTGGTCGTCGAGCGCGGCGTGCCCGGCCAGGCCGTCGGCGGTGAACACCTCGTCCCAGTAGTCGGTGATCCGCCCTCGGCTCCACCGGTACCGGCGGCGGCTGACCAGGCCCATCGGGTCGGCGTGGGTGGCGCCGAAGAACGGCTCGGCGGCGGGGGAGCGCCAGTCCAGCAGCAGCCGGCCGCCCGCGCCGTCGGTCAGGCCGAGCCGGCCCACGTACACCGGTTCGCCGCCGTCCGCGCCGACCATCCGGCCCAGGCACAGGTCCAGGCCGTAACGGCGCAGCGTACGCAGGCGCGCGCTCAGCCGCCGGACCTCCTGGTCCCGGTCGACCGCCTGCCGGCCCCGGCCGCCCGCGGCCCGGCGCGTCGCGTCGAGCCGGTCGGTCAACTCGGCGATCGAACGGTGCAGGTTGTCCGCGATGGCGGCGAAGTGCCGCTCGTCGGCGGCGATCAGGTCCGGGCCGGCCTTCGCCGACAGACGCTCGGGAAGATCGAAAACGCTCGTGGCAGGCAGATTCAACTCGTCTCCGATCACGGGCACGGCCGAGCCTCCGCTCTTCGCGGCTTTTCGAATGCCTCGGCAATGGGTTACGGCCGGCAATTGTGCGCCCTCACCCGGGTCTTGCGGCAAGACCGGGGGTGCGCTATATGTTGGTAGTGGCGGGAGAACCCGCCATTCTTTTTGCGCGAACAATTCTCGGGCTCCCCTTTTCCGGCGTCCCGCCGACCGCCGGTGACCGGCGTGGCCGGTAGGATGACGGCACCATGTCGAAGGAGCGCCGGCGCAAGGCCGATCCCGCCCGCAGCCTGGCCCTTCTCTGGCGCACCCAGGAGCCGGCCAGCCGCGGCGCCGGTCCCGCCCTGAGCGTCGACCGGATCGTGCGCACCGCGATCGAGATCGCCGACGCCGACGGCATCGACGCGCTCACCATGCGCCGGGTCAGCGAGGCGCTCGGCGTGGGCACCATGTCCGTCTACACGTACGTGCCGGGTAAGGCGGAACTGCTCGACGTCATGGTGGACGCCGTCCTCGGTGACCTGCCGCGCCCGTCCGACGTGCCGGGTGGCTGGCGGGGGCGGCTGGAACGCGTCGCGCGGGACAACCTCGCCCTCTACCGGGCCCACCCGTGGCTGCTGCGCGCCGAGACCACCCGGCCGGTGCTCGGCCCGAACGTGCTCGCCAAGTACGACTACGAACTGCACGCCGTCGCGGACATCGGGCTGGACGACGTGGAGATGGACGCGGTGCTCACGCTCGTGCTGGGGCACGCCAAGAACGCGGCCCGGGTCGCGCTGGACGTGGCCGAGCTGGAACGTGAGACCGGGATGACCGACGACCAGTGGTGGCAGACGCACGGGCCCTGGCTGGAGAAGTTCATGACCGCCGGCAGCTTCCCGCTCGCCGCGCGGGTCGGCACCGCGGCCGGCATGGCGCACGGCGCGGCGTACGGGCCGGACCACGCCTTCGAGTTCGGTCTTCAGCGTGTGCTCGACGGCATCTCGGTGGTGGTGGCCGACCGTGCCGCTGGTGGGCCGGAGCCCGGGAAGACCTTGTAATCCTACTGGATGGGTAGGAAACTCTCCCTGGGGTCGACGATCCCCGTCGTACACCTTGGAGGAACACCGTGACCGAGCCTGCCGACACCCCGGTCGACGCCGACGCCGACGCGCTGCGGACGCTGCTGCGGCACCAGGCCAGCACCGTCACAGTGGTCACCGCCGCCGGTCCGCCCGCGGCCGGGTTCACCGCCACCTCGTTCACCGCGGTGTCGCTGCGGCCGCCGATCGTCTCGTTCTGCCTGGACCGGGGCTCGTCGAGCTGGCCGGTGGTGTCCCGGGCCCGGCACGTCGGCGTGCACCTGCTCGGGCACGGCCAGCACGAGATGGCCCGGACGTTCGCCACCAGCGGGATCGACCGGTTCGCCGAGCCGACCCGCTGGCGGCCCGGCCCGGAAGGGGTGCCGGTCCTCGACGACACGCTGGCCTGGCTGCTCTGCCGGGTGGTGGACCGGGTTGTCGTCGGGGACCACGCCGTCGTGCTGGCCGAACCGGAGCTGCTGCGGCACGCCGACGTCGGCTCGCCGTTGCTCTACCACAGGGGGCGGTACGCCGGCCTGGCCGACACGACCGACCCCGGTGGCCGCCGCTCCGCCGCCTGACCGGCCGCCGCTATCGTGGCCGTGATCACCTGCGTCGTGCACTACACGATCGACAGCCTGACGGCGTACGAGCAGTACCGGGCCCGGCTCGGTGTGGACCCCGAGTTCGTCGCCGCCGACCGGATCCGCGAGGAGTCGGGCTGTGTCCTGCGGTACGAGCGCACGTTCATGCGCCCGCTCCTGCCCACCGACTGACGCCCCGGCCGGCCCGGCTACCGAGGCGGGTTCGGGCCCTCTGCCGCTGCGGCGTAACGGCGGGCCAGGCGCGCGAACGCCTCGCGCAGCTCCGGCGGCCCGACCACCTCGATGTCGGCGTCGTACCGGCCGAGCACGGCGGCCAGCCCGGCCCACGACCAGGCGCCCAACACGAGCCGACAGCGGTCCGGGCCCAGTTCCTCGACGATCCCGTCGCGCGTCCACCCGGACACCACGCGGGCGGGCAGGTCGAGGATCACCTCGCCCCGGCAGGGCCAGTCGCCCGGCCCGGTGGCGCCCTTGAACCGGCCGGCGACGTACGCGGCCACGTCCCCGCCGGGCAGCTCGCGGGGCGTGAACCGGGGGCCGGTGGGCGTACGCGGGCTGATCCGGTCGACCCGGAACGTGCGCCAGTCGACGCGGTCGAGATCCCAGGCGACGAGGTACCAGCGCCCACCCCAGGTGACCAGGTGATGCGGCTGCACCCGGCGCGGCGGCCGGCCCGCGACCGGCGGCGTCGTCGACACCGACTCGTAGTCGAAGCGCAGCTCCTCGCGGGCGTGCACGGCGGCGCTCAACGTCATCAGCAGCGCCGGTTCCACCCGGTGCCGGGAGGGCGTATCGGCGCGTTGCACGTCGACCACCCGCAGCGCGTCCACCCGGTGCCGCAGCCGCGCCGGCATCACCTGCCGTACAGTGGTCAGCGCCCGCGCCGCCGCCTCCTCGATGCCGGTCACCCCGCCGGCGGCGGTCTGCAACGCCACTGTGAGCGCGACCGCCTGCTCGTCGTCGAAGAGCAGCGGCGGGAGCGCCGAGCCGGCGCCCAGCCGGTAGCCGCCGTCCGGCCCCTTGGCGCTCTCGATCGGATAGCCCAGCTCGCGCAGCCGGTCGACGTCGCGGCGCACGGTTCGCGGGCTGACCCGCAGCCGTTCGGCGAGCAGCGACCCGGGCCAGTCGCGTCGCGCCTGCAACAGGGACAGCAGGGAGAGCAGCCGGGCGGAAGTCTTCGGCACGCCACGCATTCTGCCGCGAGAAGAGGACACTTCCTGACCGCTATGCCTGCGAGGGTGGACCCGTACCCGATCAGGACCGGAAGGAACGATGACGATGACCGGCACCACCACGACCCCCACCACCCTGGACGCCGAGCGGACCGACCTGCTGGCCGAGCTCGCCGAGGCCCGGAACATGCTGATCAACACGGTGCGCGGCCTCACCGACGAGCAGGCCGCGCAGAAGCCGACTGTCAGCGCGCTCTGCCTGGGCGGCCTGATCAAGCACGTCGCATCCACCGAGGAGGCGTGGCTGCGGTTCGTGGTCGAGGGCCCTTCGGCGATGTCATTCGCCATGCCCGAGGGCGTCACCTGGGAGGACTTCATGTCCGGGCAGGCCCGCGAGCTGCCGCAGTGGGCGATCGAGCGGGGACGGGACTTCCAGATGCTGCCCGAGGACACGCTGCCGGCCATCCTGGACCGGTACGCCCGCATCGCCGCCCGTACCGAGGAGATCGTGGCCGGCGTCGAGGACCTGTCGGCGACCTGGCCGGTGCCGGACGCGCCGTGGAACGAGCCCGGTTCGGTCCGCAGCATCCGGCGGGTGCTGATCCACGTCATCGCCGAGACCACCCAGCACGCCGGGCACGCCGACATCCTGCGCGAGAGCATCGACGGGCAGACCACCACCTGAGCGGGCCGGAGACCGCAGCGATGACAGTGCTCGACCAGTTGATGCTCAACCGGGCCACGCTCGCCCGGCAACTGCTGCTGGAGCGCGCCGACCTGCCGGTGGCGGACGCCGTGACGCACCTGTGCGGGTTGCAGGCCCAGGAGCCGCAGGAGCCGTATGTCGGGCTCTGGTCGCGGCTGCGGGCCTTCGACCCGGCGGTCCTGTCGGACCTGCTGGTGCGCCGCCGCCTGGTGCGTACCCACCTCATGCGCCGCACCGTGCACCTGCTCGCCGCGGACGACGTGCTGACCTGGCGGTCCCGGCACGACGCGATGCTGCGGCAGCGGGTGCTGGGCGTCTACCGCGGCGAGTTCGACGGGGTCGACCTCGACGAACTCGCCGCGGCGGCCCGGGAGGTCCTGGCCGACGGCGAGCCGCGCACCACCGCCGAGATCGTGGGGGCGCTCACCGCGCGCTGGCCGGAGACCGACCGGCGGGCGCTCGGCGAGATCGTGCTCGCTCTCGTGCCGGCCGTGCAGGCCCCGCCGCGCGGACTGTGGCGGACCACCGCCGGCGTCCGTACCGTCGCTCTGGCCCGGTGGCTGGGCCGCGACGCCGACCCGCCCGGTCCGGACGGCGACGACCTGGCCGGGCGGGCGCTGGTGCGGCGCTACCTGGCCGCGTTCGGTCCGGCCGCGTCGGCGGACCTGCGCGCCTGGTGCGGCCTCGCCGGGCTGCCCGCGGCGGTGGCGGCGGTCCGCGACGAGCTGGTGGCCTTCCGGGACGCGCGCGGCCGCACGCTGCTGGACCTGCCCGGCGCGCCCCGGCCCGACGCGGACACCCCCGCGCCGGTACGGTTCCTGCCCGCCTTCGACAACGCCGTGCTCGGCTACCACGACCGCAGCCGGATCATCGACGACGCCCACCGCAACCTCTCCGTCGCGGGTGCCCGGTTCGTGCTCGTCGACGGCCGGGTCGCCGCCACCTGGACGGTCGACGCGGGCGTCGTGGTGGTCACGCCGCTGCGCGCGTTGACCCGCGCCGAGCGCACGGCCGTCACCGCCGAGGGCGGCGCCGTGGCGTCGTTCCTGTCCGAGGGCGACAACCAGGGGGTACGCGTCGTCGCCCGTTGAGCCGCTGGTAAGGCGCGCGAGCGCGCTGGCCGCCGGTCAGGCGCGCGTCGCGCGGCCCATCCGGGTGACCGCCTCGGTAAGCACGGCGGGGGAGGTGGCGAAGTTGAGCCGCACGAACCCGGTGCCGCCGGAGCCGAAGACGTGCCCGGAGCTGAGCGCCACCCGGGCCCGGTCGAGGAACATCCGCGCCGGACCGGCCAGGTCGCTCGCCACGCCCGGTCCGTCGCCCGCCTCGGTGGGTACGCCGAGGCGCCGGCAGTCCAGCCAGGCCAGGTACGTGCCCTCGGGCGGCTGCCACGACACGGCCGGAAGGTGCTCGGCCAGCAGTGATCCGAGCAGCGCCCGGTTCGCGTCGAGGCCGTCGAGCAGCCGGTTGAGCCACGGCCCGCCGGCGCGGAACGCGGCGGTGTGCGCGAGCACCCCGAGGTGACTGGGACCGTGGCTGACCTCCTCCGGCATCCGCGCCAGGTCGTCCGCCGCGTCCGGCCCGGCGACCGCCAGCGCCGCCTTGAGCCCGGCCAGGTTCCACGCCTTCGACGCCGACAGCAGCGCGAACGCGTTCTCCGCGCCCGGCACCGTCAGGTACGGCGTGAACCGCGCGCCGGGCAGCGCCAACGGCGCGTGGATCTCGTCGGCCACCACCCGTACGTCGTGTCGCGCGGCCAGCTCGGCGACGGTGGCCAGCTCGTCGGGCCGGTGCACCACACCCGTCGGGTTGTGCGGGTTGCAGAGCAGGAACGCCGGCCGCTCGCCGATCGCGCGGGCTCGGCGGAACGCCTCCTCCAGCGCAGCCGGGTCGAGCCGCAGGTCCGCGCCGAGCGGCGCCTCGAGGACCTGCCGGCCGGCGTTGGCGACGAACGCGTAGAACGGCGGGTAGACCGGGGGAGTGACCACCACCGCGTCGCCCGGGCCGGTGACCAGGCGCAGTACCTCGACCGTACCCATCATCACGTCCGGCACCAGCGTGGTCCGGCCGACCGGGAAGTCGGCCCAGCCCCACCGCTGCGCGGCGAAACCGCCGACCGCCTCGGCGTACCCGGTGCCGAACGCGTAGCCGGTGTCGCCCAGCTCGACCGCCCGGCGCAGCGCCTCGGCCACCGGCGGCGCGAGCGGCACGTCCTGCTCGGCCACCCACAGCGGCAGCACGTCCGGCGGGTGCAGCCGCCACTTCACACTGGTGCGCTGCCGGAGCTGGTCGAGCGTGAGCTGGGTGAGCGGATTGCCCTCGTCGGCGGAAACGACCATGCGGCCCACACTAGGTTCCTCCTACCATCGCCCGATGACCCACCCGGCGTACCCGCTGCGCACGCCCCGGCTGCTGCTGCGCCCGGTCACGCTCGGCGACCTGGACGACGTGCACGCCTGGCAGCGCCGCCCGGACGTGGTCCGCTGGATGGCCGGCACCGCGCCGCGTACCCGGGCGGAGTCCCTGTCGTCGGTGACCGCGATGGCCGGCGAGGACGCGCTGCGCGCGGAGGGCGACTGCCTGACGCTCGCCGTGGTGCGCGACGCACGGGTGATCGGCGCGGTCGAGCTGGTGTGGCGCAGTGCGGCGGACCGCACCGCCGAGCTGGGGTACGTGTTCCACCCCGGCCACGGCGGTCGTGGGCTGGCCACCGAGGCGGCCGGGGCGCTGCTGGACTGGGGTTTCGGCGGGTTCGGGCTGCACCGGGTGGTGGCCCGCTGCCACGCGGACAACGAGCCGTCGGCCCGCCTGATGGCCCGGCTCGGCATGCGGCGGGAGGCGCGGCACGTGCGCAGCTACCGGTTCCGGGACGGCTGGGCCGACCAGCTCGTCTACGCGATCCTGGCGGACGAGTGGCGGTCCCGGCCGGTCAGGTCGGGCTGACCGCGCTCAGTCCACCCGCCCCGGCGAGCAGCACGGTGTCCGCGTCGAGGGCGTGCAGGGAGTCGATCCGGCGTAGCGCGGTGGCCCTCTCGTGGACGCCGTCATCGTCCACGCGCAGGAGGGCGCCGGACCGGCGCGCCGCCACGTGACAGTGGCCGGCCGCCACCACGCCGGGGACCGGCGGGTCACCCGCGCCCACGCGCCGGCGGATACCGCCGGTGGTCAGGTCGACGGCGGTCAGGCCGCCCCGGCTGTCGCGTACCCAGGCGAGGGCACCGGTGACGCACGGCGCGTCCGGGGCGAGGTCGGCCTCGTCGCGGAAGAACTCCTCGCCGTCGCCGGATCCGACGTGGACCCGCCGGATCATGCGTGGGCCGCACCGGAGCAGCACGTGGTCGTCGTCGACGGCGACGAGGGCGGGCCGGTCGTCGCTGTCCGCCAGCGGCTCGGGCAGGGCGAGCCGGCGCACCTCGGTGCCGCCGTCGGGGTCGAGGATCCGCAGCTCGGACGCGCCCGGAGTACCCACCACGACGACGCCGCCGGCCACCACGGGCCGTACCGTGGCCACCCGCGCGGCGGTGGCCCACCGGAGCGTCCCGGTCTCCCGGTGCAGCGCCCGCAGCGCGGTGTACCCGCGCCACCCGCCCACCAGCACGGTGTCCCCGGTCACCACGAGATGACCGGTGTACGGCGGGACCGCCGCGCGCCACACCAGCGCGCCGGTGCGCAGGTCGAGGCAGTCCACCTCGTCCCGGTCCTGTGGCAGGGCCCAGCAGCGCCCGCCCGCCACGACCACGGCCCGGGGCCAGGTGCCCAGCGGTACGTCCCAGCGCGCGTCGCCGGTCACGGCGTCCAGCCCGACCAGGCGGGTGGCGCGTTCGTGCGCGATCACGTACCCGGACGCCACCGCGACGGCCTGCGGGCCACGCAGGTGTGACGGCCTGCTCCACCGCACCGGCACCGGCGATACGCCTGTCACATCGCGTGGCATTCGTCGCCGGCCCGGATCTCGCCGGTGGTCAGCGGGACCAGGCGGACGCCGAACCACGTCTTGCCGTCGTAGCGCCGGTGCCGGGCCAGCGTGCGGATCGGCTCCTTCCCGGTCGCGAGCGTCTCCGGGTCGATGAGCGTCACCGAGCAGCGGTCGCAGCGTTCGGACACCCGGAAGTCGACAGCGCCGATGCGTACCCGGCTCCAGCCGTCCTCGGCGAACGGTTCGAACGGCCCGTCCAGCACCACAGTCGGGCGGAACCGGGCCATCGCCGGCGGCTCCGGCGCGGGCTCGCCGCGTTCCAGCGCGCCCTCGACGATCCAGTCCCGCAGCCGCCGCAGCGACGGCGCCGTGGCGGCCAGCAGCGGCCCGGCGTCGGACAGGTTCAGCGGATCGCCGGGCCCACCGCCGTGCTCGGCCGACATCGGCCGGCGGCGCGGATCGTCCAGCCAGGCCAGCCGTACGGGCCGGCCCAGCCGCGCGGACAGCCAGTCGTGTGCCTCGTCGGCGGCGAGCCGGACCGTGTCCAGCCGGGACACGTCGGTCGGGACCGGTGGCCCGTCCACCGGCTCGGCGACCGTCAGCGACGACCCGTCGCGGGCGGTGAGCGTGATCGACCCGGAGCCGGGCGCGGCGGTCAGGCCGAGCAGCGCCGGCAGGGCGGTCGAGCCCAGTTTGCGGCCGTCGGGGCGCAGCACCAGCCAGCGGCGGTCGTGACGCAACCCCCACGGCTGGACATCGGCCCGGTCGACGTCGACGCCGCCGAGGGACTTGACCGGATACAGGTGTACCGAGGCGAGTCGCATCACCACCCCCTCAGCCGATCTTGGGAGTGGCGCGGTCGATGATCGCGGCGAGGTCCAGTCCGCCCGGCAGCGTCCCGTACGCCTGCCCGTGGTCGCCGTCGAGCCGGGACGCGCAGAACGCGTCGGCGACCGCCGGGTGGCCGTGGCGCACCAGCAGCGAGCCCTGGAGCACCAGCGCCAGCCGCTCGACCACCCGCCGGGCGCGCAGCTCCAGGTCGGTGTGGTCGGCCAGTTCGTCGCGCACCCGGCGCACCGCGGCGTCCAGCCGGGCGTCCGCGCCGGCCGCGGCGGCCACCTCCGCCTCGTACGCGGCGAGCACCTGCGGTTCCCGGGTGAGCGCGCGCAGCACGTCGAGCGCGGCGACGTTGCCGGAGCCCTCCCAGATCGAGTTCAGCGGCGACTCGCGGAACAGCCGCGGCATGCCGGACTCCTCCACGTAGCCGTTGCCGCCCAGGCACTCCAGCGCCTCGGCGGCGTGCCCCGGCCAGCGCTTGCACACCCAGTACTTGCCGACGGCGAGGGCGAGGCGCTTGAACGCCGTCTCGCCGTCGTCGCCGCGCGCGGACCGGTCGGTCGCGCCGGCCAGCCGGACCATCAGGACGGTGGCCGCCTCGGACTCCACCGCCAGGTCGGCCAGCACGTTGCGCATCAGCGGCTGGTCGGCCAGGTAGTCGCCGAACGCCCGCCGGTGGGTGGCGTGGTGCACGGCTGTGGTCACGCCGTGGCGCATCCCGGCCGCCGCGCCGATCACGCAGTCGAGCCGGGTCAGGTTGACCATGTCGATGATGGTGCGCACGCCCCGGCCCTCGTCGCCGACGCGCCACGCCACCGCGTGCTCGTACTCGACCTCGGCGGAGGCGTTGGAGCGGTTGCCGAGCTTGTCCTTGAGCCGCATCAGCCGCATCGGGTTGCGGGTGCCGTCGGGCAGCACCCGGGGGACCAGGAAGCAGGTGAGGCCGCCGGGCGCCTGGGCGAGGGTGAGGAACAGGTCGCACATGGGCGCCGAGGTGAACCACTTGTGCCCGACGAGCCGGTAGCTGCCGTCCGGCTCGGGCCGGGCCGTGGTGGTGTTGGCGCGCACGTCCGAGCCGCCCTGCTTCTCGGTCATCGACATGCCGGCGAGCAGGCCGCGCTTGGTCTGCGGCGGGCGCAGTCCGAAGTCGTACTCGCGGGTGGTGAGCAGCGGCTCGTAGCGGGCGGCCAGGTCCGGGCTGTGCCGCAGCGCGGGCACCGCCGCGTAGGTCATCGAGATCGGGCAGCCGTGCCCGGCGTCGGGCCGCCACAGGTAGAAGCCAGCCGCGCGGGCCACGTGCGCGCCCGGCCGGTCGTCGGCCCACGGCGCGGCGTGCAGGCCGTGACCGACGGCGGTACGCATCAGCTCGTGCCAGGACGGGTGGAACTCCACCTCGTCGATGCGGTGGCCGTACCGGTCGTGGGTGCGCAGCACCGGCGGGTGCTCGTTGGCGAGCCGACCGTGCTCGGCTGCCTCCTCGCCACCGGCGAGCCGGCCCAGCTCGTGCAGCCCGGGCAGCGCCCAGCCGGCGCCCTCGCGGGCCACCCCGTCGCGCAGCGCCGGGTCGTCGGCGGTGTCGTGGCCGACCATCGGCGGGACCTGGTTGACGACCTCGTGTGTGGTCACGGCGGCAACTCCCAGCGCTGGTGGCGGATCGGGTCGGGGCCCGGATTGAACCACCGTTCACTCCGCACCGGCAAGCGGCGGCCGACCAGTCACTTTGGCGGTATTCGTTGACATCATCCCGCTCGGGGAGAAGACTCGCCGAAACTTTCTTTTGTCCGGGAAGTGGCTAGGGGGGCCTGTGTCCAGGAAAAAGCTCGGTGTGCTCGGTGCCGCACTCACACTGACCGTCGGCGTCCTGTCCGGATGCACCGGCGGCGAGGCGGTCGACGTCGGTGGCGGGGGGAACGCCGGCGGCGCCGGTGGTGTCCTCAACGCCGCGATCGGCGGCGAGCCGGACCAGCTCGACCCGCACAAGACCTCGGCGTACTACAGCTTCCAGGTGCTGGAGAACGTCTACGACACGCTCGTCGAGCCGGACGCCGACCTCAAGATGGTGCCGTCGCTGGCGACGAAGTGGACCACCAGCGACGACCAGCTCACCTGGACGTTCACGCTGCGCGAGGGCGTCACGTTCTCCGACGGGTCGCCGCTGACCTCCGAGGACGTCGTCTACTCGTACGAGCGGATCATCAAGGAGAAGCTGAACAACGCGTACAAGTTCGCCACCGTCAAGTCGGTCACCGGGCCCGACCCGGCCACAGTGGTGGTGACGCTCAGCGCGCCCACGCCGAACCTGCTCGCCAACCTGGGCGGCTTCAAGGGCGTGGCGATCGTGGAGAAGTCCAACGTCGAGTCCGGCGCGGTGAAGACCGCGCCAGTCGGCAGCGGCCCGTTCAAGGTGGCCGGCTACACCTCCGGCGACAGCGTCAAGCTGGTCCGCAACGACTCGTACTGGGGGGAGAAGCCGAAGCTGGACGGCGTCACGTTCACCTTCGTCAAGGACCCGACGGTGGCGCTGCAGAACCTGCGCAGCGGCCAGGTCCAGTGGACCGACAACCTGCCGCCCCAGCAGGTGAAGTCGTTGCAGGACGGCGACGACCCGGTGGTGAAGTCGGCGGCCTCCACCGACTACTGGTACGTGGCGCTCAACGAGGCCCGCAAGCCGTTCGACAACCCCGAGGTGCGGCGCGCCATCGGCTACGCGCTGGACCGCGAGGCGATCACCAAGGCGGCCAAGTTCGGCCTGGCCACCGTCAACCAGACCGCCATCCCGAAGGCCAGCGCGTTCTACTACGACTACGCGCCCTACAGCCACGACCCGGGCAAGGCGAAGCAGATGCTCGGCCAGGCCGGCGTGAGCAACCTGACCATGGACCTGATGGTCACCAGCGAGTACCCGGAGACGGTCACCGCCGCGCAGGTCATCGCCGCGCAGCTCAAGGACGTCGGCATCACCGTCAAGATCCGTACGCTGGACTTCGCCCAGTGGCTCGACGAGCAGGCGAAGGGCAACTTCGACGGGTTCATGCTCGGCTGGCTCGGCAACATCGACCCGGACGAGTTCTACTACGCCCAGCACCACAGCGGCGGCACGTTCAACTTCCACAAGTACAAGAACCCGGCGGTCGACAAGCTGCTCGACGACGCCCGCACCCAGACCGACCAGGGCGCCCGCAAGCAGGCGTACGAGCAGGCGGCGAAGCAGATCGTCGACGACGCCAGCTACCTCTACCTCTACAACCCGGACGTGGTGCAGGGCTGGTCGAAGAAGGTCTCCGGCTACGACGTGCGCACCGACCGGGCGATCCGGTTCCGGTCGGTCGCCCTGGCCAAGTGATGGCCCGCTTCGTCCTGCGGCGGGTCCTCCAGTCGGCGGTCGTGCTGGTCGGCGTCACGCTCGTGGTGTTCCTGCTGCTGCAACTGGTGCCGGGCGACCCGGTCCGGGTGGCGCTCGGCACCCGGTTCGACCCGCAGACGTACGAGGCGCTGCGCGAACGCGCCGGCCTCGACCAGCCGCTGCCGGTGCAGTACGCCAGCTACCTCGGGCACGCGCTCACCGGCGACCTGGGGGTCAGCTTCCGCACCGGCCAGCCGGTGAGCCAGATCGTGCTGGAACGGCTGCCCGCCACGCTGTCGCTGGCCGTCACCGCCGTGGTGTTCGCGCTACTGGTGGCGTTCCCGCTGGGCATCGTCGCGGCGGTACGCAGCGGCTCCGCCGTCGACCACGCCGCCCGCGTGTTCAGCCAGTTCGGCGTCTCCGTGCCGGACTTCTGGATGGGCATCATGGGCATCCTGCTGTTCGCCGGGGTGCTCGGCTGGCTGCCCCCGTCCGGTTACGTGGCGCTGACCGACGACCCCGGCAGGTGGGCCACCCACGTGGCGCTGCCGGCGGTCACCGTCGGCCTGGTCACCGCGTCGATCCTCACCCGGTTCATCCGCTCCTCCGTGCTGGAGGTGCTCTCCGCGGACTACGTACGCACCGCCGAGGCGAAAGGGCTGCGCAACCGGGTGGTGATCGTGCGGCACGTGTTGCGCAACGCGCTCATCCCGGTCGTCACGGTGGTCGCGGTGCAGCTCGCCAGCCTGCTCGGCGGCGTCATCGTGATCGAGGTGCTGTTCGCCTGGCCCGGCATCGGCCGGCTCACCTTCGACGCCGTGCAGGCCCGCGACTATCCCGTCCTGCAGGGCGCGGTGCTGCTCGTCGCAGCCCTGTTTCTGCTGGTCAACCTGCTGGTGGACATCCTCTACGCCCGCCTCGACCCGAGGATCACGGTCAAGTGATCGCCACGACCGAGAGCACCGGACGCCGCGCCCTGGACGCGCTGCGCCGCGACCCGCTCGCCGTCGGCGGCACGATCGTGCTCGTACTGCTCGTGGTGGTCGGTGTGGCCGGCCCGTGGCTCGCGCCGGCCGGCGTCAACGACGTCGACGTGGACCAGATGCTGCGCCCACCCAGCGGCGCGCACCCGTTCGGCACCGACGAACTGGGCCGCGACGTGCTCAGCCGGGTGCTCGTCGCGGCCCGCGTGTCACTGCAGGTCGGCGCGGTCAGCGTCGGCATCGCGCTGGTCGCCGGCGTGACGCTCGGACTGTTCGCCGGCTACTACCGGGGCTGGCTGGACAGCGTGCTCATGCGCTGCATGGACGTGCTGTTCGCGTTCCCGGTGCTGCTGCTGGCGGTCGCCATCGTGGCGGTGCTCGGCCCCGGCCTGCTCACCGCCATGGTCGCTATCGGCGTGGTCTACACGCCCATCTTCGCCCGGATCACCCGCGCCGGCGTCCTGTCCGTACGCGAGCAGGTGTTCGTCCGGGCCGCCGTCTCCATCGGCGCGTCCGACCTGCGCATCATGCGCCGGCACGTGCTGCCGAACATCGCCGCGCCGCTGATCGTGCAGACGTCGCTGTCGCTGGCGTTCGCGATCCTCTCCGAGGCCGCGCTGTCCTTCCTCGGACTCGGCATCCAGCCGCCCGCGCCGGCCTGGGGCCGGATGCTGTTCGACGGGCGCGGCTTCGTCACCGACGCGTGGTGGCTGGGCGTGTTCCCGGGCGCGGCGATCTTCCTCACCGTACTGGCGTTCAACCTGGTCGGCGACGCGCTGCGCGACGTGCTCGACCCGCGCCAGCTCACCCTGGGCGAGGCCCGCAGGAGCACCCCATGAGCGAGCGCACCGAGCCCATGCCGAGCCAGCGCCGGCACCCCACCATGACCGACTCGACGGTGCTGTCAGTGGACGACCTCACCGTCACCGTCGGCACCCGCCGCGGCCCGGTCCGTGCCGTCGCCGGGGTGTCCTGGCAGGTGCGGCAGGGGGAGACGTTCGCGCTGGTCGGCGAGTCCGGCAGCGGCAAGAGCATGACTCTGCTCGCCGCCACCGGCCTCGCCCCGCGCGCCGCCACAGTCACCGGCCGGGTCCGGCTGCTCGACACGGAGCTGACCGCGCTGCCCGACGACCGCCGCCGCAAGGTACGCGGCCGGCACGTCGGGTTCGTCTTCCAGGACCCGATGACCTCGCTCAACCCGGTGCTGCCGGTGGGCCGGCAGGTCACCGAGGCGGCCGAGGAGCACCTGGGGCTGACCCGCCGCGCCGCCCGCGACCGGGCGGTGGAGCTGCTGGAACTGGTGGGCATCCCGTCGGCCGCGCGGCGCGTCGACGCGTACCCGCACCAGTTCTCCGGCGGCATGCGCCAGCGCGTCGCCATCGCCATGGCGCTCGCCTGCGAGCCGGACCTGCTGATCGCCGACGAGCCGACCACCGCGCTCGACGTCACCACGCAGGCGCAGATCATCGAACTGGTCGCCGATCTCCAGGCCCGGCTGGGCACCGCCGTCGTCTGGGTCACCCACGACCTGGGCGTGGTCGCCGGCATCGCGGACACCGTCGCCGTCATGTACGGGGGACGCATCGTCGAGCAGGGCCCGGTCGACGCGGTGTTCGACACGCCCACGCACCCGTACACCCGGGCGCTGCTGGCGGCCCGGCCGGACCCGTCCCGACGGGGGGAGGACCTCGTGGCCATCCCCGGTTCGCCGCCGAGCCCGCTGGACCTGCCCCCGGGCTGCGCGTTCTGGCCGCGATGCCCGGTACGCGCCGATCCCCGCTGCGAGCACGAGCTGCCCCCGCTGACGCCGGTCGGCGACGGGCACACGGTCCGCACCTTCTACCGTGGAGAGGCCGGATGAGCGCCGACACCCCGGACGTGGTCGCCGAGCTGGACGACCTGAAGGTGCACTTCCCGACCCCGGCCGGAACCGTCCGCGCGGTGGACGGCGTCAGTCTCGCCGTACGCCGGGGTGAGACGCTCGGGCTGGTCGGCGAGTCGGGCAGCGGCAAGTCCACAGCCGGTCTGGCGCTGCTGCGGCTGGTCGACCCGACCGCCGGGCGGGTCCGGGTGGCGGGCGAGGACGTGACCCGCTGGTCGCGCCGCCGTCTGCGCGCGACGCGGCGCCACGTCGCGATGGTGTTCCAGGACCCGCAGGCGTCGCTGGATCCACGCCGGACGGTCGGCGACAGCATCGCCGAGCCGCTGATCGTGCACCGGCTCGCCACGTCCGCCGCCGCCCGGCGGGCCCGGGTCGCCGAGCTGCTGGACCTGGTCGGCCTGCGCGCCGACACCGCGGGCCGCTATCCGCACGAGCTGTCCGGCGGCCAGCGCCAGCGCGTCGGCGTGGCCCGGGCGCTGGCCGGGGAGCCGGACCTGATCGTCCTGGACGAGCCGATCGCCTCGCTCGACCTGAGCGTGCAGGCGCAGATCATGAACCTGCTCCGGCACCTGCAACGCGACCTCGGGCTGACCTACCTGTTCATCGCGCACGACCTGGCCGCCGTCGAGCACATGAGCGACCGGATCGCGGTGATGTACCTGGGCCGCATCGTCGAGACCGGCCCACCCGAGCGGATCTACCGGCGCCCGGCGCACCCCTACACGGCCGCGCTGCTGTCGGCCGTGCCGGTGGCCGATCCGCGCGTCGAGCGGGAGCGCCGCCGGATCGTGCTCACCGGCGACATCCCCAGCCCGGTGGACCCGCCGAGCGGCTGCCGCTTCCGTACCCGATGCCCCCAGGCCCGCCCCGCGTGCGCCGAGACCGATCCGGCGCTCGCCGAGGTCGGCCCGGGCCACCACGCGGCGTGCCTGTTCCCGCTCGACGGCGAGCGCGACGGCGGCGTGGGGGAGGGCGCGACGACGCGCGCCGACGCCGCCGGCGCGGCGTAGGCTCACCGCCGATGACGTTCACCACCCGGCCCACGCTGCGCGGCACGTTCGGCATGGTCTCCTCCACGCACTGGCTCGCCAGCCAGTCCGCGATGGGCGTGCTGGAACGCGGCGGCAACGCCTTCGACGCCGCTGTCGCCGCCGGGTTCGTGCTGCACGTCGTGGAGCCGCACCTCAACGGCCCGGCCGGCGAGGTGCCCGCGATCCTCGCCACCGCGACCGACCCCACGCCACGGGTGCTCTGCGGCCAGGGACCGGCCCCGGCCGCCGCCACCGTGGCGCACTTCCGCTCGCTCGGCCTGGACCTCGTGCCCGGCGCCGGCCCGCTCGCCGCCGTGGTGCCGGGTGCTGTCGACGCCTGGCTCCTGCTGCTGCGCGACCACGGCACCCGCACGCTCGCCGAGGTGCTGGAACCGGCGATCGGCTACGCCGCCGCCGGCCACCCGCTCGTCGGCGCCGCCGGGCAGACCGTCGCGCGGGTCCGGTCGCTGTTCACCGACCACTGGCCGACCTCCGCGCACCTCTGGCTCCGCGACGGCCGTCCACCCGCGCCGGGGGAGATGGTCACCAACCCGGCGTACGCGGACACGCTGCGCCGCCTCGTCGACGCCGGACGGGCCGCCGGCACGGACCGCCAGGCGCAGATCGAGGCGGCCCGGCGCGCCTGGCGGGAGGGTTTTGTCGCCGAGGCGATCGACGCGTTCAGCCGGCTGCCGTTCCGCGACTCCAGCGGCCGCGCCCACGCCGGGCTGGTCACCGGCGACGACCTGGCCCGCTGGACTGCCACCTGGGAGGAGCCGGTCACGCTCGACTGGCACGGGCACACGATCGCCAAGACCGGATTCTGGGGCCAGGGCCCGGTGCTGCTGCAGACCCTCTCGATCCTGGACGCGCTCGACGACCCGGCCGTCTACGATCCGTCCAGTCTGGACGGTGTCCACGCGCAGGCCGAGGCGCTGAAGCTCGCGTTCGCCGACCGGGAGGCGTGGTACGGCGACACCGACGTCCCGGGCTCCGCGCTGCTGTCGGCCGGCTACGCCCGTTCGCGGGCCGCGCTGGTCGGCGACCGCGCCGACACGTCGTTGCGGCCCGGCAGCCCGGCGGGCGCGCCGCCCCGGCTGCCGTCGCACCTGCGCGCCGACCTGGACCGCCGGGCCGTCCCGCAGGACCCGAGCACCGGCGAACCCACGGTACGGGCCGACGGCGTGACCCGCGGCGACACCTGCCACGTCGACGTGGTGGACCGGTGGGGCAACATCATCTCCGCCACGCCCAGCGGCGGCTGGCTGCAGAGTTCACCCGCCATCCCGGAACTGGGCTTCCCGCTCGGCAGCCGGTTGCAGATGTGCTGGCTGGAGGAGGGGCTCGGCTCGACGCTGCGGCCGGGCCGGCGCCCGCGTACCACGCTCAGCCCGACGCTCGTGCTCCGCGACGGCGAGCCGGTGATGGCCTGCGGCACGCCGGGCGGCGACCAGCAGGACCAGTGGCAGCTGCTGTTCCTGCTGCGGCACCTGGCCGGCGGGCAGGAGTTGCAGGAGGCGATCGACGCCCCCACGTGGCACACGACGAGCTTCCCGGCGTCGTTCTATCCGCGCGAGGTCGAGCCGGGCGTGCTGGTGCTGGAGGACCGGATCGACGGCGACGTGCTGGCGGGCCTGCGCGCCCGCGGCCACACCGTACGCCTGTCCGACCCGTGGAGCCTGGGCCGCATGTGCGCCGTGACCCGCGACCCGCGCACGGGGGTTCTCTCCGCGGCGGCCAACCCCCGAGGCGCCCAGGGCTACGCCACAGGCCGCTGACCCACCCTCCCCTGAGCGCGGCCGTGGGCGTACGGGCATGATGGGGCCGTGGCCGGGCCCTGTGTCGCAGTCCTGCTGCCCGATCCGTGGACCGCTTCGCATGTCGAACTGTTCCGGGTCTGGCTGGCGGAGGCGCTCACCAACCAGACCGGCGACTGGTGGCTGCTCCGAGAGCCGTCCCGCTTGGGCTGGCAGGCTGAGTCACCGGTTACCGGGCCGATGCTGGTCGAGCCGGATGACTGGGACGTGGAGGATCCGGACGAGGCAACATTTCTGGCGCGCGCCGCCGGGTTCCGGCCCGCGACAGAGGTCGTTCTGGCCTCGGCGACGAACGGCGTGGACGACCACCGGTTCCTGGCGCATCTCGCGGTAGCGATAGCGCACCGGTACGGCGGGCTGATCGATCTCACCGGTCCACTACCGGTCCCACCTCCGGCGAGAGTCCGCGTCCTCGATGCCGTCGAGGCCGGTACCGGGATCGAGGAGTGGTGGGCCGGATCCCGGGAGACCCTCAGGATGCTCGGCGGGGCATGGCACGAGATCCCCTACGTGGCCGCCGGTGGCACCCGGCACATCTACCACGTCGTCGAGCCCGATCTCCTGACAGTTTGGTTGACGCATCCACAATTTCGCATGGTGAAGTAGCGCGACGAGTCTGGCGACGTCGAGCCGGCCCAGGGAGAGGGCAGGGTCAGGTGTCGATCCGGGTGATGTTGCGGATCTTGTTGGCGGCGTCGAGGGCGGCCACCTTGTACGCCTCCGCCAGCGTCGGGTAGTTGAAGACGGCGTCCAGCAGGTAGTCGACGGTGCCGCCGCAACCCATCACGGCCTGCCCGATGTGGACGATCTCGGTGGCGCCCGTGCCGAACACGTGCACCCCGAGCAGCCGCCCGTCCTCGGGTGAGACCAGCAGTTTCAGCATGCCGTACGAGTCGCCGACGATCTGCCCCCGGGCCAGCTCCCGGTAGCGGGCGATGCCCACCTCGAACGGGACGGACGCATCCGTCAGCTCCTCCTCGGTCTTCCCGACGAAGCTGATCTCCGGAATGGTGTAGATGCCGATCGGTTGCAGGTCCGACATGCCGCGCGCCGGTTCGCCGCAGGCGTGCTGGGCGGCCAGCCGGCCCTGTTCCATCGAGGTGGACGCCAGCGCGGGGAAGCCGATCACGTCGCCGACGGCGTAGATGTTCTCGACGGTGGTGCGGTAGTCGGCGTCGACGGTGATCCGGCCCCGGTGGTCGGCGGTGAGCCCGGCCGCCTCCAGCGCGAGGTCGTCGGTCTGCCCCTGCCGCCCGGCCGAGTACATCACCGTGTCGGCAGCGATCTTCTTGCCGCTGCGCAGGACGCAGAGCGCGGCGCTGCGGTGCTTCTCCACGGCGGCCACCTCCTCGCCGAAGCGGAAGGTCACCGACAGGTCCCGCAGGTGGTACTTCAGGGATTCGACGATCTCCTCGTCGCAGAAGTCGAGCATCCGCGGGCGGCGCTCGACCACTGTCACCTTGGTGCCGAGCGCGGCGAACAGGGACGCGTACTCCATGCCGATCACCCCGGCGCCGACGACGACCATGCTGCGCGGTACGGCCTGGAGGTTGATGACGCCGTCGGAGTCGACGATCGTCCGGTCGTCGAAGTCGACGCTGTCCGGGCGGGCCGGGCGGGTGCCGGCGGCGATGACCGCCTTGTCGAAGCTGACCCGGGTCTCCCGGCCGGAGCCGGCGTCGACCCAGACGGAGTGGGCGTCGGCGAACCGGCCGGTGCCGGTGATCAGCGAGACCTTGTTGCGGGCCAGCTGGTTGCGGATGACGTCGGTCTGCCGGGTGATCACGTGCTGGGTGCGGGCGGCCAGGTCCGCGACGGTGATGTCCTCCTTGACCCGGTAGCTGCTGCCGTAGAGGTCGCGCTGACTCAGCCCGGTCAGGTAGAGGACCGCCTCGCGCAGCGTCTTGGAGGGCACGGTGCCGGTGTTGATGCACACCCCGCCGAGCATGTCGCGGCGGTCCACGATCGCGACGCGGCGGCCCAGCTTCGCCGCGGCGATCGCCGCCTTCTGTCCACTCGGCCCGGAGCCCAGCACCAGCAGGTCGTAGTCATACACGAGCGCCAGCCTCGCAGGGTCTCGCAACCCGCGCCAGCCGAGACGCCCCCACGAAGATCGATCACTGCCGTAGGGTGCGCTGATGCGCCGCCCCGTAATCCTGATCATGCTCCTCGTACCGTTGCTCGTCGCCGGGTGCACCACCGCTCCCGCCACCCCGGCCGCGACCCCCTCCGCCTCCACTCCGCCGAGCCCGACCGCGCCCGCCGTCGACTACGCCGCCTGGCAGGCGGGGCGGTCGACGCCGGTGGCCGACCCGGTCTATCCGGCCCGGGGCACCGACGCGCTGGACGTCCTGCACTACGACCTCGCGCTGGAGTGGGCGCCGTCGACCACCACCCTCACCGGCACCGCCACGCTGCGGATCCGGCCGGTGAAGGACGCGCCGAGCCTGGTTCTCGACTTCATGCCCTACCAGCTCGACAGCGTCACGCTGGACGGCGCTACGGTTCCCGGCGCGGTGGCGAAGGAGAAGCTGACCGTGTCCGCCCCGGTGGTGGCGGACGAGCCGGTGACCCTGGTGGTCACCTACCACGGCCGGCCGAAGACGACCCCGATGCCGTCGCACCGCAAGGACACCGAGGCCCTGGGTCTCACCGTCACCAAGGAGGGCGGCCTCTGGACCATGCAGGAGCCGTTCGGGGCGTTCACCTGGTACCCGGCGAACGACCAGCCGTCGGACGAGGCCCTCTACGACATCCGGGTGACAGTGCCGGCCGGCTGGTCCGCGATCGCCGGCGGCACGCCCGCCGGTCAGTCCGGCACCACGTTCAGCTACCGGAGCACCGACCCGGTCGCGACCTACCTGACCACGCTCGCGGTGGGGAAGTACCAGAAGCTGACCGCGGCGGGGCCGCGCGGCGTGCCGCTGACCTACTGGTACCGCAAGGGCGCGGACGACAAGCTGCTGCCGTACCTGAAGAAGTCCCCGCAGTACCTGGCCTGGCTGGAGAA
This sequence comes from Micromonospora sp. CNZ296, assembly GCF_007827635.1. Classification (NCBI taxonomy): domain Bacteria; kingdom Bacillati; phylum Actinomycetota; class Actinomycetes; order Micromonosporales; family Micromonosporaceae; genus Micromonospora; species Micromonospora sp. CNZ296. Next base: position 31,773 of record NZ_VISW01000014.1, read on the forward strand.
GAAGTTCGGCCCGTACCCGTTCCCCTCCGGCGGCGTCGTGGTGGTGGACTCGGCGTCGGGCATGGAGACCCAGCAGATGATCACGATGGGCCGGAAGATCGAGAACACCACGGCCCGCCGGGACCGCTGGGGCAGCGACCTGCTGCACGAGTACGCCCACCAGTGGTTCGGCAACTCGGTCACGCCCACCACCTGGACGGACCTGTGGCTGAACGAGGGCTGGGCGAAGTACATCCAGGACCTGTACACCAAGGAGACGCTGAAGCTCAGCGAGGCCAGCCTGGACCGTTACCTGCGCGAGGGTGACGCCGTCCTGCGCAAGAAGCTGGGTCCGCCCGGCCGGCCCGATCCGAAGCGGTTCGCCGAGGGGAACGTCTACCTGTGCCCGGCGGCGATGCTGCGCGAGATCCACCGGACGGTCGGCGACGCGGCGTTCTTCGCGCTGGCCCGCGCCTGGGTCCAGGAGCAGCGCAACACGCCGCAGGACCGGGCCTCGTTCATCGCCTTCGTCAACAAGCAGACCGGCCGCGACTTCACCGCGCTGATCAACGCCTGGCTGGACTCCCCGACCACGCCGAAGAAGATCACCCCGAAGAAGATCGGCTGACCCGGCGCGGGGCCCCGCCCGTCCGGCGGGGCCCCGCGCCGCGTCTCAGCGGCCCTGGAGCGAGCGGACGTTGTCGGCGAACGTCCAGCCCTTCGAGCCGTCCCAGTTGACCGACCAGGTCATCAGGCCCTTGAGCCGGCCCTGGTAGGTGTTCCACGCCTGGGCCACCAGCGCCGGGCTCATGTAGCCGCCGCCGGCGCCGACCTGCGCGGGCAGCCCGGGGACCTGCCGGTCGAGCGGTACGCGGATGGTGGTGCCCTGCACGACCAGGCCGGCGTCGAGGCAGTTGGTCTGCGCGACGAAACCGGCCACGGCGCCGGCCGGGTACGAGTCACCGGCGCAGCCGTACATCGAGCCGTTGTAGTACTGCATGTTCAGCCACCACAGCCGCCCGTTGTCGGCGTACTTCTTGACGATCGGCAGGTACGCGCCCCAGATCGAGCCGTAGGTGACGCTGCCGCCGGTGACGTACGCGGTCTCCGGCGCCATGGTGAGCCCGAAGCCGGCCGGCATCTGGGCCAGCACCCCGTCGATGATCCGGATCAGGTTGGCCTGCGAGGGGGAGAGCTGGTTGATGTTCCCGCTGCCGGTCAGGCCGGTCTCGATGTCGATGTCGATGCCGTCGAAGTTGTGCCGCTTGAGGATCGGCACGACGGTGGCGACGAACCGGTCGGCCACCGCGCTGGAGCTGAGGTCGATGCCGGCGGTGGCGCCGCCGATGGACAGCAGCACTGTGAGCCCGGCGGCCTTGGCCTGGCACACCTGCGCCGGGGTGGGCACCTTGACGCCGGCGTCCATGCCGTCCTCCCAGAGCGCGGTGCCGTCGGCGCGGATGACCGGGAACGCTGCGGTCACCACGTTGTAGCCGTGCCCGGTGATCCGGGAGTCGGTGATCGGGATCCAGCCGAGGCCGGGGTGTACGCCGTTCGCGGCGCCGTCCCAGTTCTCCCAGTAGCCCTGGAGCACCTTGCCGGACGGCCGGGACCGCAGCGCGCAGGTGTCTCCGCCCGGCGTGGTCGGGCTGGACGACACAGTGGGCGTGGGCGTCGGCGTCCGCGTGGGGGAGGCGGTCGGGGAAGGGGAGGCGGTGGGGGAGGGCGACGGCGGCCGGGTGGTGGGGCTCGGCGACGGCGTGCCGCCGGTGCAGGCGCCGAGGTCGGTCCAGAGCGCCGGTACGGCGGCCGGGTTCCAGCCCGCGCCGGCGGGCGGGGTGTGCGTGACGAGCGCCTGGTAGAGCCGGCCGTTATAGGTCACCCGGCTGCCGGCGGTCCAGGTGACGCCCTCGGCCCAGGCCGGCGCGTCACAGGCGACGAGCGCGCCGACGGCGCGGGCCGGTGTGGCGGCGGTGGCGGGCAGGGCGGCAGCGGTGGCGGCGAGCAGCGCGACGCCACCGAGCAGAGCGGTCATCCCACGTCCGAGTCGCATGACATACCTCCTCATCGATGCGCCGGAGGTTATCAGTTAACTTTGTTAAGTGTAAATGCGGCGTACCCTGTCACCACCCCGTTCAGGGCGTGAAGCAGGAACGAAAGCCGCCCGCGGGCGGCCGGGAAGGACGGCGGCGGACGTGGACGCCAGACGCACCACGGTGCGCGACATGCGCCGGGCCAACCGGTCGGTCCTGCTGACCCGGATCTGGCTGGACGGCCCGCTCAGCCGGCACGAGCTGGGCCAGTCCACGGCGCTCAGCCTGGCCAGCGTCAGCAACCTGGTCGGTGAGATGATCAACGAGGGCCTGGTCGAGGAGGCCGGCTCGGTCGAGTCCGACGGCGGCCGCCCCCGCGTGCTGCTGCGCGTCGCGCCCGGCTACGGCTACCTGGTCGGCGCCGACGTCGGCGAGACCCGGGTCCAGGTGGAGTTGTTCGACCTGAGCATGACCGCGCTGGCGAAGGCGGAGTACCCGATCGCCGCGGCCGACCCCGACCCCGAGCAGGTCGCCGCGCACCTGCGTCACGGCCTCGCCGCTGTCACCGAGCAGGCGGGCGTCGACCCGGCCGCGGTCCTCGGCTTCGGCGTCGCCGTCGCCGGCACCGTCGAGCGCACCGCCGACGCCGTGGTGCACGCCCAGACGCTCGGCTGGGACGGCGTGCCGCTCGGCGCGATGCTGCGCGCCGGCACCGACGTACCTGTGCACGTGGACAACGGCGCGAAGACGCTCGGCCAGGCCGAGATGTGGTTCGGCGCCGGCCGCGGCGTCCGGCACGCGGTGGTCGCCCTGGTCGGCTCCGGCGTCGGTGCGAGCGTGGTCGCCGACGGCGTCGGCTACCGCGGCGCGCACAGCAGCGCCGGGGAGTGGGGCCACACCACAATCGTGTACGGGGGCCGCCGCTGCCGCTGCGGCAACCTCGGCTGCCTGGAGGCGTACGTCGGGGCGGAGGCGGTGCTGGACCGGTTCCGCCAGGCCAACCGGGGCCGCCCGGCACCCGGCGCGGACGAGGAGACCGCCTTCGGTGAGCTGCTGCGCTCCACCGGCAGCACCGCCGCGAAGGTGATCGACGAGACGGTCGGCTACCTGGGCGCCGGGGTGGCGAACCTGGTCAACCTGTTCAACCCGGAGCGGGTGGTGCTCGGCGGCTGGGCCGGGCTGGCCCTGGGCGAACGGCACCTGCCCGCGATCCGCGAGGCCACCGCGCGGCACGCGCTGCGGCAGCCGTACGCGCAGACCTCGATCGAGCTGTGCCGGCTCGGACCGGACGCGGTCGCGATGGGCGCGGCCACCCTGCCGATGACCCGGCTGCTGCGCGACGGCGGCGTGGCCCGCGACCCGGCCGCCCGCCCGGTTCCGGCGTGGGGGCAAGGCCGGCGTCACTGACCGGCCCGGCCCCCCACGCCGCGGCGTCAGCGCTGCCCGCGGACCCGCCGCACGGTGTCCCGGTACCACAGCGCGCTGCGCTTGGGGGTGCGGCGCTGCGTGTCGTAGTCGACCCGGACGATGCCGAACCGCTTGTCGTAGCCGTACGCCCACTCGAAGTTGTCCAGCAGCGACCAGGCGAAGTAGCCGCGCACGTCGGCGCCGGCCGTCCGCGCCCGGGCCACCGCCCGCAGGTGCTCGGTGAGGTAGCCGACCCGGTCGTCGTCGGCGACGAACCCGTCGGCGTCCGGCGTGTCGTCGAACGCGGCGCCGTTCTCGGTGATCACCATGGGCGTGCCCGGGTAGTCGCGGTGCAGGCGCACCAGCAGGTCGGTGAAGGACTCCGGCACGATCTCCCAGTCCATCGCGGTACGCGGCAGGTCGCGGCGGACCACCCGGCGTACCGGCTTGCCCTCGTCGTCGCGGTCCCGGCCCTGCTCGTCCACGCCGGAGTGCAGCTGCCCGAAGTAGTAGTTGACCCCGAGTACGTCGATCGGGGTGGCGATGACGTCCAGGTCGCCGTCCTCGACCGGGATACGTACCCCCTCGGCGGCCAGGTCCGCGATCACGTCCTGCGGGTACGCCCCGCGCAGCACCGGGTCGAGGTAGAGCCGGTTGGCCAGCCCGTCGGCGGCCCGCGCGGCGTCCCGGTCCGCCGCGCTGTCGGTGGCCGGGTCGGCGGTGGACAGGTTCAGCGTCAGGCCCAGCTCGATCGGGGAGCGGGCCGCCTCGCGCAGCCGCCGCGTCGCCAGCCCGTGCCCGAGCAGCAGGTGGTGGGCCGCGGCGATGCCGTCGCCCAGGTTCCGCCGCCCCGGGGCGTGGTCGCCGTAGGCGTACCCGAGCATCGCCGAGCACCACGGCTCGTTGAGCGTGGTCCAGGTGCGGACCCGGTCGCCGAGCGCGGCGAAGACCAGCTCCGCGTAGTCGGCGAACCGGTACGCGGTGTCCCGGTTCGGCCAGCCGCCCGCGTCCTCCAGCTCCTGCGGCAGGTCCCAGTGGTACAGCGTCACCCACGGCTCGACGCCCCGGCCGAGCAGCTCGTCCACCAGCCGGTCGTAGAAGGCCAGCCCGGCCACGTTCGCCGGGCCGCGCCCGCCGGGCTGCACCCGGGGCCAGGCCACCGAGAACCGGTACGTGTCCAGTCCCAGGTCGGCGATGAGCGCGACGTCCTGCGGCATCCGGTGGTAGTGGTCGCACGCCACGTCGCCGTTGTCGCCGTTCGCCACAGCGCCCGGCACCCGGCAGAACGTGTCCCAGATGGACGGGGTGCGGCCGTCGGAGGCCACCGCGCCCTCGATCTGGTACGACGACGTCGCCACCCCCCACCGGAAGGTCGGCGGCAGCGTGTCGATCGGGTCCGCGCCGGCGACTGACGACGGGCGGGTGAGGTCGGTGTCCATGGTTCTCCTCGCAGGTAGCGGGTGGTGTCGGGCGGGTCAGCGGGACAGGGGCGCGACGGCCGGGTGCAGCCGGCACGCGACGGCCCGCGCCGGGTCGTCGACGCGCGGGGCGCCGAGCACCGGCACCTGCTCGTCGCACCCGTCGAACGCCTTCGGGCAGCGGGGGTGGAACGCGCAGCCGGACGGCATGGCGCGCAGGTCCGGCGGGGAGCCGGGGATGCCGGTCAGCTCGCGGCGCGGCCCGTGCAGCGCCGGGAACGAGTGCAGCAACCCCTCGGTGTACGGGTGCAGCGGTTCCCGGTACAGCCGGGTGGCGGGCGCCTCCTCGACGATCCGCCCGCCGTACATGATCGCGATCCGGTCGGAGAACTCGACCAGCAGCGACAGGTCGTGGGTGATGAACAGCACCGCGAAGCCGAGGCGTTCGCGCAGCTCGGCGAGCTGGCCGAGGATCTGCCGCTGCATCACCACGTCCAGCGCGGTGGTCGGCTCGTCCATGATGACCACCTGCGGTTCCAGCGCCAGCGCCATCGCGATCATGACCCGTTGCCGCATGCCGCCGGAGAGCTGGTGCGGGTAGCTGTCCAGCCGGTCGGCGGAGATGCCGACCAGGCGCAGCAGCTCCTTGGCCCGGGCCGACCGGCTCGCCGACGTGCTCCTGCGCTCGTGTGCCCGGATCACGTCGAGCAGCTGCGTGGAGACCTTGTGCACCGGGTTGAGCGAGTTCATCGCGCCCTGGAACACGATCGACGTCTCCGCCCAGCGGAACTCGCGCAGCTTCGCCGGGCTGAGCGTGAGCACGTCGACCGGCGGGCCGTCGCCCGGGTGGTAGATGACCTGGCCGCCGCTGACCACGCCGGGCGGGGGCAGCAGCCGGGTCAGCCCGTACGCGAGCGTGGACTTGCCGCTGCCGCTCTCCCCGGCCAGGCCGAGCACCTCGCCGCGGTGCAGCGTCAGGTCGACGTCGCGGACCGCGCGGACCGCGTCCGCGTCGACGCCGTAGTCGACGCACAGGCCGCGGATCTCCAGCACCTGGTCGCTCATGCGCGCTTCCCTCTCTCGTCGGCGGGCGGCCTGACGGCGTCGGCGGGCGGCCGGCCGTCGGCGTCGCGCGCCTGCATCGGCACCGACGCGGTGACCGGCGCGAGCACCGGGGTGAACCCGACGCGCATCGCGACGACGCGACCGTCGGCGGTACGGATGCGGGTCCGGCCGCCGGTGCGCAGCCGCGGGCTCACGAACTCGTCGATGCCGAAGTTGATCAGCGCCAGCGCGGTGCCGAGCAGCGCGATGGCCAGCCCGGCCGGGACGAACCACCACCAGGCGCCCTGCGCCAGGGCCTGCTGTCCCTGCGCCCAGAACAGGATCGTGCCCCAGTTCCACGACGTCATCGACGAGATGCCGATGAACGCCAGGGTGATCTCCGACATCACCGCGAAGATGACGGTGCCGACGAAGCCGGAGGCGATGATCGCGGTCAGGTTCGGCAGGATCTCGAAGCCGATGATCCGCCAGGTCCGCTCGCCGGTGGCGCGGGCGGCCTCGACGTAGTCGCGGCGGCGCAACGACAGCGTCTGCGCGCGCAGCACCCGGGCGCCCCACGCCCACGAGGTGAGGCCGATGATGAGCGCCACGAGCATGTCGCCGGCCTGGTCGACCAGGGACGTGACGATGATGATCAGCGGCAGCGCCGGGATCACCAGGAACACGTTCGACACCGCCGACAGGCCCTCGTCGGCCGCGCCGCCCAGATAGCCGGAGGTCACGCCGATGAGGATGGACAGGATCGTGGCGAGCACGCCGGCGATCAGGCCCACCACCATGACGCTGCGCGCGCCGACCAGGATCTGGCTGAAGATGTCCTGCCCGAGGTGGGTGGTGCCGAACCAGTGCCGGGCCGAGGGCGCCTGGAGCACGTCGGCGCTGCGCGCGTCCGGGTCGTACGGCGCGATCCACGGCCCGATCACCGCCAGGAGCACGTACACCCCGAGGACTGCCAGGCCGGTCGCGGCCTTGGCGTTGGCGACGAAGCGGAACCGGCGGCGGCGTGCCCGGGCCGACGGCTGCGCCATCGCCCCCTGGCCGGGGATGACCTGCTCGATGCTGGACGGGGAGAGTGTCATCGCTCAGCTCTTTCGGGTCCGCGGGTCGAGGAGCAGGTACGCCACGTCGGCGAGCAGGTTCGCCACCAGCACCGAGATCGTGATGATCAGGAAGATGCCCTGCATCAGCGGATAGTCCTTCGCGCCGACGGCCTGGAAGAGCTGGAACCCCAGACCCGGGTACGAGAAGACGATCTCCACGAGCAGCGTGCCGCCGACGATGAAGCCGAGCGACAACGCGAACCCGGACACGTTCGGCAGCAGCGCGTTGCGGGCGGCGTAGCTGAGCGCCACCCGGCGCTCGGACAGCCCCTTGGCGTGCGCCACGGTGATGTAGTCCTCGCTGGCGACAGTCACCATCATGTTGCGCATGCTGAGGATCCAGCCGCTCATCGACGACACCAGGATGGTCGCCGCGGGCAGGATGCTGTGCTGGATCGCGCTCGGCACGAAGTACGCGTCGAAGGCCGGCACCAGCCCCGGCTCGTAGCCGCCGGAGGAGGGGAAGAAGCTGCCCGGCCCGGCGAACAGCGCGATCGCGACCAGACCGAGCCAGAAGTACGGGATCGAGGACAGGAACGTGGTGGCCGGCAGCAGCCCGTCGATCCACGAGCCGCGCCGCCAGCCGGCGCCGACGCCGAGCGCGGTGCCGAGCAGGAAGCTGACGATCGTGGTGACGCCGACCAGGCCGACGGTCCACGGCAGGCTGTCGCCGATCACCTGCGACACCGGGGCGGGGAAGAACGTGAACGACAGCCCCAGGTCGCCGTGCAGGAGCTGCCCCCAGTAGGCGACGTACTGCTCCCACAGCGAGCGGTCGGAGTCCAGCCCGAACAGCACCCGCAGCGACGCGATCGCGTCGGCGCTGATCCGGCCCTGGTTGCGGGAGATCAGCGACTGTACGGGGTCGCCGGGCACCATCCGCGGGATGAAGAAGTTGAGCGTGATCGCCGCCCAGGCGGTGAACAGGTAGAAGGCCACCCGTTGCAGCAGGAATCTCACCGGGCCGCCTCCGTTCCGGCCTGCTCCGCGTTCTCCGGCTTCTCCGCGTTCGCAGGCTTCTCCGTGGCGACGGTGTCCGCGTCGTACAGCCAGCACGCCGCCCAGTGGCCCGGCGCGTCGTCGACCGGGATCGGCGGCGGCAGGTCAGTGGCGCAGCGCGGCATGGCCGCCGGGCAGCGCGGGTGGAACCGGCATCCGGCCGGCGGGCGGATCAGGCTGGGCGGCTCGCCGTGACCCCGCTCGCCCGCCGCCGCGCCGTCGCCGCCCGCGCCGGTGATCCGCTCCGGGTCCGGCGCCGATTCGATGAGCAACCGGGTGTACGGGTGGGCCGGGCGCTGGGTGACCGTCTCGCTGTCGCCGCCCTCGACCATCCGCCCGGCGTACATGACGATCGTCTCGTCGGCGAAGTAGCGGGCCGAGGCGATGTCGTGGGTGATGTAGAGGATGGCCAGGTCGAGCCGGTCCTTGAGGTCCTGGAGCAGGTTGAGCACGCCGAGGCGGATCGACACGTCGAGCATGGACACCGGCTCGTCGGCGAGCAGCACCTCGGGGTCGGCGCCGAGCGCCCGCGCGATCGCCACCCGCTGGCGCTGCCCGCCGGACAGCTCGTGCGGGAACGCGTCGAGGTAGCGCTCCGGCGGGGTGAGCGCGACCCGGGTCAGCAGGCCGGCGAGCGCCTTCTCCAGCCCGTCCGGTCCGGTCCCGGCGTTGCCGTGGATGCGCAGCGACCGGGTCAGGTGGTAGCGGACCGTGTGCACGGGGTTCAGCGAGGCGAACGGGTCCTGGAGGATCAGCTGCACCCGGCGCACGTACGCCCGGAACCGGTGCCCGCCGCGTACCCGGGTCGAGCGGCCGTGCAGCCGGATGTCGCCGGCGGTACGCGGGTAGAGCTGGGCCAGCAGCCGGGCGACTGTGGACTTGCCGGAGCCGGACTCGCCGACGAGTGCCGTCACCCGGCCACGGCGCAGCGCGATCGATACGTCGTCGACGGCGTGCACCACCGCCGGGGTGCGGGAGAGGAGGTCACGCAGCCGCCGGCGGACGGGGAAGTGCTTGGTCAGGCCGACGGCCTCCAGCACCACCTCGTCGGCCGGCGCCGGTGCGCTCTCGGTCAACGTCATGCCGCATTCCTGTCTCAGGGTTGCCGAAGAGAGGGGCGGGCGCCGCCGGCCCGGCCGGGCGATCGTGGCCGGGCCGGCGGCGCCGGGTCAGCCGGCGACCGGCTTGAGGTGCAGCACCACGTCCACCGCGTTGGGCTGGGTGGGCTGGAGCGCGCCGTACGGGTTCGAGTCGTCCGGCCAGCCGGTCCAGTTCTTCGTGCTGTACGCGCCGCCGATGTTGTCCGCGCCGACCGGGATCATCGGCATCTGCTCGACGAAGATCTTCTGCAGGGTGGCCATCGCCGTGGTGCGGGTGGCGTCGTCGGTGGCGTTGGCGTACGACACCAGCGCGTCGGTGGCCTCCTTGCTCTGGAACCGGCCGAAGTTGCCCGCCGGGGAGGCGGTGCCGATCGGCTTGAGCACGCGGCCGTCCATGATGGTCCGGTAGATGTCGTACGGCGTGGCGCCGGACTCGGTCCACCGGAACGTGGCCTCGAAGTTGCCCTGCTCGACGTTGCGGAACCAGGCGTCCTGGTTGGCCTTGTCGATGGTCGCCGCGATGCCGATCTTCGCCAGGTTGCCCTTCACGATCTCCAGGCTGGTCTGGTAGTCGGACCAGCCGGCCGGGTCGGTGAGCCGGATCGTGACCGGCTTGCCGCTCTTGTCCTTGAGCGTGGTGCCGTCGAGCTTGTAGCCCGCGCCGGTGAGCAGCGCCTTGGCGCCCTCGACGTCGACCTTGTGCTCCTGGCCCTTGTACTCGGGCGCGATGAACGAGTCACCGGCTGGGCTGGGCAGGCCGGTCACGCTCTTGACCTCCGGGTGGAAGTAGCCGGCCTCGGCGGTGGTGAAGATGTCCGCCCGGTCGATCACCATGTTCATCGCCTTGCGCAGCGTCGGGTCGTCGAACGGCTTCTTCGTGGTGTTCACGTAGAGGCCGTGGATGCCCAGCACCGGCGGCGCCCACATCTTGTGGTTCTTCTGGTCCTTCGCCACGAACACGGTCTGGTAGTTCGGGATGAAGACGAAGCTCCACTCCGACTCGCCGTTCGCCAGCGCGGTGGTCTGCGCGCTGTTGTCCGTGTAGGACGTGTACCGCAGCTCCTTGACCTTCGGCGGGTCCTGCCAGTAGCCGCTGTCGCGCATGGAGAGCGTCGTGGTCGCCGGGGTGAACGACTTCAGCGTGTACGGGCCGCTGCCGACCGGCTGCTTCACCGGGTCGGTGGCCGGGTCGGCGATCTTCTCCCACAGGTGCTTCGGCACGATCGGCACCCGCCACAGCACCTTCTGCTGGTTGACGAACTGCGGGCTGGCCATCGAGATGGTGACCTCGTTGCCGCTGGCCACGGCGTCCGTGTACGGCACGCCCTGGTCGTTGAGGGCCGGGAACTTCTTCACCAGGTTGTAGGTGAACGCGACGTCCTCGGCGGTGACCTTCTGCCCGTCGGACCAGGTGGCGTTCTCCCGGATGGTCACCTTGACCGTCTTGTAGTCCGACGACCACTCGGCCTTGGTGGCGAGCCACGGCTTGAACGGCTCGGCCGGCTTGACCGGGTTCCACATCATCAGCGGCTCGTAGATCTGCCACCGGTAGCCGAGCGACGCGGCGGCCGAGGTGGTGAGGAACGGGTTGTTGTTCTCCGCCTGCGGGCCGTTGGGCATGCCGACGTTCAACACGGTCGCGGCCTGGCCGCTCTTCTTGTTCGCGTTCGGGCTGTCGCCGCAGGCGGCGGCGCCGGTGACCATCGCGCCGGCCAGCGCGAGGGCGAGGAGTTGCCGTCTTCTCATGGAGGTCTCCCTCGGTGGTCCCGCAGTCCTCGGGCGGGATGTGGTGGATGGAGGTGTGCGGTGGTGCCACCGGCGGGCGGGCCCGCCGGCGTGGTCGCCGGTACGGCGGGGTGGGTCAGGTGACGCGGACACCCGCCGGCTCCCGCGCGCCTGTCGAGTCCGGTGCGGTCGGGTCGCTCGTGGTCGTCGAGTCGCGGGCGGTGAAGCCGGTCGGGATGACGGTCGGGGTGTCCGGCAGCGGGGTGCCGGCGAGGTGGCCGATGAGCAGGCGGGCGGCGGCCGTACCCATCTCCCGCAGGGGTTGGCGCACCGAGCTCAGCGGCGGGTGGGTGTGCCCGGCCAGCGGGAGGTCGTCGAAGCCGACCACCGCCACGTCCTGCGGGACGCGCCGCCCGGCGTCGCGCAGCGCCTGCAACGCCCCGGCGGCCGACAGGTCGTTGTGGGCGAAGACGGCGTCGAACGGTACGCCGTCGGCGAGTAGCCGCCGTACCGCCGCGCGCCCGCACTCGAAGGTGAAGTCGCCCTCCACCACCCGGTCCGGCTCGATCGGTACGCCCGCGTCGGCGTAGGCGCCGGCGAACCCGGCGAGCCGTTCCCGGGTGCAGCCGAACCGGCGCAGGCCGGTGACGACGAGCGGCCGCCGCCGGCCGAGCGCCAGCAGGTGCGTGGCGGCGGCCCGCGCGCCTTCCTCGTTCGTGGTCCGCACCGACGGGAAGCCGGGCTGGTGGCCCCGGTCGTCGATGAGGATGACCGGCAGGCCGCGCCGGTGCAGCTCGGTGATGTAGTCGAGCGTCCCCTCCGGTTCGACCACGAGCAGGCCGTCGAACGACTTGGCCGAGACCTGGGAGGCGAACCGGCGCATCGACTCGTCGCCGTGGGTGCAGGTGAACAGCAGCATGCCGTAGCCGGCGGCCTCGACCACGTCGGCCGCGCCCTGGAGCACCTCGCCCATCCAGGGCCAGGTCAGCGCCGGGACCAGCATCCCGACCACCCGGGTACGCCCCCGGGCGAGGCCGACCGCGCGGGCGCTCGGCACGTACCCGAGGTCGCTGATCACGGCACGGACCCGGTCGGCGGTACGGACGTGCACCTCGCCCTTGCCGTTGAGCACCCGGGAGACCGTCGTCTTGCTCACCCCGGCGCGGGTGGCGACGTCGGCGATGGTGATCGGCACGTGACGCTCCCGGGTCGCAGGGATGAGCGGGGTGTTCGGAACCGGTTGCGGAAGCGGTTCCGTGGCAGTCAACCCAAGTGGCGCGGGTCACGTCAATCACAGACGGATAACGATGCACTGCTAAGTTCGAGGCCTGAAAAAAGTGTCCGGGCTGCGGCTCCGCCGATCACGGCGATGAGCAGGGTCGATGCCTCGTTCCTTCGTGCAGGGCGGTCCGAAGTGGACGCTCAGGGGCGGGCGTACACGTCGCCGGAGTTGGCCTCGTCCGGCAGCGTGCGCAGGTACGCGGCCACCTCGGCGGCCTGACGCCAGCCGGGCAGCGCGAACTCCATCTCGTCACCGATCGCCACGGTGAACCGGGTGAAGCCGAGCGCGGCGAGCCGGTCCAGGCAGCGCGCCGCCGCCACCCGGGCGATGGTGGTGAACTCGAACGACAACGCCGGAACCGGCCGGCTCAGCCCGGCCAGCACGGCGTCCTCGAAGCCCTCCACGTCGATCTTCACGAACGCCGGTACGCCGTACGCGGCCACGAGCGCGTCCAGCGTGGTGCCCGGCACCTCGATCTGGGCGTCCCAGATCTCGCCCGTCCAGCCGGGCGCGCCGTCGGCGGCACGGACGAACCCGGGGGAGGCGGTGGAGACGGTCGGGTTGGCCGAGTTCACGTGCAGTCGCACCGGCCCGGCGGTACGCCCGCACGCCGCCTCCACCACCGTCACGCCGTCGTCGTCCGTGTGCATCTCGCGCAGCACCCGGGCGCACAGCGGCTGCGGCTCGACCGCCACCACGCGCGCACCGAGACGGCGGAAGCTGCCGAGCCGGTCGCCCACGTGCGCGCCGACGTCGAAGACCAGGTCACCGGCGCGGACCAGCGGGGCGTAGAACGCGTCCAGGGCGGCGTCGCGCGCCGGGTCGCCGTGGTAGAAGTCCAGCGACCGGCGCAGACCGGACATCGCCGGGTCCGCCTTGAGCGTCTCGATCACCCCGTCCCGCACCCCTCCGACGCTAGCCAGCCGGGCGCGTCCCCGAGCGCCATTCGCGTCCCTTGAGCAATCACCCCATCCTCCTAGGACGCCGTAGAGATGGTGCGCTGCCCCGCGTCCGCTTCGCATCTCCGCGCGAGCAGTCAACGACGACCCAGCAGATCTTGGTACGAAACGGCCCCCATGAGGGCCGTTTCGTACCAAGATCGCCCGCAACCCCGGTGACCGGAACGCGGATCCCGCTCATCAGGACTCGCACTCGTTGCCCGAGGAGTGCTAACCACGGGTGGAACGTCATGGGTGTCAAACGAGGGCGGAGACACCCATGACGTTCCACCCGCTCGCGGGTCGCAGCGGACGCTAGGGGAGGGGCTGGGCGCGGCGAGGGCCGGCGGACAGGCAGGACGTCGATAGGGCAGCAGCTGTCCCGGCGTTCGCTCAGCTCCTACCGGCCACCAGGCTCGCCCGGCCCCGGCCCCGGCGCCCGCGCCGTCGGGGCCGGCATGTGGTTACGGGTTGTCGACGACCTCCTGGCCGAGCGGCCACAGCGCCGCCGGGACCAGCTTGAAGTTCGCCACCCCGAACGGGATGCCGATGATCGTCACGCAGAGCGCGATGCCGGCGAGGATGTGCGACAGCGCCAGCCACCAGCCGGCCAGCACCACCCAGAGCACGTTCGCCAGGCCGGAGGGCAGACCAGCACCCGGCTTGCGCACGATCGTGCGGCCGAACGGCCACAGCGAGTACGACGCCAGCCGCAGCGAGGCGACACCGAACGGGATGGTGACGACGAGGACGAAGCAGATCAGGGCGGCCACGCCGTAGCCCAGGGCCAGGACGAAGCCGCCGCCGAAGACGAGCCACAGCAGGTTCAGCAGAAAGCGGATCACCACTCCATGGTCGCCTGCCCTCGCAAACCCGCCGACGTCGATCAGTCCGCCAGCAGCGTCGCCACCGCATGAGCCGTCGCCGGATGTGCGGCGAGCAGCACCGACGCCCCGTCACCCGGCGGCGTGCCGCCCTCGGCGAGCGGCTGCCAGCCGCCGGAGCAGCCGAGCAGCGCCGCCACCGCGTCGACCGCCTCCGGGTGGGCGACCAGCAGACCGTGCACCGGACCGGTTCCCGGTGACGGCGCGGGCGCGGTGGACGGGGTGGGCGTGGCCGCCCACGGCGGTGTCCAGGCGTCCAGCGCGGGCAGCGTGGCGGGGAACGTGCGTTCCGCCTCGCGGACCAGCAGCGGCACCAGCTCCGGGCCGTGCTCGCGCAGTGTGGTGATCAGCGTCGGCAGCCAGGGCAGCAGCACCGGGTCGGGCAGCCCGGCGAAGGCGGACGACATGGTCTCCACCACGAACGGCGCGAGCCCCGGCACCGGTTCGAGCGCGTGCACGAAGCCGGACAGGTACTGCGGGAACGCGGGCACCACGAGCGGATTGGCGAGCAGCTCGGCGCACTGTTCGCGGAGTCGTGCCAGCGGCAGCAGGCCGAGCTGGTGGCGGGCGGCCCAGAGCAGCGCGAGCTTGGCCGGGGCCTCCGGGTGGGCCTGCGCGACGGCCAGTTCGAGCTGGGAGCGGTCGCACCCGAGCGACAACGCGAGGCTCTCCATGCTGAACAGGAAGCCGAGCATCGCGCCGACCTGCCGTACGCCGGTGGACTCGTCCACGAACGCGGTGGGCAGCAGCGTGCAGTAGTGGGCGTATCCGGTGGTGACGAACGTCCGGCACCACGCGGGCAGCGCCGGTGTGGTGGTGCGGTGGTGGGCGAGCAGCCGCCGGATGCGGCGCAGCACCTCCGGCGCGTCGTCCACCGTGCGTTCGGCGGCGAGCAGCTCCACCGCCCGCGCGCCGAGTTCGTCGACCAGGCGAGGGCTGTCCAGCAGCCGGATGGCGTCCTCGACGGCGGCGAGCGCGCGGGCGGCTGTCGCGTCGGGGCCGCGTACCGCCCGGCGCAGCCGCTGCTCCAGCACCTGTTCGACGGTGACGCCCTCGTAGCCCAGCTCGATCAGGGCGCGCTGGTTGCGGCCGAGCGCGAGGTCCCAGCTCTCCTGTTCGGAGCGGTGGCCGAGGCGGCGCTCGCCCATGATCGGGCGGACCGCGTCGGCGGGCAGCAGGTGCCGCAGCATCCACAGCAGGTCGGAGCAGGGTGCCAGCGCCGGGTCGGCGCGCAGGTCGAGCAGCGCCCGCTGCACGGTGCGCCGTTCCAGGTCGAGGCCGAGGGGGCGCAGCCGGTCCAGGACGTCGCGGGCCAGCGGCGGCAGGGAGTCGTACCCGACCTGGCCGACACGGTCGCCGCCGAGGAGGATCTCGCAGAGCCGGCGGACGTCGCGGCGGCCGGGCACCACGTCCTTCTCGATGCAGGTCACGGCGGCGTCGGCGAAGTCGTACGGCGTGGGCCGCGCGCGGTTGCGCATGGTGGCGAGCAGGATCGACGTCTCGAACACGGCGATCGCGTCGGCGGTGCTGGCGAGGTAGCCGTTGCGGCGGGCGAGCCGGACGATGTCGACGCACCAGCCGCGCAGTTCGGCCTCGTCCAGCTCGTCGAGGACGGGCGGGGCGGCGAGGAATCCGCTGAGCCGGTCCGTGGCCGGGCCGGTTGTGGCCGGCGCGGCGGCGCGGGCCCGGCGGCCCTTCTTCCCGGTACGCTGCCCGGCCAGCCGGTACGGCGTGAGCCGGGTGCGGGCGACAGCGGCCGTCCAGTTCGCGGCGGCGATGGACACGGTGCCCGGGGCCAGCCCGAACTGCGCCTCGATGGCCGAGTGGCTGGACGGGATGAGGCCGTAACGCCAGCGGGTGCCGGTGCGCGGGCTGATCGGGAAGTCCGGTGCGGTCGAGTCGAGGCCGAACTGTTCGACCCGGCTGGCGGCGTGGAAGGCGCCGCAGACGTAGAGGCAGTCGGCCGGGTCGGCGCCGCTTTCGGCGAGGTGCTGTCGCATCCGGGTCCACATGTGGCGTTCGCGGTCCTCGTCGCGGTCGTCGCGGGCGGACCGGGACGGGCGCAGCCGCCGGAACAGGCTGCCGATCAGCACCATGACCTGGCGGTACGTGTCGTGGTCGGCGTCGGCGAGCGGCCGTTCGACGTACTGGTCCCACCATTCCGACCAGTGCCGCACCTTGCCGTGGTGCAGCAGGTGGGCCTCCAGTTCGGCGAACCGGGGGCGCAGGTCGCCGATCTCCACGCCGACCGCGTCGCCGTGCAGTGCCGTGTCGTCGTCGGCGGACGCGGAGGCGGAGGCGGAGTCCGGCCCCGGCGCGGGCCCGGTGTCGTCGCGGGGGGTCCACTGGAAGACGTGGTCGGTGGACCGGTCCACGAGCACCAGCTCCACGCCGGGAGTGTCCAGCGCGTACGCGACGGCCTGGTATTCGGCGGACGCCTCGGTGATCGGGGCGACCACGCTCAGCGGGCTCCACTCGGCGGGGAAGCCGTCTAGTTCGGTGGCGAACGCCTGCACCGCCACCGGCAGTCGGCAGTTGCGCAGCTCGTCGAGCAGGGGGCGCAGGTCCTCGCAGAGCTCCAGGTAGATCACCTTGGGCGGGCGGGCACGCAGGCGGCGTGCCATGGCCAGCGCCGAGGCGGGGGAGTGGTGGCAGACCGGGAAGATCTCCAGCCGTTCGCGCAGCGCCCTGTCGACGTCGTCGACCATGCCGGTGAGGATGCCGGCGAGCGCGTCCGGGGAGCCGGCGAACGCGGCGGCGGCGTCGGTGAGCTGGTCGCGCAGCGGACCGAACAGGCCGGTCGGTGCGGGCGCGGTCATGACAGCGACGCGATCGCCTGGCGGCCGCCGTCGAGGAAGCCCTCCCAGTCGCCGCCGTCGGCCTTGGCGCGGGGCTCGACCACGCCGTGCAGGTACTTGTTGAGGATGGCCAGGTCCTCCGGGGCGCGGCGGGCCAGCGAGCCCATCAGTGAGCCGGCGAGCGTCTGCGCGCGCAGGGTGCGGTCGCCGAAGAACTGGCTGTGCAGGATCGCGTCCTCCAGCACGCCGATCTGCTCGGCGGTGGACAGCGCCGACTCCAGCTTCTCGTCGTCGCTGGTGGCGGCGGACGCGGCGGCGCGCAGGTCGGCGAAGCTCTGCAGCAGGATGTCGAGCAGGGTGGGCGGGACGTCCAGTTCGATGCGGTGCCGGCGCAGCAGCTCCTCGGTGCGGAAGCGGACGATCTCGGCCTCGCTGCGCTTGTTGGTGACCACCGGGATGCGGATGAAGTTGAACCGCCGCTTGAGTGCGGAGGACAGGTCGTTGACGCCCCGGTCGCGGCTGTTGGCGGTGGCGATGACGGAGAAGCCGGGCTTGGCGAAGACGATGTTGTCGTGGTCCAGTTCCGGGATCGAGACGTACTTCTCGGACAGGATCGAGATCAGCGCGTCCTGGACGTCGCTGGTGGAGCGGGTCAGCTCCTCGAACCGGCCGATCACGCCCTGCTCCATGGCGGTCATGATCGGCGAGGGGATCATCGACTCGCGCGACTGGCCCCGGGCGATGACCATGGAGACGTTCCACGAGTACTTGATGTGGTCCTCGGTGGTGCCGGCGGTGCCCTGCACGACGAGCGTGGAGTTGCGGCAGACAGCGGCGGCGAGCAGCTCGGCGAGCCAGCTCTTGCCGGTGCCCGGGTCGCCGATGAGCAGCAGGCCGCGGTCGGAGGCGAGCGTGACGATGCTGCGTTCGACGAAGCTGCGGTCGCCGAACCACTTCTGCGGGATCGCCCGGTCGAGGCCGTCGGCGCGTTCGGAGCCGAGCACGAACAGCCGGACCATGCGGGGGCTCAGCCGCCAGGAGAACGGCTTCGGCCCGGTGTCGACGGATTCGAGGTAGGCCAGCTCGTCGGCGTACTTGACCTCGGCGGGGGCGCGGAGCATGTCGGACATCAGGGATGCTCTCCTAGGTGAGGAAGTTCTTCAGCTCGGCGACGAGCTTGCGGATGTGGCCGGAGATGACGGGGGTGCCGAGGTCCTTGAGGCGCTGCCGGAACCAGGGGTTGACGCTCTGGTTGCCGGAGCTGTTGACCGAGCCGACCGGGATGAACTTCACGCCGGATCGGTGCACGGCCTCGATGCCGTCGAACAGCGGCTGGGACCTGTCGAACTCGTAGAAGTCGGAGATCCAGACCATGACCGTGTTCCGCGGCTCGACGATCTTGGGGCGGGCCAGGGCCATGGCGACCGGGCCGTCGTTGCCGCCGCCGAGCTTGGTGCGCAGCAGCACCTCGAACGGGTCGTGCACCCACGGGGTGAGGTCCAGCGCCCGGGTGTCGTACGCGATCAGGTGCACGTCGACCTTGGGCAGGCCGGCGAAGATCGAGGCGAGGATGGTGCAGTTGACCATCGAGTCGACCATCGAGCCGGACTGGTCGACCACCACGATCAGCCGCGACGGGGTGGTCCGCCGGGCGGTCTGCCGGTAGTAGAGCCGGTCGACGTAGAGGCGCTCGTCGTCCGGGCTCCAGTTGGTCAGGTTCTGCCAGATGGTGCGGTCCAGGTCGAGGTTGCGGAAGACCCGCTTGGGCGGCACGGACCGGTCGACGGCCCCGACGGTGGCCTGCGCGACCTGGGTACGCAGCACCTCGGCGACCTGGTCGACGTAGCGGCGGATCAGTGACTTGGCGTTCGCGAGCGCCACCCCGGACAGGTTGGACTTGTCCCGCAGGAGCTGCTCGATCAGGGACATGCTCGGGGTCAGCCGGGCGGCGAGCGCCGGGTCGGCGAGCACTTCGCGCAGCCGCATCCGGGCCACCAGGTCACCCTCCAGCCCGGCGAGCGTGGCACCCAGGCCGGTGCCCTCGCGGCGCAGCTCACCGGGCTGCGCGCCGCACGCCTGCTCGAACCAGCCTGCGTCGGCCTGCCAGCGGGCGAGCTGCCCGGCGCTGACCTCGCCGCCGCCGGTGGCGAACACGTTGAGCAGCAGCTTGGACGCCAGCGCGGCGCGGCGTACCTCGGTCTCGGCCGGCTGGAACGGCCCGGCGGCGGCTGTGGTGTCGTCGCCGGGGGTGAGCAGGCCGCGCAGCTCGCCGGCGAGGGCGGGGAAGCGCTGCACGACGGTGTCGACGGAGACGGCCGGGTCCAGCAGGGCGGCCGGCAGGCCGAGGTCGTCGACGACGGCGACGCTCGCCGACTCCAGGCCGGGCTGCTCGTCGGGGTGGAACAGGCGGGCGAGCAGCCGCCAGTAGAGCACCTGGCGGCGGTTGGCGTGGGTGCGGTCCTCGTTCATCGGCGCAGCAACCGTCCCGCGCGTTCGCGCAGCACCGCCACGGCGTCGCCCGCCTTGGCCTCGGCCTTGGCCGTCTTCGGGTCGGTGACGCCGCACGCCCAGTCGCCGTTGTGCGCCTCGACCGTCTGCCGCTTGACGGTGGCTCGGACGGCGAGGGGTTGCAGCAGCCAGCGGTCGTCGTCCCAGCGGAGCAGGCCGAGGCAGGCGGTGGAGGCGGCGACGAGCGCGGGGGTGAGCGGACCGGCGGCGGGCAGCCGGTCGGTGGCCAGGTGCAGGGACCGGCCGTCGAGGTCGAGCGCCGGGACGCCGTCGTCGTCGCGGACGGTGTAGCCCTCGACCAGTACCGGTTCGGCGATCGCGGCGGGGTGGCGCAGCAGCGGTGGGGTCGCCGCCGCCGTGGCGCCGGCCAGCAGCACCCGGGCCGTGGCGAACGGGTCGGCCGGCTCGCCGAGGGCGGCCCGCTCCTCGGCCCAGCGCAGGTCCGCGCCGTGGGCGGTCAGATCGGTGACGGTGATCGCCCGCCGCTGGGCCAGGGCGTTGAGCAGGACCGGGTACGCCTCCAGCAGCCGCCAGCCGGCCGGGCCGACGATGGTGGCGACCTTCGCCGCGACCACTGTGACCCGGACGAGCCGGGGCGCGCCGCCCCCGGCCGGTTCGAGCAGTGCGTGCACCTGCGCCTGGAACGCGGTGTCGTGCTCGTGCAGGTCGACGCCGAGGGGCAGCAGCCGGCCGGACACCGGCTCGCCGGGCGCGGTCTCGCCGTGCGCGCCGAGGGTGAGCAGGACGGCGCGGGTCCACAGGTCGGCCCACCGGCGGGCGGGCACCTGTGGCAGCGACGCCACCGGCAGGGCGGCGCGCAGTTCGGCGGCGAGGCCGTCGAGGAGCACCGCGATGCGGCGTGACGCCGGGTCGGCGAGTGCGGCCTCGACCGGCGCGGCGGCGGCGGAGAGCAGTTCGTGGTCGGTGCCGCGCCAGCCGGCGAGCGCCAGTTCGTGCAGCCAGGCCCGCGCGCCGGCCAGGGTGGGCGGGGAGACGGCGGTGCCGTCCGGTGCGGCGGTCCACGCCTCGCGGGGCCGGCCGAGCGCGGTGTCGAGGCGGTCGAGCAGGGCGTCGTGTGCCGCGCCGAGCAGCGCGGCACGGGCCCCGGCGAGGGCGGCCAGGTGGTCCTCGGCGAGCGCGCCGGTGCGCACCGCGCCGGCCGCCGCGTCCGCCCGTTCGGCCAGCGGCGTGCCGCCGACCGCGGCGGCCAGCGCGGCCCAGGCGGCGGCGCCGGGCTCGTCGGCGCGGGCCAGCCCGGCGGTGAGCGTGTCGTCGGCGCGGTCAATGACGGCGAGCGTCTCGGCCAGCCCGGGGATCGTCCCGTCGTGGAGCCGGGTCAGGTGCGCGGCGAGCATCAGCGCACCCCCGCCGTGGCCGGGAACCAGTGCAGCTCCGGCACCGCCGTGGTGGCGGCCGGGACCTCGAGGTAGGCCAGGTGGCGCAGGAAGCGGCTGAACACCACGGCGGCCGGGCCCGGCTCGTGCCGCGCGTCGGTGCGGGCCAGCAGGGCGGTGCCGCTGTCGACGCCGTCGCCCACATCCACCCGCAGGTAGCGGGCGACCTGTGTGACGCCGTACTGCAGCACCGCCTCGTCGGCCAGCGCGTGCAGGTGCTTGCAGAGCATGGTGCCGCGCAGCCCGCCGCAGGGCCGGTTGTTGTTGGTGCTGCAGTTGACCGCGTGCGTGCCGGCGGTCACCGAGGAGACGTAGACGCGTTCCACGTCGGAGCCGCTGGACACCACCCCCTGCAACCGCCCGTCGGCCAGTTCCACGAAGGGCACCTTGGCGAGCTTGCGGGCCCGCGCGGGCGGCGCCACCCGCAGCACGCTGCGCCGTCGCCACGAGGCGTCGTTCGCCTCCGTCATCTTCCCGACCTCCCCGCCGGCCGGCCGCCGCCGGGCACGCCGGGACGCCGTCGCCGGCCGTGATCCGTGCCGCTGTGACGACAAGGATCATGGACCACGGGTACGACAGGAGCGCCGTCGCGGGCGGCGCCGGGAATACCGTGCGGCCCGGCGGGTAGAGGAGGGCGTGATCGAGCCCGAGCCGTCGTGCCCGCGATGCCCGGGCGGGCGGCCGGTGCCGTGACCCCCGTGGCTCCGGCGGCGCGCCGGGAGGTCCGGGAGGCGTACGAGCGGCTGCGCCGGTACTTCATCGTGGCCCTCCAGGCCGGTCTGGCCGCCGGTCTGGCCTGGTACGTGGCCAGCACGCTGCTCAAGAATCCGCAGCCGCTGTTCGCGCCGGCGGCGGCGGTGGGCACCATCGCGGCGGCGATCGGCAACCGGATCCGGCGGACGGCCGAACTGCTCGGCGGCGTGATCCTCGGAGTGCTGGTCGGCGACCTGCTCATCAAGCTGATCGGGGCCGGTCCGGTGCAGACCGGCCTGGTGGTAGCGCTCGCCATCTCGCTGGCGGTGGTGATCCGGGGCAGCGGCGCCGTGATGGTGCAGGCCGGCAGCACCGCGGTCCTGCTGGGCACCGTGGAGCCCAACGCGCCCGACCTGGCGGTGCCGCGTACGGCGAACGCGCTGGTGGGCGGCGGGGTGGCGGTGGTGGTGGCGCTGCTGTTGTTGCCGCTGAATCCGGTCCGGGTGGTGCACCGCGCCGCGGGGCCCACGCTGGACCTGTTCGCCAACGAGCTGACGGCGGCGGCGAAGGCGCTCGCCGCCCGGGACGCCGGGGCGGCGGAGGCGTCGCTGGGCCGGCTGGAGGCGGCCGAGGTCGAGCGGAAGCAGACCACCGAGATCGTCGCGGCGGCCCGGGAGGTGACGTCGCTGTCGCCGTGGCGGTGGCGGCGCCGGGCCCAGTTGCGCCGCTACGAGAACGCCGCCGTCCACCTGGAGCTGGCGTACACGAACAGCCGCAACATGGTCCGCCGGGTGGTCGCGTTGCTGGAGGCCCGGGAGCCGGTTCCACCGGCCCTGCCGGCCGGGGTCGAGGCGTTCGGGCAGTCGCTGCGGCTGCTGCACCGTGACTTCCTGGCCGGGCGGCCGCCGGACATCGCCCGGGCGCGGGCACGGGAGGCCGCGCAGGATGCCGGCCGGGCGCGGGCGGCGGGGCTGGGCTTCTCCGGCACGATCGTGGCCTCGCAGCTGCTCATCGTGGTCGGCGAGTTGCTCCAGGCGTCCGGCATGACCAAGATCGAGGCGGACCGGACGGCCGGTGTCTGCGAGCATCGCCCGGACTCCCGCCCGGACCCAAACGACCGTTAAGCTTCGGGGGTGGGAATCGAGGAACTGTACCCCGCCGGGCGTCTCGTCGCGGCCCAGCGCGCCGCCGCCGCTGCGGGCCTGGACGCGCTGCTGCTCACCCCGGGTTCCGACCTGCGCTACCTGACCGGCTACGACGCCCGGGAGGGGGAGCGGCTGACCTGCCTGGTGCTGCCCGCCGAGGGTGAGCCGACGCTGATCGTGCCGGTGCTGGAGCGGCCGGACGCCGAGGCCGCGCCCGGCACCGGGTACCGGATCGTCGACCACGCCGACGGCACCGACCCGTGGCCGCTGGTTCGCGCGGCGCTGCCCGGCCCGGTCCGCGCCGTCGGGCTGGCCGACCGGATGTGGGCGCAGCAGGTCCTCGCGCTGCGCGACGCGCTGCCCGGCGCGGCCCAGCGACTCGCGTCCGACGTGCTGCGGGAGATGCGGATCCGCAAGTCGCCGGCCGAGGTGGCGGCGCTGGCCGAGGCGGGCGCCGCGATCGACGCGGTGCACCTGCGGATGGGGGAGTGGCTGCGCCCCGGCCGCACCGAGCGGGAGGTCGCCGCCGACCTCGCCGCCGCGATCCGGGCGGCCGGGCACGCCGCCGTCGACTTCGTCATCGTGGCCGCCGGCCCGAACGGCGCGAGCCCGCACCACGGCACCTCGGACCGCCCGATCGGCGTGGGCGAGCCGGTCGTGGTCGACATCGGCGGCACCATGCCGTCGGGCTACCGCTCCGACTGCACCCGCACGTACGTCGCCGGCGGCCCCGCCCCGGCCGAGTTCGTGGACTACTACACGGTGCTGCGGGAGGCGCAGCGTGCCGCCGTGGCCGCCGTCGCGCCGGGCGTGACCGCCGAGGCCCTCGACGCGGTCGCCCGCGACGTCATCACCGCCGCCGGTTTCGGCGGCGCCTTCCTGCACCGCACCGGTCACGGCATCGGCCTCGACGGCCACGAGGAGCCGTACGTGGTGACCGGCAACCCCCGGCCCCTTCAGGCCGGCATGGCTTTCTCGGTCGAACCCGGGATCTACCTCGCCGGGCGGCACGGAGCCCGGATCGAGGACATCGTCGTCTGCACGACGGACGGCGGGCAACGGCTCAACACCACCCCCACGGAGCTCATCGCGCTATGAACGTCGACCGGATCCTGCCCACCGACGAGGCCCACGACCTGCTGGACCTCGCCACCGAACTCGCCGACCGGGAGCTGGCCCCGGCCGCCGCCGGTTTCGAGGCCCGCGCCGAGTTCCCCCGGGAGGTGCTGCGCACCCTGGGCCGGGCCGGCCTGCTCGGCCTGCCGTACGCCGAGGAGCACGGCGGCGCCGCCCAGCCGTACGAGGTGTACCTCCAGGTGCTGGAGATCCTCGCCAGCAGGTGGCTGGCAGTGGCCGAGGCGGTCAGCGTGCACACGCTGTCCTGCTACCCGCTGGCCCAGTTCGGCACCGACGAGCAGCGCAAACTGCTGCCGGACATGATCGGCGGGGAGCTGCTCGGCGCGTACTGCCTCTCCGAGCCGCAGGGTGGTTCGGACGCGGCGGCGCTGACCACGCGGGCGGTGCGCGACGGCGACGCGTACGTGGTGACCGGCACCAAGGCGTGGATCACGCACGCCCGGGTGGCCGACTTCTACAACATCTTCTGCCGCACCGGCGGTCCGGGCCCGAAGGGCATCTCCTGCCTGCTCGCGGACCGGTCCACGGCGGGCATCCACCCGCAGGCCGCCGAGCGCACGATGGGTCTGCACGCCTCGCCGATCGCGCAGATCGCCTTCGACGACGCGCGGGTGCCGGCGGAGCGGCTGATCGGCGGCGAGGGCGCCGGGTTCACCATCGCGATGTCCGCGCTGGACTCCGGTCGCCTGGGCATCGCCGCATGCGCGGTGGGCCTGGCCCAGGGCGCGCTGGACTATGCGGTCGGCTACGCCCGGGAACGCCGCCAGTTCGGCCGCGCGATCATCGACTTCCAGGGGCTCGGGTTCAACCTGGCCGACGCCGCCACCCAGATCTCCGCCGCGCGGGCGCTCACGCTCGCCGCCGCGCGGCTGCGCGACGCCGGCCGCCCGTACTCGATCGAGGCGGCCAAGGCGAAGCTGTTCGCCACGGACGTGGCGATGCGGGTGACCATCGACGCGGTCCAGGTGCTCGGCGGCGCCGGTTACGTCGCCGACCACCCGGTCGAGCGGTACATGCGGGAGGCCAAGGTGCTCCAGATCGTCGAGGGCACCAACCAGATCCAGCGGCTGGTCATCTCCCGCGCGCTGGCGAAGGGCTAGCCTGTCGCGGTGACCTTCCCCCGGATCACCGTGGACCCCGACGTCATGGGGGGTGCGCCCTGCGTACGGCAGTCGCGCATCCCCGTGGCCACCCTGCTGGCCATGATGGCCGAGGGCATGTCCGTCACGGACATCCTCACCGACCTGCCGTTCCTGGACGAGGAGGACATGGCGGAGGTGCTGAACTACGCGGCGGACGCGGTGCGCGACCGGACGGCGCGCTGAGCGTCACCGCGGCGGGCCGGGTGCGGCGTGGGAGCGCTTTTCCGGCTAGGGTGCAGCGCGTGGAGGAGATCGACCGTGCCATCGTCGCCGCGCTGACCGGGGACGGTCGGCTGTCGTACACGGATCTGGCCGAGCGGGTGGGCCTGTCGGTGTCGGCCGTGCACCAGCGGGTCCGCCGGCTGGAGCAGCGTGGGGTGATCAAGGGGTACGCCGCCCGGGTGTCGTTCGAGGCGCTGGACCTGCCGCTGACCGCGTTCGTGGCGATCCGGCCGTTCGACCCGTCGCAGCCGGACGACGCGCCGGAGCGGCTGGCGCACCTGCCCGAGATCGACTCGTGTTACTCGGTGGCGGGGGAGGACTTCTATCTCCTGCTGGTGCGGGTGGCCGGTCCGGCCGACCTGGAACGGGTGCTACAGGAGATCCGTACCGCCGCGAACGTCACCACCCGCACGACAGTGGTGCTGTCCACGCCGTACGAGAACCGGCCGCCGAAGATCAATGGCGAGCTGACCGGTCGGGGACGTCCCCGACCGTCGGCGGAGCCGGCAGGTTCCACCGCCTGATCACCCGCCGGCCGTGCTCGTGACCGAGCACGCTGAGCGTGGCGGTGTCCAGCCGCAGCAGCGCACCGGCCGAGGGCGGCAGCCCGATCCAGCGCGCCCCCAGCACCCGCAGGCTGTGCCCGTGCCCGACGAGCGCGACGTCACCCTCCTCCAGCAGCGGCGCGGCCCGGTCCAGCACGCGGTCGAGGCGGGCGCCCACCTGCTCCGGTGACTCGCCGCCGGGGCCGCCGTCGGTCCAGATCGACCAGCCGGGCCGTTCCCGCTGGATGTCCGCGGTGGTGCGGCCCTCGTACTCGCCGTAGTTCCACTCGGCCAGGTCCGGCTCGATCGCGTCCACTGTGAGCCCGGCCAGGGCGGCCGTGCGGGTGGCGCGCTGCCGAGGGCTGGACAGCACCCGGGCGAGGTGCCGGCCGGCCAGCAGAGGAGCCAGCGCGCGTGCCTGCCGCTCGCCGTCGGGCGTCAGGTCCAGGTCGGTGTACGAGGTGTGCCGGTGGGCGGCGCTCCAGGTGGTCTCGCCGTGCCGGATCAGCAGGATCTCGTTCACCGGCCCAGTCAACCATGACGAGGCGGGTCGGGCCCGCCGACGGTTTGCGCCGGCGCTACCGGGCCGCCGGCGCGGGTTCGGTGTCGCGCGCCGGTCCCGCCCGGCCGGCCGCCTGTTCCCGGGGCCGTACGCGGCCGGGTCGCAGTTGCAGGACCGCGACGGAGGACAGCACCAGCGCGCCGCCGGCGAGCTGCGCGAGCGTCAGGGCCTCGCCGAGCGCGAGCGTGGCCAGCGCGGCGGTGACCACGGGTTCGAAGGTGGACAGGATGGCCGCGGTCGACGGCCCGGTCCGTCTCAGGCCGGCGAAGAAGGCCAGCATCGCCACGACCGTGGAGACCACGGCGATGGCGGCCAGCCAGAACCATCCCCGCCACCCGAAGCTCAGGTCGACGCCGCCGGTGACCAGGGCGCGAGCGCCGAGGGTGCCGGCGGCACCGGTCATCACCATTGCCGACAGCGTTACGGGTGCCAGCCGGTGCACGACGGTGTCGGAGACCAGGATGTAGACCGTGTAGGTGACGGCGGCGGCGAAGGCCAGCAGCGCCCCGAGCGGGTGGAAGCCCGCGCCACCGGCGCCGAGCAGGACCAGCAGCGTTCCGCCCGAGGCGGCCACCAGGGCCGCGCCGCGTCCCAGGGTGAGCCGGTCCCGGCCGAGCAGGACCGCGGCCGCTGTCACCATGACCGGGTACGTGTAGAGGATCAGCGCCAGCAGTGACGCGTCCATCAGCTCGAGCGCGGAGAAGAACAGGCTCGCCTGCGTGGCGTACCCGATCGCGCCCAGCCCCAGGGCGACGGCCACCACCCGCCCACGCCTCGTCGCCGGCCGCCCACCGCCGGCGTCGCCCGGCGCCGCGCGGCGCAGGCCCGGCCGGGTGAGCAGGACGAGCCAGAGCAGTGCGGCGGCCAGCCCGAAACGCACCAGCAGCAGAGACGTCGGGGGGACACCGGCGTCGTACGCGAGCTTGCCGAAGACGGCCATCGCGCCGAAACAGGCGGCTGACAGGAGACACAGTGCGGCACCCACGCGCCAAGGATCACCGGCACCGACTGCCCAGGTCCAGCGATGAATTCCGCAGGTGAATCATTAGGATTTCCGCATGATCGAGCTGGACCTGCGGCGGTTGCGCTTCCTGCGGGAGTTCGAGGAACGCGGCACGATGGCCGCTGTCGCCGCGGCTCTGGGCTACAGCCCGTCGACTGTCTCGCAGCAGCTGGCCCTGCTGGAGAAGGAGGCAGGTGTCCGGCTGCTAAGCAGGGCCGGCCGCGGCGTACGGCTCACCGAGGCCGGGCACGTGCTCGCTCGGCACGCCCGGGTGCTGCTGTCGGCGGCCGAGGCGGCGGAGGCCGACCTGGCCGCCCTCGACTGTGACGTCCGGGGGAGCGTCCGGGCGGGCGGCCTGCAGTCGGCGGCGCGCCGCCTGCTCGTGCCGGCCGTGGCCCGGATGAGAGCCGAGCACCCTCGGGTCCGGGTGGAGATCTTCGAGCTGGAACTCGAACAGTCCCTGCCGGGCCTGCGCCTGGGCACCGTCGACCTGGTCATCGGCGACGAGTACGACAGCCAGCCCCGCCCCCGCCCGGCGGGGCTCCGTTTCACGCTCCTGCTCGAGGAGCCCCTGCGTCTCGTGCTTCCCGCTGCGCACCCGCTCGCCGGGCCCGGGGGACACGTCGCGGTCACCGACCTGCGGTCCGAGGTGTGGACCGCCTCCGCCGAGGGCACCGGGCACCACGCCATGGTGGTGGGGACGTGCCGTCGTCTCGGCGGCTACGAACCGGACCTGCGGCACCGTTCCAGCGACGCGGACGTCCAGCTGGAACTGGTCCGGGCCGGGGCGGCGGTCGCTCTGATGCCGGCCCTGACCCTGCCCGACGCCGACCCGGCGCTGGCGGTCCGGGGTATCGCCGAGACCGTTCTCCGGCGCCGCCTGGTCGCAGTCACCCGGGACACGCCGCCCGGGCCCGCCCTCACCGCGTTCCTGTCCGCCGTCACGGAGCGGGTCCGCGACCTCGGCCGGTAGGCGCACACCTTCAACCTATTATCCTAGGACGCCCTACGCGATGTGCGCCGGTCAACGGCGTTTGCACCGACACTCACCGGGGACGCGACAAGGGCAAGGCGTAGCCGGACGAGGGAGGGCGACATGAGCTTCACCGACAAGGCGAAGAACAAGGCCCAGGAGATGAGCGGCATGGCCAAGGAGCGGATCGGCGACGTGACCGACAACGAGCGGTTGCGGGCCGAGGGCGCCTCCGAGCAGAGCACGGCGCGTGCCAAGCAGGCCGGGGAGCACGCCAAGCAGGCGGGCCGCGACGTCAAGGACGCCTTCAACAAGTGAGTACGCGAACGGCGGGCCACCTCATCGCAGAGGTGGCCCGCCGTCGTACGCCCTGAGGGCCGGGGGTCAGTCGTCGCGGTGCGCGAGCCACCAGGCCTGGCCGGCCTCGGGCAGCGTGTCGATCGGGTCGTAGTAGGCGTAGCGCTTGTTCAGCGCCTCCAGGTCGGCCGACTCGATCGAGGTGCGGTAGTTCTTGGTCCAGTACGAGATGCCGCGCTCACGGTCGTAGTCGGTGAGCATGTGCACCCAGCGCTTGCCGACGAACGGCACGTCGCAGACGATCCGCGGGGTGGCGTAGCCGGGCAGGTAGCCCATGATGTCGTGCTGGAGCTGCTGGGCGTGCCAGACCGGGACGCGCCAGTGCTCGGCGTTGGGGATCATGTCGCACATGTAGAAGTAGTACGGCAGGATGCCCGCCTCGCCCTGGAGCGCGAAGCAGAGGTCGAGCAGGTCGGCGCTGGTGGCGTTGACGCCGCGCATGAGCACGCCCTGGTTGCGCACGTCGCGTACGCCGACGTCGAGCGCGGTCTGTGCGGCCTTGGCGACCAGCGGGGTCAGCGACTGGGCGTGGTTGACGTGGGTGTGGATGGCCAGGTTGACGCCGCGGCGGGCGGCGGTGCGGGCCACTCGTTCGAGGCCCTCGACCACGTCGGGCTGGAGCCAGTGCTGGGGCAGGCCCATGAGCGCCTTGGTGGCGAGCCGGATGTCACGGATCGTCTCGATCTCCAGCAGGCGCATCAGGTACGACTCGAGGTTGCGCCACGGCACGTTGGCGACGTCACCGCCGGAGACGACCACGTCGCGTACGCCCGGGTGGGCCTTGAGGTAGGTGATGTGGGCGTCGTAGCGGTCGACCGGCTTGAGGGTGAGCTTGAGCTTGTCGACGGCGGGGGTGGAGTTGCCGACGAGGTCCATGCGGGTGCAGTGGCCGCAGTACTGCGGGCAGGTGGAGAGCAGCTCGGCGAGGACCTTGGTGGGGTAGCGGTGGGTGAGGCCCTCGGCGACCCACATGTCGTGTTCGTGGAGGCTGTCGCGGCTGGCGTACGGGTGGGACGGCCAGTCGGTGCGCCGGTCGGAGGCGACCGGGATCATGTAGCGGCGGATCGGGTCGGCGAGCAGCGCCTCGGTGCTCATCGGTTGATGCGGCACCATGGTGTTGAGCATCTGCGGCGGCACCAGCATGGACATGGTGGCCAGCGCCTTCTGGTCGGCCTCCAGGTCGGCGTAGAAGGTCTCGTCGACGGTGTCGCCGAGGACGGCGCGCAGCTGCTTGATGTTCTTGACGCAGTTGACCCGTTGCCACTGGGCGCTCTCCCACTGGTCGCGGGTGATGTGGCGCCAGCCGGGGAAGCGGGTCCAGTCGGGTTCGACGAGGGGCGCGCGGCGGTATTCGTAGGGCTGTCCGGCGGTCGGAACGGCGACCGGCGCGGGGCGGGGCGTCGGGATGGTCTCCACCGGTTGGGTCTGGGTCACGGCCCCTCCTCGTCAGTGTGCGGGTTGATCAACGAATGCGTAGGCTACTGGAAAATCTGCGGTGAAGAAATTAGTCTGCCGGAAGTTTTCCCGCGACGCGAGCCCTGACCGGGGGTTCGGGCGGCTGGACATAGGGGGTCGGCGTGACGTCACCGGTGGGTCTGCACCGAGTCGTGGAACCGGCGGGGGTGCTTCCGCAGGCGGCCTGGCGGCTGGACCCCGACCCGCGGATCGCGGCGAACGAGGTGCGGATCCGGGTCGAGCGGCTGAACCTGGACGCGGCGAGTTTCCGGCAGCTGGCGGAGAAGCACGGCGGCGACGGGGAGAAGGTCCGCGCCGAGGTGCTGGAGATCGTGTCGGCCCGGGGGAAGATGCAGAACCCGGTGACCGGTTCCGGCGGCATGCTGATCGGCACGGTCGAGGAGGCGGGCCGCCGCTCGCCGCTGGGGCTGAAGCCGGGTGACCGGGTGGCGACGCTCGTGTCGCTGACGCTGACGCCGCTGACGATCACCGACGGGCTGGCCCGCTGGGACGGGCGCAGCGAGCAGGTGCCGTGCGACGGGTACGCGATTCTGTTCGCCCGGTCGATCGCGGCGGTGCTGCCGCCGGACCTGCACCCCGAGCTGTCGCTGGCGGTGCTGGACGTGTGCGGGGCGCCGGCGTTGACGGCGCGGGTGGTGGCCGAGCAGGTGGCGCGGCGCTCGCGTGAGGGTGATCCGCGTCCGGTGTCGGTGGCGGTGATCGGCGGGGCCGGTAAGAGCGGGTCGTTGTCGCTCGCGGCGGCGCGGCGGGCGGGCGCCGCCCGTACCGTCGGGGTGGTTCCGGTGGTCGCGGAGCGGGACGCGCTGACGGCGGCCGGGCTGGCCGACGTGGTGGCGCTGGCCGACGCGCGGGATCCGGTGGGGTTGTCGACGGCGGTGACGACGGCGCTGGGTGTGCCGGCGGACGTGACTGTGGTGTGCGTGGACGTGCCGGGGTGTGAGCACGGTGCGGTGCTGGCCACGGCGGACGGCGGTACGGTGATCTTCTTCTCGATGGCGACGAGCTTCGCGGCGGCGGCGCTGGGCGCGGAGGGCCTGGCGGCGGACGTGACGATGCTGGTGGGCAACGGGTACGTGCCCGGGCACGCGGCGCTGGCGCTGGATCTGTTGCGTGCCGAGCCGGGGGTGCGCGGTCTGTTCGAGGCTCGTCTGGCGGCAGACTGAGACCATGACGAACCCCTCGACGCTGTATCGCGGTGGAGTGCTGCACTGTCCGGCGGACCCGAGCGCGACGGCGCTGCTGGTGCGGGACGGGCGGATCGCCTGGTTGGGTACTGATGCGGAGGCGCCGCGGGCGGACCGGGTGGTGGAGCTGGGCGGTGCGCTGGTGACGCCGGCGTTCGTGGACGCGCACGTGCACGCGACCGATACCGGGTTGGCGTTGTCGGGGCTGGATCTGTCGGCGGTGCGGTCGGCGGGTGAGCTGCTGGACGGGGTGTCGGCGTTCGCGGCGGGTCTGCCGGGTGACGCGGTGGTGCTGGGGCACGGCTGGGACGAGTCGGCCTGGGCGGATCGGGCGTTGCCTGATGCGGCGGCGCTGGGCCGGGCGGCCGGTGGGCGGCGGGTGTATCTGTCGCAGGCGTCGATCCATTCGGCGCTGGTGTCGGCGGCGTTGCTGGCGGCGTGCCCGGAGGTGGTGTCGGCGGCCGGCTACGACGCGTCGGGGTGGTTGCGGCGCGACGCGCATCACGTGGCGCGGGCGGCGGCGTTCGCGTCGGTGTCGCGGGCGCAGCGGGTGGCGGCGCAGCGGCGGGCGCTGGAACACGCGGCGTCGCTGGGTGTCGCGGCGGTGCACGAGTGCGGTGGTCCGGACATCTCCGACGAGGAGGACTTCACCGGGCTGCTGGCGATCTCGGGGGCCGGGGTGCCGGAGGTGTACGGGTACTGGGGTGAGCTGCTGGGTGCGGCGAAGGCCCGGGAGCTGGGTGCGGTGGGCGCGGGTGGTGACCTGTTCGCCGACGGGGCGCTTGGGTCGCGGACGGCGCACGTGTCGGCGGCGTACCTGGACGGTGAGGCGGGGGCGTGCGGGCACGGGTACGTGTCGGCGGAGCAGGTTCGTGATCATCTGCTGGACTGCGCGGCGCACGGGTTGCAGGGCGGGTTCCACGCGATCGGGGACGCGGCGATCGGGACGGTGCTTGAGGGGTTCGGGCTGGCGGCGCGGTCGCTGGGTGTGGACCGGTTGCGGGCGGCCCGGCACCGGGTGGAGCACGCGGAGATCATGAGCAAGGCGTTGATCGCCGGGTTCGTGGAGTACGGGATCGTGGCGTCGATGCAGCCGGCGTTCGACAGGTTGTGGGGCGGCGCGGGCCGGATGTACGAGTCGCGGCTGGGGTTGGCGCGGTCGCTGGAGTCGAATCCGATGGGTGCGATGCACGGGGTCGGTGTGGCGTTGGCGTTCGGGTCGGATTCGCCGGTGACGCCGGTCGATCCGTGGGGGTCGGTGCGGGCGGCGGCGGCGCATCACAACCCGGCGCAGCGGATGAGTGTGCGGGCGGCGTTCGCGGCGCACACGCGCGGCGGGTGGCGGGCGGTGCACCTGGACAACGAGGGTGTGCTGGCGTTGGGGGCGCCGGCGACGTTCGCGGTCTGGGACACCCCGGCGGGCGTGGAGCGGGGGCTGCCTGTGGTGCTGGCGGAGGATCCGGAGTTGCGGGGTGCGGACGATCCGACGCCGCTGCCGGTGTGCCGGGCCACTGTGTTGCGCGGTGACGTGATCTATCAGGAAGGGTCTTCGTGACAGGGAAGCTTGGGCTGGATCCGGCGCTGGTGGCGCGGGCGCGGGAGTTGGCGCGCCGGGCCGGGCAGCCGGTGGTGGATCTGGCGCGCAGCCACACCACTGTGTCGGTGGAGCGGGCGGTGCTGCGGCTGGCCGGGGTGACCGGCGCGGACCCGGACGGCATTCCGTGGGTGAACCGGCTCGTGGACGCGGTGGTCGCGGACGTGGGGCTGGGGCACGGGGTGGCGGCGCCGGTGTTCGACGCGCTGGCTCGTGAGGGCATCGCGGATGTGACGTTGCTGGCGCAGAAGGCGGCGGCCGGGTCGGTGCGGTTCGCGCAGCCGTCGGGGAAGGCGGCGACTGCGGCGCGGCGGGCGTCGCGTAAGGCGGTGGCGGCGGGGATCCGCAGCATCGACCGGCGGCGCGCGGAGCGGGACCGGCTGGTGAAGCGGTTCGGGGATCCGGAGCGGCGGCCGTGGATCTACCTGATCGTGGCGACCGGTGACATCTACGAGGACATCCCGCAGGCGCAGGCGGCGGCGCGGGCCGGCGCTGACGTGATCGCGGTGATCCGGTCGACGGGGCAGTCGCTGCTGGACTACGTGCCGGAGGGGGCGACCCGGGAGGGGTTCGCGGGCACGTATGCGACGCAGGAGAACTTCCGGCTGATGCGGGCGGCGCTGGACGAGTCGTCGCGGGAGCTGGGCCGGTACGTGCGGTTGACGAACTACGCGTCGGGTCTGTGCATGCCGGAGATGGCGACGCTGGCCGGGTTGGAGCGTCTGGACATGATGCTCAACGACTCGATGTACGGGATCCTGTTCCGTGACATCAACCCGATCCGCACGTTCGTGGACCAGCGGTTCTCGCGGCAGGTGCACGCGCGGGCGGGCATCATCATCAACACCGGTGAGGACAACTACCTGACCACCGCGGACGCGGTGGACGAGGCGCACACGGTGACGGTGTCGCAGCTGCTGAACGAGTTCTTCGCGCACGAGGCGGGGCTGGCGGACTGGCAGCTGGGGCTGGGGCACGCGTTCGAGATCAACCCGGATGTGCCGGAGTCGTTCCGGTTGGAGCTGGCGCACGCGTTGCTGGCGCGGGAGTTGTTCCCGGACGCGCCGTTGAAGTGGATGCCGCCGACGAAGCACATGACCGGTGACGTGTTCCGGGGCAACCTGCTGGACGGGTTCTTCAACCTGGTGGGCACGATGACCGGGCAGGGGATCCTGCTGGTGGGGATGATGACCGAGGCGGTGGTGACGCCGTGGCTGTCGGACCGGGACATCGCGCTGCAGAACGTGCGGTACGTGCTGGGCGCGGCGGGCGGCCTGCACGAGGACTTCGTGCCGGCGCCGGGCGGGTTCATCCAGGAGCGGGCGCACCGGGTGCTCGGTGAGGCGGTGGACCTGCTGGAGCGCATCGGGGACCAGTCGTTGCTGACGGCGATCGCCGAGGGCACGTTCGGGATCATGAAGCGGCCGGCGGACCGGGGCAAGGGCCTGGACGGGGTAGCGCGGCACGAGGCGGACTACTACAACCCGGCCACGGAGATCCTGGAGCAACCCTCATGAGTGAGAAGACGGTCGTGCGGCCGTACGGGGACACCACCGGTGACGGCATGGTGCAGGTGTCGTTCACGTTGCCGGTGCCGCACGACAAGCGGGCCGAGGGCGCGGCGGTGCAGCTCGCAAACAAGATGGGCATGGACCCGGCGATGCTGGTGCACGCCAAGCCGATCGGTGACGGGTTCACGTTCTTCGTGGTGTACGGGCGGGTGAACCACCTGGTGGACCTGTCGAAGGTGCAGGTGGTG
Source organism: Micromonospora sp. CNZ296 (assembly GCF_007827635.1). NCBI lineage: Bacteria > Bacillati > Actinomycetota > Actinomycetes > Micromonosporales > Micromonosporaceae > Micromonospora > Micromonospora sp. CNZ296. The sequence goes on from NZ_VISW01000014.1 coordinate 66,195, forward strand.
GAGCGTGACTATCCGCTGCTGTCGGCCAAGGAGGTCAACGCGGTGGTGAAGCGGCGGCTGCGCCGCAAGCTGTCGGTGGTGGGCGCCTGCATCGGCACGGACGCGCACACCGTGGGCATCGACGCGATCCTCAACGTCAAGGGCATCGCCGGCGAGAAGGGCCTGGAGTACTACCGGGAGCTGAAGGTCACGAACCTGGGCGCGCAGGTGAGCGTGCCGGAGCTGGTCGAGGCGGCCCGGCGGGAACGCGCCGACGCGGTGCTGGTGTCGCAGGTGGTGACGCAGCGTGATGCGCACCTGCACAACACGCGGGAGATGTCGGCGGCGTTCCGGGAGGCGATGCCGGCCGGGAAGCGGCCGCTGCTGATCGTCGGCGGGCCGCGGTTCGACGAGACGATGACCGGCGAGCTGGGCGTGGACCGGATCTTCGGCCGTGGCACCACCCCGGGCGAGGTCGCCAGTTACCTCGTCCACGCTTTGATCACCTCCAGGAAGGCGAACACCTGATGAGCGATCCCCGTGTCGGTCTGACAGTCACCCACCGCCGGTACGTGCCGTACTCCCACGCCCACTACGCGGGCAACCTGGTCGACGGGGCGTACGCGCTGGGCTTGTTCGGGGATGTGGCCACCGAGGTGTGCATCCGCACCGACGGCGACGAGGGGTTGTTCGCCTCGTACTCCGACGTGCAGTTCCGGGCGCCGATGAAGGCCGGTGACGTGCTGGAGGTGACGGCGACGGTGACCCGGGTGGGCACCCGCAGCCGCACCGTCGACTTCGCCGCGACAGTGGTGTGCCGGGGCCGCCCGGACAAGGGCGAGTCGGCCGCCGAGGTGCTCGACGAGCCGATCGTGGCGGTCACCGCGACCGGCACGGTGGTCGTGCCGCCAGCACCGTGAGCGCGAGGAGCGAGCCGGTGTTGCGAGCCCCACAGTCGCGAACGAAGGACAGCCCGGCGTGAGCGCGAGGCCGGTCGTCGTCTGCGCCGACGTCGGGTCGACGTACACGAAGGCCGCGGTGGTGGACCTCGACGGCGGCCGTCTGGTCGCGGCGGCGTCGGCGCCCACCACGGTGGGCACGGATGTGCTGCACGGCCTGGACGCCGCGGTCGGTGCGGCCACCGCGTCGGCCGGGGTCGCTGAGGTGCCCTGGTACGTGTGTTCGTCGGCGGGGGGTGGGCTGCGCCTGGCGGTGGTGGGTTACGAGCCGCTGGTGACCGCTCAGGCGGGCCGGCGGGTCGGTCTGTCGGCGGGCGCGAACGTGGTGCACGTCGCGGCCGGGCGGCTCGGTGGGGTGGACGTGGCGGCGTTGCGGGCGGCCCGCCCGGACGTGGTGCTGCTGGTGGGCGGCACCGACGGCGGGGACGCCGAGACGGTGACGCACAACGCGACGCGGCTGGCGAAGGCCCGCTTCCGGGTGCCGGTGGTCCTGGCGGGCAACGCCGACGTGCGTGCCGACCTGCACGCGCTGCTGGCGGGCGCGGGTGTGCCGGTGACGGTGGCCGACAACGTGCTGCCGCGCATCGGGGTGCTGGAGCCGGCGTCGGCGCGGGCGGCGATCCGGGAGGTGTTCCTGCGGCACGTCATCGGCGGCAAGAAGCTGTCCCGGGGTACGCGGTTCGCGCGGCTGGTCCGCGCGGCCACCCCCGACGCGGTGCTCACCGGCGTGGAGGTCCTCGCCGGGACGCTCGGCGGTGACCTCGCAGTGGTGGACGTGGGCGGCGCGACCACCGACGTGTACTCGGTGCTCACCCCCGACGAGCGGGACAGCGGCCCCAGTCAGGAGGTCGCCGGGACGCTGTGGCGGGCCCGCACCGTCGAGGGCGACCTGGGCATGCGGTGGAGCGCGCCGGGCGTGGTGCGCGCCGCGGTGGAGGAGCGGCTGCTCGACGCGGCCGAGGAGGCGGAGCTGACGGTCGCGGCGGCGGTACGGGCCGCCGACCCGGGGTTCCTGCCCGCCGGTGACGGCGAGCGGGCCGTGGACCGGCGTATCGCCTCGTTGGCGGCGACTGTGGCGTTGCGGCGGCACGCGCGGGGTGCGGCGACGGGGGAGCGGGCCGGGCGGGACCTGCGGGAGGTGAAGCTGCTCGTCGGCTCCGGTGGGGTGCTGCGGCACGCCGAGCCGGGCGACGCGGCGGCGGTGCTCGACGCGGTCCTGACCGACCACGCCGGCGGGTGGGCGTTGCCGCGGGCGGCCCGGCCGGTCGTCGACGCGGACTACGTGCTGGCCGCCGCCGGGCTGCTCGCCGAGGAGCATCCGGGTGCGGCGGCGGCGATGCTGCGGCACCATCTCGGCGCCTGACGCACGCCGCGAACAGGGCGGAAATCGAGACGCGCCGACGCGACACGCCGTGTCGCAACACACGACAGGCCCGGGTGGGTTGACAGCGGCGGGGGTCTACGCCGTACCGTCTTTGAGTCCTACCACGGGAAGCGGCTGTTGTTCGCTTCGTCCCTTCGTCCGCTGGCCGAGCGACCGGAAGGTTGCGGCGGCCAGGTCCAGCGGGCGGGGGTCGGCGGGGCGGCGCGAACCGGCCGCGGTTACCGGTGTACGGGCAGGGTGAGAGGCACGGCCAGTAGACAACGGCCAGGCGGGGGCAGCCAGTCCACGTCGGGTCGGTCCGAAGGTCGGCGCCGATCGTCTTCGCCCCACCGGCCGGGAAGGGCCTGGGAGCATCGGGGCGCGGCTTAGGCCGCGCCCCGATTTCATCCCCCCGATGTTCCCCGTGTCAGCGGCCGGCCCTCGTCAGCGGCCCAGCCGCCGGTAGCGGCGCACCGCCGCCGGGGCAGCCACCGCGATGAGCGCCAGCGGCCAGGCGACCGCCAGTTCCAGCGCGTGCCGGGCCGGCCACGAGTCCCCGCCCAGGCCCGGGTTGCCGAACAGGTCCCGGGCCGCCGCCACTGTGGCCGACAGCGGATTCCAGGCGGCGATCGCGCCCAGCCAGTCCGGCATCAGCTCCGGCGCCACGAACACGTTGGACAGCGCGGTCAGCGGGAACGCCAGCGGGAACACCACCACCGCGACCGTGTCCGGGTTCGGCACGAGCAGCCCGAACAGGATGCCCACCCAGGTCATCGCGACGCGCAGCAGCAGGATCAGCGCCACCGCCGCCAGCGCCGGGCCGACGCCCTCGCGCCACTGCCAGCCCACCAGCAGCCCGCACACCACCAGCGTGGTCATCTCCAGGCACGCGCGTACCAGGTCGGCGCTCGCGCGGCCGGACAGCAGCGCCGAGCGGGCCATCGGCAGCGACCGGAACCGGTCCACCACGCCCCGGCCGGCGTCCACAGCGATGGCCGACGCGGTCGCCCCGAGGCCGTAGAGCATCGTCATGACGAACACGCCCGGCAGCAGGAACTCCCGGTAGCTGCCGTCGCCCGGCACGGACATGCCGCTGCCGAACACGTAGCCGAACACCAGCACGAACATGATCGGCAGGCTGAAGTAGAGGATGATCTCCTCCGGGGCACGCACCACGTGCCGCATGTTCCGCCCGGCCATCAGCCACCCGTCGGCAAGCGCCCTCACGACGCCACCCCCACCCGCTGCGCGTCGGCGTGACCGCCGGTGAGCCGCAGGAACGCCTCGTCCAGCGTCGGGCGGCGGACCAGGACGTCGTCCACCGCGATCCCGGCGTCGTCGAGGGCCCGCAGCACGGCGGTGAGCACGGCGATCCGGTCGGCCACCGGCGCGTCGACGCGCCGCAGCTCGCCGTCCACAGTCGCGGTCGCGCCGGTGGCGCGTTCCACCACCGCCGCCGCGGCGGGCAGGTCCGCCGCGTCGCGGACCACCAGTTCCAGCCGGTCGGCGCCGATGCGGGCCTTCAGCCGCTCCGGGGTGCCCTCGGCCACGACCCGGCCGGCGTCGATGACGCACACCCGGTCGGCGAGGTGGTCGGCCTCCTGCAGATATTGGGTCGTGAGCAGCACAGTGGTGCCGTCGGCGACCAGTTCCCGCACCGCCGTCCACAGGCCGTTGCGGCTGCGCGGGTCCAGGCCGGTGGTCGGCTCGTCGAGGAACAACACCCGCGGCGGCACCACCAGGCTGGCCGCCAGGTCCAGGCGGCGGCGCATCCCACCGGAGTAGCCGCCCGCCGACCGGTCCGCGGCCTCGGTCAGACCGAACCGGTCCAGCAGCTCCTCGGCGCGGCGGCGGGCCCGGCGCGCGGACAGCCGCCGCAGCCGCCCGAACAGCACCAGGTTCTGCCGTCCGCTGAGCACCTCGTCGACCGCCGCGTACTGGCCGGTCAGGCTGATCGCGGCACGCACCCGGTCCGGGTCGGAGGCGACGTCGTACCCGGCCACCCTGGCCCGGCCGGCGTCGAAACGCAGCAGCGTGGTGAGGATCCGCACCGCTGTGGTCTTGCCCGCCCCGTTCGGGCCGAGCACCCCGTACACGGTGCCGGCCGGAACGGCCAGGTCGAAGCCGTCCAGGGCGGTGGTGCGTCCGTACGTTTTTCGTATCCCGTCGGCCAGTACGGCCGTCGCGTCGTCGGTCATGGGAGTCAGCGTCACCGGCGGCGCTGACCGGGCGCGTACCGCGCGCGCACCGGACGGCGCCGCGCCGGTCAGCGCCCGTCGACCAGCGCCAGCGCCCGCTGCCGGGGCAGGTCCGCGCCCCGGGCGTACGCGGTGGCGAACGCCGCCTCACCCAGGTGTTCCCGCAGCGTGACGGCGGTGGGTGTGCCGGCCGGGGCGTCTGCCGCGCCGGTGCCTGCGAGCAGCGCCGCCGCCGCGCCCAGCAGCCGGGCCGCCGACTCGTGGTCGCCGTCGCGCAGCAGCGGCCCGGCCAGCCCGTCCGCGGCGGCGGCCACCACCGGCACGTCCCACACGCCGACGCCGGCGGTGAGGACCTGCCGGTAGTGGGCGCGGGCCGCAGCCGGGTCGCCGGTGGCGTCGGCGAGCTGCCCGAGCGTCACCAGCGCCGCGAGCCGCACCACATCGGCGCCGAACCAGCCCGACGGGCATTCCGCGACCGCCCGTTCGCACAGCGTCCGCGCCCGCTGCGGGTCGCCGTCGCGGCGGGCGATCTCGCCGAGCCCCAGGTACGCGGCGGCGACCAGCTCCGGCGCGCCGGCCGGCCCGGCGATGCGCCGCACCCGCCGGAAGTCCTCGGCCGCGCCGGTCAGGTCACCGGCTGCCAGCCGCCCGTCGGCGCGGGTCCGCAGCAGTTCCGCCAGGTCCAACGTGGAGCCGAGCTGCTCGGCCAGCTCCAGCGCCTCCGCCATCGGCGCGGCCGCCGACGCGACGTCACCGGTGCGGTAGGCGGCCTCGGCGTGGGTGGACAGCGTCACGATCATGCCCCAGCGGTCGTCGAGGGCCCGGAAACCGGCCAGCGCGGCGTCCAGGTCGGCGCGGGCCTGGGCGTGACGGCCGTGCAGCAGACTGACCATCGCGGTGCCCAGCAGGCCCAGTGCCCGGCTCCACGGGTCGGTGCCGAGCAGCCGGTCCCGGACGGCCTGCTCGTGCAGCGCCGCCGCGTCCTGCGGCGACGGGGGACCGCTGGCCATGCCGGACAGGTACAGCAGGAACGGATGCCGGGGCGGCCGGGCCAGGGTCCACAGGATCCGCGACGCGGCGTCGACCTCGCTGCGCTCGCCGCCACCGGCGAGCGCAGCGATCAGCAGGCCCAGCGCGTACTCCTCGGCCACGCCGTCGGGCGGGCCGTCGAGCCGGTCGACCAGCCGCCGGGCCAGCGCGGCGCCCTCCCCGCGCAGGCCCCGCAGCCACCAGTAGAACGCCAGAGCCGCGACCAGCCGCAACCCGGTGGTGGTTTCGGCGTGCCGCAGCGCCGCGTGCAGGTCGTCGCGGGCGGCGTCGAGGCGGCGCAGCCACCGTTCCTGGCCGCCGCCGCGCAGGGCCACGTCGCCGGCCTGTGCCAGGTCCAGAAAGTACGCGGCGTGCGCGTCGCGCACCCGGCCGGTCTCGCCGTGCTCGGCCAGCCGGGCCGCCGCGAACTCGCGGATCGTCTCCAGCATCCGGTAGCGCCCACCGGTGGCCTCCACCAGCGACTTGTCCACCAGGCCGGTGAGCACGTCGAGGACGTCACCGGCGTCCGGCGCGCACACCGCCTGCACCGCGGCCAGGTCGGCGGCGCCGGCGAACACGCTCATCCGGGCGGCCAGCCGCCGCTCCGGCTCGTCGAGCAGGTCCCAGCTCCACCCGACGACCGCCTCCAGCGTGCGGTGGCGGGGCGCCGCGGTGCGGTCACCGCGGCGCAGCAGCCGGAACCGGTCGTCCAGCCGGGCCGCGACCTGCGTCACCGGCAGGGCCCGCAGCCGCGCCGCGGCCAGCTCCAGGGCCAGCGGCAGCCCGTCGAGGGTACGGCAGATCCGCAGCACCGCCGGGGTGGTGGCGTCGTCGAGGGTGAACCCGGGCGACACGTCGGCGGCCCGGTCGGTGAACAGCCGCACCGCCGGGTACGCGGCGGCCGCCGGCGGTGCGGCCGGCCCGTCCGGGGCGGGCAGCCCGCCGACCGGGCACAACGCCTCGCCGGTGAGGCCCAGCGGTTCCCGGCTGGTGGCGAGCACCCGCAGCCCGGGCGCGGCGGCGAGCAGCCGGCCGGTCAGCCGGGCCGCGTCGTCGATCACGTGCTCGCAGTTGTCCAGCACCAGCAGCAGCCGCCGGTCGGCCAGCGCCGCCACCAGCCGGCCGGTCAGGTCGGCGGGGCCGCCGGGGGTGCGCAGGCCGGCGTCGCGCAGGTCCAGCGCGGCCAGCACCGCGGGCGCGACCGGCGCGCCGGGTGCCACAGCGGCCAGCTCCACCAGGCACACCGGCCCGTCGTGGCCGGACGCGACGGTGGTGGCCAGCCGGGTCTTGCCGGCGCCGCCCGGGCCGTGCAGGGTGACCAGCCGCGCCGCGCCCAGCAGCTCGTGGACCCGCCGCAGTTCCGGTTCCCGGCCGACGAAACTGGTGAGCGGGCTGGGGAGCCGGGCGGGCGGTGCGGCGTCGTCGCGCAGCAGCGCCGTGTGCAGTGCGACCAGCTCCGCCGACGGGTCGGTGCCCAGTTCCTCGGCGAGCACCCGGCGGGCGTCGGCGTAGACGGCGAGGGCCTCGGCGCGGCGGCCGGCGCCGTGCAGGGCCCGCATCAGCTGCCCGTGCAGCCGTTCCCGCAGCGGATGCGCCGCCACCAGGTCCCGCAGCTCGGCGATCAGCGGCGCCCCGGCCGGCGCCAGCGCCAGCTCCGCCTCGACGCGGTCCTCGACCGCGGCCAGGCGTGCCTGGCGCAACCGGGCGGCCTCGGCGTCGGCGAACGGCGCGTCCGTCACGTCCGCGAGGGGTTCGCCGCGCCACAGGCCGAGCGCGTCGCGCAGCAGCGTCGCCGCGCCGGCCGGGTCACCGGCGGCGAGCGCGGCCCGCCCGGCCGCGGCCAGCCCGGTGAACCGGTGCACGTCCACCCGCTGCGGATCCACCGCCAGCCGGTAGCCGGCCGGGCCGAACTCGATGTGCGCGCCCGGCAGCAGTCGCCGCAGCCGCGACACCTGGGACTGCAGCGCGTTCGTGGCCTGCTCGGGCGGCCGGTCACCGTACACGCCGTCGACGAGGCGCTGCGGCGCAACGGTGCGGTCGGCGTCGAGGAGAAGCAGCACCAGCAGCGCGCGCAGCCGCCCGCCGGCGACGGGCAGCACGCTGCCGTCGGCCGCGTACGCCTGGGTCGCGCCCAGCACACCGAACCGCATGCGCCCGATTGTCGCCTGTCGCCGGTGACGCCCACACTCCCCACCCGCCGGTCACAGGTGGTGCCGCCGCCATTCGGACTGCTCCTGCTCGGCGGCGACCTGCTCGTCCAACGCGGTCCGGCGCACCCGGCTGCGCCACGGGTCACTCGAACGCAGGCCCAGCAGGACCACCGAGACGCTGGCCACCGCCAGGATCGCCAGCGCGGCCACCGCAGGCAGCCGGCCTGCCCACGGCAGTCCCACAGCCATCGCGACCACCACGGCGGTGGGTACCGCCGAAATCCGGTGCGTCGCGCGCACCCCCAGCGCCAGCAGCCCCGACACGTAGATGACCAACCCGGCGAACAGCACCCGGTTGTCCAGAGCGGCGGCGTGTTCCCGCCAGGGATCACCGCGCGGGTGGGAGATGACGGCGAGGTAACGCTTGAGGCCGAGGGCGAACAGGATGATCCCGGTGATCAGCGGCAGGTGCAGGTAGGCGTACGCGTCGCGGGCGAGCGCCGCCCGTGCGCGGACGTCGCGGGTGCGATGCAGCCGCTGCTCCAGCGCGGGCGCCAGGCTGTCGAAGTACAGCCACCACAGCGCCGCGATGATGGTGACGCCGAGCACCGACGCCACGATCACCGGCCACGTGGCCGGCAGGCCGGCGCTCAGCTTCGGCCCCAGCCCGAGCGAAATGATCGACTCGCCGAGCGCGATGAGCAGGATCAGGGCGTACCGCTCCGCCCAGTGGGCGGCGGACACGACTGTCAGCCCGGCGCTGGGGGCGAGGCCCCCCGAGGTGTACTCGATGCAGAGCGCGGCCAGCCACAACGCCAGCGGCAGCCACGTCGCCCAGGTCTGCCGGGGCGACTCGGGCAGGGCCGCGGTGGCGAGAATCAACGCCACGCTGATCAGCGGCGGCAGACCGAGGCGCACGGCGGTCCGTCCGCGGTGGCTGCTGCGGCTGAGGAACACCAGCACCTGGGCCGCCCGGATGACGAGATAGCAGCAGGCGAACAGGACCGCGGCGGGTGGCCCGGACTGCCGCTGCGCCGGCCCGTCGGCGAACGCCGCCGGCATGGCCAGGGTCAGGACGAACAGGGCCGCCACCGTCACCGCGCCGACGAGCGGCATCACCCCCTGGTCGGTACGGACGACGTTGCCCAGGGCGGCGAACGACACCCAGCACCACCACAGCAGCAACAGCAACACCAGCCCGGCCAGCAACGACCTGCCGCTCAGGGTTTCGGAGAGCACGTTGGTGACGTTCAGGAACGCGAACACGAAGACGAGGTCGTAGAACAACTCGACCCGGGTGACGCGGAAGCCGGGCGCGGTCGGCAGGATGCGACCCCGTCCCCGCTCAGCGCTCATGCTGCCGAGCATGGCAGCGGGCTCCGCCCGCCGGGGCGCTGTTGTCCGATCGGCGGCGCAGGGGCGCGGGCCGACGACCGGTACGGGCGGGTAGCCTTCGGCCCGTGATCGTGGGGAGAAGCCGGTGACGACGCTGGACCGGGAACAGCCGCGTGCCACCGACGGGGCACACGGTGACGGCGGCGCGCGTCCCCTGCCGCTGACGCTCGCCGTGCCGGCCGCCGTGCTGGCCGGGGTGGCGCTGCTGCTGGCGTTCCCGCCGTACGGGTGGTGGCCGCTCGCGCCGGTCGGTGTGGCGTTGCTGGCCGCCGCGGTGCACCGGCGGCGGCTGCGCGCCGGCGCCGGGCTGGGCTTCCTGACCGGGGTGGCGTTGTTCGCGCCGCTGCTGGAGTGGACGAACCTGCACACCGGCTACCTGCCGTGGGCGCTGCTGTCGCTGCTGCAGGCCGCCTATCTGGCGCTGCTGGGCGCCGCCACCGCCTGGGTGTCGCCGCTCGCCGACCGGCACCGGGCGGCGTGGCCGCTGCTCACCGGTGTGCTGTGGGTGGGGCAGGAGGCGCTGCGTGACCGCACCCCGTTCGGCGGGTTCCCGTGGGGGCGGCTGGCGTTCAGCCAGGACACCTCGCCCCTGCTGAAGCTCGCGGCGCTCGGCGGCGCCCCGCTGGTCACGTTCGCCGTCGCGGTCGCCGGTGGGCTGCTGGTCACCGCCGCGTGGCGGGACTGGCGGCGTGCGCCCGGGCAGTGGCGGCCCGTCGCCGGGCTCACCGCCGCGCTGGTGGCGCTGCTCGCCGCCGGTACGGCCGTGCCGACCGGGGTACGCGGCGCGGGCGACACCGTCACCGTCGCGATCGTGCAGGGCAACGTGCCGCGTCTCGGGCTGGACTTCAACGCGCAGCGGCAGGCGGTGCTGAACAACCACGTCGACGCGACGCTGGAGCTGGCGCGTCGGGTCGCCGAGGGCGGGCAGGACCGTCCGGACGTGGTGGTGTGGCCGGAGAACTCCAGCGACATCGACCCGCTGCGCAACCCGGGCGCGGGGGAGCGGATCTCCCAGGCGGCCGACGCGATCGGCGCGCCGATCCTGGTCGGTGCGGTGCTGGTCGGGCCCGGCCGGGGTGAGGTGCGCAACGCGGGGCTGCTGTGGCGGCCGGGCACCGGCCCGGATCTGGACCAGGTGTACACGAAACGGCATCCGGTGCCGTTCGCCGAGTACGTGCCGCTGCGGTCCATCGCCCGCAAGGTCAGCTCCCAGGTCGACCGGGTCCGGTCCGATTTCGTAGCCGGTGACCGTCCCGGCGTGCTGAACACCGGCCCGGCGGTCCTCGGCGACGTGATCTGCTTCGAGGTCGCCTACGACGGCATCGTCCGGGACACCGTCACCGGCGGCGCGCAGCTGCTGGTGGTGCAGACGAACAACGCCACGTTCGACGTGGCCGAGGCCCGCCAGCAGCTGGCCATGGTGCGGCTGCGGGCCGTGGAGCACGGCCGGGCCGCGTTGATGGCCTCCACGGTCGGTGTGTCCGGGTTCGTTTCCCCGGACGGGCGGGTAGACGGTGCGACCGGGTTCAACACCGCCGCGGTGGTGGTGCGGCAGATGGAACTCGGTAACGGGCGTACCCCGGCGACCACTGCCGGGGTGTGGCCGGAGGTGGCGCTGACGGCGCTGGCGGTCGCGGCCCTGGCCGGTGCGGCCGTGCTGCGCCGCCGCCGGGAGGTCGCTCCCGGCTGAGCCGACGAGAGGCGGTGCGACGGTGGGCGTGGCAGCCGACAGGCGGACGGTCGGCCATCCCGGGGTGGGGCGGGTCCTGGTGGTCATCCCCACCTACAACGAGGCCGACAACGTCGGGCGCATCGTCGCCCGGGTACGCGAGGCGGCGCCGGCGGTGGACGTCCTCGTCGCCGACGACAACAGCCCCGACGGCACCGGCGCGATCGCCGACACGATCGCCGACGGCGACCCGGGGGTGCACGTGCTGCACCGGGCCGGCAAGGAAGGACTCGGCGCGGCCTACCTGGCCGGGTTCGCCTGGGCGCGCACGCGCGGCTACGACGCAGTGGTGGAGATGGACGCCGACGGCTCGCACGCCCCGGAGGACCTGCCGGCGCTGCTGCACGCCGCCCGCGACGCCGACGTGGTGATCGGTTCCCGGTGGACCCGCGGCGCGCGGGTGCTGAACTGGCCATGGCGGCGGCTGCTGCTGTCCCGGGTGGGCAACCTGTACGCGCGGCTGGCGCTGGGCATGCCGGTCAGCGACGCCACCGGCGGCTACCGGGTGTACCGGGCCAGCGCGCTGGACGCGATCGACCTGGGTTCGGTGCGGTCCCAGGGGTACGCGTTCCAGGTGGAGCTGTCGCGGCTGGCGCACCGCGCCGGGGTGCGGATCGTGGAGGTGCCGATCACGTTCGCCGAGCGGGAACACGGCGACAGCAAGATGAGCCCGCTGATCGTGGCGGAGGCGCTGTGGCGGGTCACCCGCTGGGGGGTGCGGGACCGCCTGGCGACCGCGCCGTCACGCCCGGACGCGCTCGCGCGCTGGCCTTGAGCGAGGGCGTGTCATGCTTGAGGGGCGTGATGACCCCGGGCTGATGAGGTGAGATGCGCCGAGGACTGAAGTACGTACCACCGGCCCTGCTGCTGCTCGCGCTGCTGGAGCTGACCGTTTTCGTGCTGGTCGGCCGGGCCGTCGGGTTCGGCGTGGCGGTGCTGCTGGTGTTCGGGGCGTCCCTGCTGGGTCTGGTGCTGCTGCGCCGCGAGGGCATGCGGGCGTGGCGCGGCTTCCGCGCGGCGGCGCAGGCCGGCCGGCCGCCGGGCCCGGAGGTGACCGATGGGCTTGTCGGTCTGCTGGGCGCGCTGCTGCTGGCGCTGCCGGGCCTGGTCAGTGGCGTGGTGGGCCTGCTGTTGCTGGTGCCGCCGCTGCGCCGGCTGGCCGGTGGCGGGGTGCGCCGGGCCACCGAGCGCCGGGTGTCGTCGATGGTCGCCGGTGACCTGTTCGGGCCGCGCCGGGTGCGCGTGTACCGGGGTGCGCCGCAGCCGACCCCGGAGCCCGCGCCGGCCCCGTCGCCTGGTCCCGCGCCGTCGCCGCAGCCGGTCACCGACCCGGGCAAGGCCATCGAGGGCGAGATCGTCGACCGCTGACGCGCCCCCGCTGCGCCGTCAGCTTGATCAACTCCAGTTCGCCGAGGTGGTGGCATCGGACCGCGCCCGACCCCGCCGCCTCCCCGGGCCGGCGGCCCGGTCACCGGCCCGGCACCCGGATCGGCCCACGCGCGGCGGATCAGCAGCCCACAACCAACCCGCCCTCCCATGATCGGCACAAGTTCGGGGAGATGGCGGCATCAAGGCACGCTTGATACCGCCACCTCCCCGAAGTGGCGGGGCCGTGCCTGCCCGGGCAACGAAAAACGCCCCCGGGTGATCCCGGGGGCGTTTTCGGTCATTGCGGGAGGTGCTCAGGCACGACCGCGGCGGGTGCGGACCTCCTGGAGCCGCTCGGCGAGGATGTCCTCCAGCTCGGCGATCGAGCGCCGCTCCAGCAGCATGTCCCAGTGGGTACGCGGCGGCTTGGCCTTCTTCTGCTCCGGCTCGGTGCCGTCGACCAGACGGGCCACGCTGCCGTCGAACTTGCACTCCCAGGTCGTCGGGACCTCGGCGTCGACGGCGAACGGCACCTCGAACTGGTGGCCCTTGGCGCAGAGGTACTCGCGGGTCTGACGCGGCGCGAGCTCCGTGTTGCGGTCGGACTCGTAGCTGACCGCTCCCAGCCGGCTACCGCGCAGCATGCGCTCGCCCATGATCGACTTCCCCTCGTTCGTGGTGCTGGTCTTCAGGTGTAACGACCGGTCACCGCTCGCCCATTCCCCGGCCCGCGGCGGCAGGGCCGTACGCGGGTCGGGAGTGTCAAGGGTAACCGGCCATGACAGCTGCCCGGCGGGGTCGTCCCCGGCCGGGCCGAATCGGTGGAGTGTTTCGCCTGTCAACGGGGATGTTACCCACCTGTTTGCGTGCCGGAGGTGACGATGAGCAGTGACGCGCCGGTCGGGGCCCGACCACCAGCCGGGAAGACCTTCTTCGGTCACCCCCGCGCGCTGTCCACGCTCTTCCTCACCGAGATGTGGGAGCGGTTCAGCTTCTACGGCATGCGGGCGATCCTCGTGCTGTACCTGACCGCCGCGGTCGCCGACGGCGGACTGAACCTCGGCGAGTCCAGCGCCAACGCCGTGTACGGCACCTACAACGCCATGGTCTACCTGATGGCGCTGCCCGGCGGCTGGGTCGCCGACCGGCTGATCGGCGCGCGGCGCAGCGTGCTGTGGGGCGGCGTGGTGATCGCCGCCGGTCACTACGTGATGGCGATCCCCACCGGGTGGAGCGTGTTCGCCGGCATGGCGCTGATCGTGCTCGGCACCGGCCTGCTCAAACCGAACATCTCCACCATGGTCGGTGACCTGTACGAGCGGGACTCGCCGCGCCGCGACGCCGGGTTCTCCATCTTCTACATGGGCATCAACCTGGGCGCGTTCATCGCGCCGCTGATCACCGGCTTCCTCGGCGAGAAGATCAACTGGCATCTGGGGTTCGGCGCCGCCGCGGTCGGCATGACCTTCGGCGTGCTCCAGTACGTGCTGGGCCGCCGCAACCTCGGCGAAGCCGGTGCCCGCCCGGCGGACCCGCTGCTCGGCGCCGACCGGCGGCGCGCGCTGACCCGCGTCGGCGTGGCGAGCGTCGTGGTGCTCGCCGTCCTGCTGGTGCTGCTGGTGGCCGGCTGGTTCACCGTCGACACGGTGGTCAACCTGCTCACAGTGGTGACGGTGCTGGTGACAGTCGGCTACTTCGCGCGGATCCTCACCGACCGGGAGATCAGCGGCACCGAACGCAGCCGGATGAAGGCGTACGTGTGGCTGTTCCTGTTCGCCGCCTCGTTCTGGCTCATCTACGACCAGGCCGGGTCGGTGCTGAACATCTTCGCCGCCGACCAGACCGACCGGTCGGTGGGCGGGTTCACGTTCCCGGCGTCCTGGTTGCAGTCGGTGAACCCGATCCTCATCATCATCGGCGCGCCGCTGGCCGCCGCGCTGTGGCTCAAACTCGGCCACCGGGTGTCCACGCCCACGAAGTTCGCCGTCGGCCTGGTGCTCAACGGCCTGTCGTTCGTGTTGATGGCCGCCGCCGCGCAGGCCGCCGTCGGCGGCGACCTGGTCTCACCGCTGTGGCTCGTCGCGGTGTACGCGATCCAGGTCGCCGGTGAGCTGTCCCTGAGCCCGGTCGGCCTGTCCGCCACCACGAAACTCGCCCCGGTCAAGTACGCGAGCCAGATGCTGGGCCTGTGGTTCCTCGCCACCGCCGTCGGCGACGCCATCGGCGGTCAGGTGGCCCGGCTGGCCGGCACCTGGTCCCAGCCGGTCTACTTCCTGACCTTCGGGCTGGCCTCGGTGGTGCTGGGCCTGGCCGCGGTGATGTTCACCCGCCAGATCCGGCACCTGATGGCCGGCATCCACTGACAGCGCTCACCCCGCCGGGGTCGGCGGCAGCGGCAACGGCAGGCCGGGCAGCCCGTCGATGCTGGTGGCGACGTGGTCCTTGCCGGCGAAGTACGCGCTCAGCGACACGTCGTCCTCCCGGGCGAACCGCCGTTCGTGCAGGTCACGGTCGGCGTCGTAGGTCATGAACGGCACCGCGTAGCCGCAGGTGTCGCGGACCAGCTCGGCGCGCACCACGATGATCGCCCGCAGCCCGTGCGGACCCGGGTCGATGTCCGGGAAGTGGGCAAGCAGGCCGGGCCAGCGCGGGTCGTCGCGGAACACCGGCTCACCGCGCCCGTGCACCCGCACGATGTTCGGCGGGCCGGCGAACGCGCACCACATCAGCGTGATCCGGCCGTTCTCCCGCAGGTGGGCGATGGTCTCGGCGTTGCTGCCGGCGAAGTCCAGGTACGCCACGGTGTGCTCGTCGAGCACCGCGAAGCAGCCGCGCAGCCCTTTCGGGGACAGGTTGACGGTGCCGTCACCTGACAGCGGGGCGGTGGCCACGAAGAACATCGGCTGCGCCTCGATGAAGTCCCGCAGCCGCCCGTCGATGCGCTCGTACGTCTTTCCCATGCCCCGATCCTCGCCGCCCGACCGGGTGCGGCGCTGCCCCGTTCCCAGCCCGTGGCCGCCTCAGCCGGTACGCGTGCCGAGCCGCGCCAGCGCCGTCGCCAGATCGCTCACCTGGTCGGCGAGCTGCCCGGCCCGGCGCTGCGCGGCGTCCCGGTCGGCCTCGATCACCGCCGTCCGCGCGGCCAGGTCGGCCGCCCGGGCCTCGGCGGCGCTCGCGGCCCGCCGCGCGTCGGCCAGCTCCGCGGCGACCGCGTCCCGCTCGGCGGTACGGGCCGTAGCCTGCTCCACCGCGGCGGCCATGTCGGCACGGGCGCGCTCGACGGAAGCGGCAGCCTCGGCACGGGCTCGTTCCAGCGCCGCCTCCGCGTCGGCGCGTGCCGCGTCGGCGCGGTCCCGCTCGGCGAGGGCCTGCCGCGCGGCGGCGGCCTCGGCGTCGGCACGTTCGGCGGCGGTCCGGGCCGTGCGCTCCGCCTCGGCGGCCCGCCCCTGGGCGGCCTGCGCGTCGGCGCGCGCCCGGTCGGCCTCGGCGCGGGCCTGTTCGGCCCGGTCCAGGGCCTCGGTGGCGGATCGGGTGGCCCGCTCGGCGTCGGCCCGGGCGGCGGTCAGCTCGGCCGCGCGGCGGCGTTCGGCGTCACGTTCGGTGCGTACCGTGCGCAGTTCGTGCCGGGCCGCGTCGCGGTCGCGTTCGGCCTGCACCCGCAGCGCCTGCGCGGCACCCGCCTCGGCGCGCGCGGCGTCGCGGGCGTCCTCGGCCGCGGCGACCCGCTCGGTGGCGGCGGACGCGGTGGCCTCCGCCCGTTCGGCGCGTTCGGCGGCGGTGTCGCGGTCGGCGTACGCGGCGCGGGCCTGCTGCCGGTCCCGGGCCGCCGCGGCGGTCGCGTCCTCGGCCTCACGGCGGGCCTCGTCGCGTTCGGCGTGCGCGGCGGCGACCTGCGCCGACGTCTCCGCGCGCAGCTCGGCGAGCTGCCGCTCCACACCGGCCGGTGACAGTTCGGCGTGCAGCGCCTCGGTGAGCGTCTCCACGATCTGGTCGAGCCGGTCCACCGCCTCCCAGGTGCGCGCCACCTGCCCGGGCAGGCCGGGGGAGTTGCGGTGACGCATCCGCGAGTTGCGGGCGGCCCGCTGGCAGGCGCCGTCGTTGTCCCGGCAGTAGCGGAACGGGCGGCCCGCGCCGACGCGCTGCGGCACGTCGCGTCCGCAGTGGGCGCAGGGTCGGGTGTCGGTGGCGGGCTCGGCGTCCATCGGGGGCGAAGTCTATCCGGCGGCGTCCGCCCGGGCCGCGCCGTCGAGGGTGTAGCGGCGTTGGAGCAGCACGGCGACCACCATCACGGCGGCGGGCAGCAGCCCGAAGCCGTAGCGCAGCGCGTCCAGCGCGGTCGGGGACTGGGTCACGGTCTGCCCGGCGGTCGAGGCCACGAACCCGCCGGCGGCGAGGCACAGCGCGTACGCGTAGGGGCCGAGCGCGGCGCCGGTGGCCTCGGTGGCGGTCCACACCCCGGTGTACGTGCCGGCCCGCTCGGTGCCGCCTGCCGCGCGGATCACGTCGGGCAGCATCGAGAACGGCAGCAGTTGCATGCCGGCGAACGCCACCCCGAGCACCGCCACGGCGGCCACCAGGACCGGCAGTCCGGCGGGGCGGCCGATCGCCAGCACCAGCGACCCGGCGGCGAACGCGGCCTGCCCGGCGAGCAGGGCACGTTGCTTGCCGATCCGCCGCGCCACCGCCAGCCAGCCCGGGGTGACCAGCAGCGCGGGTGCGACGAACGCGGCCACCAGCACGGTGGTGAGTCCGGGGCGGCCCAGTTCGTACTCGGCGTAGTAGGGCACCCCGGCGAGCACCAGGTGGGTGGTGGTGGACATGGCCAGGTACGCGCCGACCAGCCAGCGGAACTGCCGGTCCCACAGGCTCGCCGCCAGCGCCCGCCACCCGCCCGGGCCGTGCGGCGGGGCCGTGTCGGCGGCGGTGCGGCGCAGCCGGCCGATCCCGGCGACGCCGACCAGCATCGCGGCGAGCATCCCGGCCGCCAGCACCACGCCCATCCGCAGGTAACCGTCGCGTGTGGCGTCGTCGCCGCCGGCCAGCAGCGGCGCGAGCAGTCCGGAGACCAGGATGCCGAGCGTCAGCACCACCATCCGGAACGCCATCAGCCGGGTCCGCTCGTGGTAGCCGATCCGCAGGTCCGCCGGGGTCGCCAGGTAGGGCACCTGGTACGCGGCGAACAGCAGGTTGCCGGCGACGAAGAAGACCGCCACCCAGCCGGCCGCGGCGGCGCCGGTGAGGCCGCCGGGCACCGCGAACAGGGCGGCGAACGCCAGCGGCAGCGCACATCCGGCCAGCAGCAGCCGGCGGCGGTGGCCCCGGCGGGCCTGCTCCACGTCGCAGCGGTGCCCGATCCACGGGTGCAGCAGCACGTCGGCGATCTTCGGCAGCAGCAGCGTGAGCCCGGCGAGCCACGGCGCGACCGCCAGCACGTCGGTCAGGAAGTAGAGCAGCAGCAGCCCGGGCACGGTGACCCAGACGCCCATGCCGAGTGAGCCGGTGGCGAACCCGACGAGCGGGCCGCGCGGCAGGGTGACCGCGTCGGAGCGCTGATCCAGCCCGGTCATGGCGGTCTCCTGTCCTCGGGGCGCGCCGCCCCCAATCCAACGGTTGCTGGATTGTAGGGGTAACAATGGCCGGATGACCATGCCTCGCCGCCGTCCGGGCCGGCCCCGCCGCGACGACCAGCGGCCGACCCGTGACCTGGTGCTCGCCGCCGCCACCGCCTTGTTCGCCGAGCGGGGCTTCGACGCGGTGAGCGTCCGCGACGTCGCCGCCGCGGCGGGGGTGGACGCGGCCACCGTCGTGCACCACACCGGCACCAAGGCGCAGCTCTACGACGCCTGCTTCGCCCGGGTGTTCAGCGCCGAGCGGGAGGTCATCGAGGCAGCAGGGGAACGCGCCCGGGCGGCCCTGGCAGCGGGCCCGCAGGACGCGCTGCGGGCGCTGCACGACCTGGTGGACGTGTTCGTCGACTTCCTGGAGGACCGGCCGGAGACGACCGCGCTGTGGCTGCGCCGCTGGCTGGAGCCGCAGCGGCACGGCGAGCTGGACCGCCGCTACGCCGCCCCGCTGTACGGGCTGGTCGAGGAGCTGCTGGTGGCGGCGTCCGGGGCCGGCGCGCTGACCGAGCCGACCCCGCACGTGACGGTGCGTTCCCTGGTCTGGGCGGTGCACGGGCACGTGGTGGCGCTCGCCGCCGGGACCGGCTCGGGGGCTCGGGAGCGCCGGGAGTTCCGGGCGTTCGTGCACCGATTCCTCGACGCGCTGTATGCCGGCGGCCCGGGAGACACCCGCCCTTGACGCCGGCCCGCGCTCCGGGGATTATCCATCAGTCGTTGGATTAAGGAGGCGGGTATGGCCACACCCAGGGTCGCTGTCGTCGGCGCCGGAGCCGCCGGGCTGGCCACGCTCAAGGCGCTCGCCGACGCCGGTGTCCCGGCGGTGGCGTTCGAGGCGGCGGACACGCTCGGCGGCCTCTGGGTGTACGGCGCCCCCGGCTCGCCCGCGTACCGGACGCTGCACCTGAACACCAGCAAGGGGCGCACCGAGTTCGCCGACCATCCGATGCCCGCCGACTGGCCCGACTACCCCGACCACGCCCGCGTCGCCGGCTACCTCGGCGACTACGCCGACCGGTTCGGGCTGCGCGAGGCGGTACGGCTGCGGCACACCGTCGAGCAGGTCACCCGCACCGGCGACGGCTGGCGGGTGCGGGCCACCGGCCCGGACGGCCCGGTCGAGGTCGACGTCGAGGCGGTGGTGGTCGCCAACGGGCACAACCGGGTGCCGAAGCGACCCGAGCCGTACCCGGGCGAGTGCGCCGCCGAGCAGATGCACAGCCACGACTACCGCGGCCCGGAACAGCTCGCCGGGCGACGGGTCCTCGTGGTCGGTGGCGGCAACTCGGCCATGGACATCGCCGTCGACGCCTCGTACGCCGCCGAACGCACGCTGCTGTCGCTGCGCCGCGGCGTGTGGGTGGTGCCCAAGTACCTGCTCGGCCGCCCGTCGGACACGCTCAACGGCGCGCTGGCCCGGCGGCTGCCCTGGCGGCTGCGGCAGCGGATCAGCCAGACCATGATCACCACTGCGGTCGGCCCGCCCACCCGGTACGGGCTGCCCGCACCGGCGCACGGCTTCCTCCAGGACCACCCGACGCTGTCCGACGCGCTGCTGTCCCGGCTCACCCACGGCGACATCCAGGCCCGGCCCGGCATCGCCCGCTTCGACGGCGACCGGGTCGAGTTCACCGACGGCCGCCACGACGAGATCGACCTGGTCGTCTGGTGCACCGGCTACCGGGTGGAGGTGCCGTTCCTCGACCCGGCGCTGCTCGGCGACGGCGCCGACCGGCTGCCGCTGTACCGGCACGTGTTCCACCTGGACGCCCCCGGTCTGGCGTTCGTCGGGCTCATGCAGTCCACCGGCGCGGCGTTCCCCCTGGTCGAGGCGCAGGCCCGGCTGGTGGCCGCGCGCCTGGCCGGCACCTGGACGCCACCGGATCCGGCCCGGCAGGCCGCCGCCTGCCGCGACGAGTTGCGCGCCGCCACCGCCCGGTGGGGGCAGCGCCGCCCGCACATGCGCGTGGACTTCGACGTCTACCTGGCCGAACTGGGCCGCGAACTGGCCGCCGGGCGGCGCCGCGCCGGAGCGGCCCGATGAGCGCGGCAGGCCGTGAGCGGACCGGAGTGAACGCGCCGGGCCGTGGCAGCGGGCTGGCCGGACGGCGGGTGCTCGTCACCGGCGCCCGGGGCACGTTCGGGCAGCACCTGGGCGCGGCGCTCACCGCCGCCGGCGCCCACGTGGTCGGGCTGGACCTGCACGCCGACCCCGACGTCACACCGCCGGTGCTCGGCGTCGACCTGACCGACCCGGCCGCGACGCCACCGGCGGTGGCCGCGGCCGTCGACCGGCTCGGCGGGCTGGACCTGCTCGTCAACAACGCCGGTGTCGGCGGGCCCGCGCCCGCCGAGCTGCCGCCGGACGAGGTGGTACGCCGCCAGATCGAGGTGAACCTGCTCGCCGCCTGGCGGACCACCGCCGCCGCGATGCCGGCCCTGGAGGCGGCCCGCGGCCGGGTGATCTTCGTGGCCAGCCGGATGGCGGTGCTGCCGCTGCCGCTGGCCGCCGCGTACGGGGTCAGCAAGCGGGCGCTCGTCGCGTACGCCGACGCGCTGCGCCACGAAGTCGGCACCCACGTGGGCGTCAGCGTCGTCTACCCGAGCATGGTCGCCTCCCCGATCCACGACAGCACCGTGGCGGCCGGGCTGTCGCTGAGCGGGGTGTCCCGCCCGGAGCCGGTCGAGGGGGTGGTGGCCGCGATCCTGCGCGCCGCGACCGCCCGGCGCGCGCCACGGGACGTCGCCACCACCCGGCGCGGCCGGATCGAACTGGCGCTGGCCCGGCACGCTCCGGCGCTGGCCGACCGGATGGTGCGCCGTACCGTCGCCACAAGACTGGCCGCCGGTGACCTGGACGGTGCGGCGCTGGCCGAGGGCATGGTCCGGCGGCACCGGCAGGACCGCCGGTAGCCTGCTCGCCATGGCCGTCTCGCCCTACATCGCCCGGCTGCGCCGCCACGTCGGCCACGACCTGCTCATGCTGTACGGCGTCAGCGGCGTGGTCACCGACGACGCGGGACGGGTGCTGCTGGCCCGCCGGGGCGACAACGGCCGCTGGTCGGTCCCGGCGGGCACCGTCGACCCGGGCGAGCAGCCCGCCGACGCGCTGGTGCGGGAGGTCCACGAGGAGACGGGCGTGAAGGTGGCGATCGACCGGCTCGCCGGTGTCGCCACCCACCCGGTGGTCTACCCCAACGGCGACGCCTGCGAATACCTGAACATCTGGTTCCGCTGCCGGGCGGTCGGCGGGGCACCGGCGGCCGACGGCGACGAGTCGCTGGCGGTGGCCTGGTTCGCGCCGGACGCGCTGCCCGACCTGGACGACTGGGCGCGGCTGCGGATCGGCACCGCGCTCACCGACGACGCCCCGCCCTGGTACGCCGCGCCGGGACAGAGTCACCCGGCGCTGCACCAGCCCGACAATCTCTAGCCGAACGCCACCTCGTACGGCCGGCCCGGGGTCAGCGTCACCGCACGGTGGCCGCCGGGCGCGTGCACGACTACGCGCTGCGCCACCGGCGACACCAGCCGCGCCCGGACCCGGCCCGGCGTCCAGGTCAGCTCCTCGACGACGACCCGGCCCCGGCAGGTGATGCCGCGCAGCGTGCCCGAGGACAGGCCCGGTAGCGGCGCGGGCAGTAGCCGCAGCGTTCCCGGGCACGACTGCACCAGCGACTCGATCAGCACCGCCGGGAGCGCGTGCGCGGCGTCGGCGTTGTACGTGGTCCGGCCCGGGTTGTGCGCGCTCATCAACGACCGGAAGAACATGTCCGCGCCGAGGATCTTGCGCAGGTTCGCCGCGACCAGTTCGCCGTCGCGCAGCCGTGCCGCCGCCAGCGCCCGGTGCAGGCTGCCGTGCGCGGACCGGTTCTCGTCGCCGCGCAGCGTCAGCGCCCGGTGCGCGGCGGCGGCCAGTTCCGGGGTGTCGTCCGGGTCGATCTCGTGCAGCGGCCACACCGGATACAGGTGGCTGACGTGCCTGTGGTCCTCGTCGCCGGTGCTGCCCGGCCACGCCCACTCGGCGAGCGCGCCGCGCCCGTCGACCAGGTAGTCCGGCGGCCGCACCCCGGCCCACCGGTCATCGCCTGTCACCTCGGCGGCCAGCCGCAGCGCGTGCCGGGCGGCGGCGACGTCCATGGTGGCGTTGACCGCGACCGGCGCGACCCGGCCGGTGTCGTCGTACGGGCCGGTCTCCGGCGAGTACGACGGCACCAGCGCCGGCCGCCCGTCCACGACGGTCAGCACGTCGGCGAAGAAGTCCGCCACCTCGGCCAGCCAGCCGGCCACCTCGCCCAGCGGCTCACCGGTGACCATGTGGTGTTCGTGCAGCGGGTGCAGCAGCCAGTCCGCGCCGGCCAGCCACGCGGTGAACGGCCAGTCGGGGTGGACGTGGAACAGGTGCCCGTGCTCGCCGTCGGTGCGGCTGGGTGCCAGCAGCCCGCGCGCCCCGTACACCGTGCGGGCGTTGGCGCGCCAGTGGTCCACCTGCGCGGCGACCAGCCGGGCGTGCGCGGCTGTCACCTCGGGCAGCGCGCCCACGTTCGCGCCCGCCAGTTGGAGGTTCAGGTTCGCGTCGGTGGTGAAGTCACCGGCCCACGCGGCGTCCCAGGAGCCCAGCCACAGCCCGGTCAGCCGGGGCGGCAGCACCCCGCTGGCGCTGAACAGCAGGTACCGGCCGGCGTGGAACAGCCGTTCCAGCAGCGCCGGGTCCAGCCGGTCCGGCGCGGCGGCCTGCCGGGCCAGCAGCTCACCGACTGGTAGCGCCCGGTCGGCGGCGGGCACGCCGAGGTCCAGGCCGACCCGGGTGTACGGGCCGAGATGGCGCGGCACGTGCCGGGCCAGCAGCGTGTCGTAGTCCCCGGTCAGCGCGGCGAGCCGCCCCTCCGAGGCCCGGGTACGCCACGGCGGCGCGCCGGGCCGGTCCACGAGCGTGGTGAGCAGCGCCGGTCCGCGTACCCGCACCCGGTCGCCGTCGACGGTCACGTCGCCGCGCAGCAACGTCAGCCCTTCGAACCCGTACGCGCCGCCGGCGTCCGGATAGCGGGCGCGGACCCGCAGGAACACCAGCCCGCCGCGGCGGTACGCGGCGTGCTCGTACACCACGTCGGCCGGCTTGCCGGGCAGCTCACCCGTCGCCCCGACCACGCAGTCGCCCTGGTCGAGGTGAAGCACCGCCACGTCGTCGGCGCGGGAGGCGAAGCAGCGCCGCCGCCCGCCCGACCAGTCGACAGTCACCTCCCCGGTGGTGAAGTCGGTGTCGCGCCGGTAGTCGCGTACCGGTCCGGGCGCGGCGTCGACTGTGAGCGCGTACCCGGGGTGGAACGACTGGGTCCACTCCAGTTCCCGGCCGCCGGTGAGCAGCCGGGCGGCCTCGGCCCGGCGTCCGGCGAGCACCAGCGCGCGGATGTGCGGCATCCGGCCGGCCAGCTCGGGCGCGCGGGCGTCCCGGGTGCCGTTCGGCAGGACGAGCCGGTGGTGGTTCACCACGATCCGTTCCGCGTGCGGCCGCCCGTGGACCATGAGTCCCAGCTCGCCGTTGCCGGTGAGGAACGCGTCCGTCCAGTCGTCGGCCGGTACGGTGTCGTGGATGCGGTGCGCCGTCACCGGCCGGCGCTGGTGTCCCGCACGGTGAGGTGCGGTTCCAGCAGCGTCACCTCCGGCACCGGCTCGCCGTTCAGGCGCCGCATCAGCAACGCCACCGCCTGCCGTCCGACCTCCTCGGCGGGCACCGGCACGCAGGTGAGCCCTGACTGCTCGGCCAGCTCGTCCGGGCAGATCGCGACCACCGACACGTCGCGGGGCACCCGGCGGCCCAGCAGCGGCAGCGTGGCGAGCACCGGCCCGACCGCCGACTCGTTCTGCACGACCAGCCCGGTGACGTCCGGATGGTCGGCGAGCAGCGCCTCCAGGTCCCGGCGTACCGCGGCCGGTCCCTCCTCGCAGGGCCGGGTCACCGCGTCGACGCCGAGCCGCTCGGCCGCGGCGCGTACCCCGGCGCGGGTGCGGTGGGCGAACCCGGTGCCCCGGTCGTAGACCGCGGCGGGGGCGCCGAGCAGCGCGATCCGCCGGTGCCCGGCGGCGGCCAGGTGTTCCACGCACAGCTCACCGGCGCGCCGGAAGTCGAGGTCCACGCAGGCCAGCCCGGTGCTGTCGGCAGGGTGCCCGATCAGGACGCCGGGTAGCGCCAGCTCGCGCAGCAGCGGCACCCGGGAGTCCTCCAGCTCCACGTCCATCAGCAGCACGCCGTCGACGAGCGCGCTGCCGGCGATGCGGTGCAGCCCGGCCGGTCCCTCGTCGGCGGTGACCAGCAGCACGTCGTGGTCGTAGCGCCGGGCGGTGGTGACCACGGCGGTGGCGAACCGCATCACCACTGGCACCTGCATGCCGGTACGCAGCGGCAGCACCAGCGCGATCACGTTGGCCTTGCGGCTGGCCAGCGCCCGGGCCCCGGCGTGCGGGTGGTAGCCGAGCGCGCGGACGCTGGCGAGCACCCGTCCCCGGGTGGTGGCCGAGATGGTGCGCTTGCCGCTGAGCACGTACGACACGGTGCTGGCGGCCACCCCGGCGTGCCGGGCCACGTCGGCGATGGTGACCTGCTCACCCGGGGTCCGGCCGCTCACCGGACCGCCCCGATGCGGGAGCCCGCCGGCTCGGCGGTGGCGTCGCCGCCGGTCACTGTCAGCGCGCCGGCGAGCCGGATGTCCCGCGCGGACCGGCCGACCAGCACGGAGTGGACGGCGTCCTCCACCACCATCGCGGCGCGGGTCTCGTCCCACCAGGCCAGATCGGCGGTACGCAGCCGCAGCGTCACCCGGGCGGCGCAGCCCGGGTCGAGCGTGACGCGGGCGAAGTCGCGCAACTGCCGCAGCGGCTGCTTGACCCGGGAGCGCCGCTGCCGGGTGTAGAGCTGCACGACCTCGGTGCCCGGGCGGCGGCCCGTGTTGGTGACCTCGACGCTCACCTCCACCTCCTCGCCGGCGCGCGCCGTGGTGGTGCTCAACCGGAGGTCAGCGTAGTCGAACGTGGCGTAGCTGAGCCCGTGCCCGAACGGGTACAGCGGCTCACCCCGGTGGTACAGGTACGTGGCGTCGGCGCCGATGACGTCGTAGTCGAGCAGGTCGGGCAGTTCGGCGGCGTCGGCGTACCAGGTCTGGGTGAGCCGCCCGCCCGGGTCGGCGGCGCCGAGCAGCACATCGGCCAGCCCGTTGCCGTGCTCCTGTCCGCCGTGGGCACTCCACAGCACCGCCGGCACGTGCTCCTGCGCCCAGCCCACCGCGTACGGGTAGCTGCTCGTCAGCGCCAGCACGGTCCGCGGGTTCGCGGCGTGCACGGCCCGCAGCAACTCGGCCTGGCCGGTGGGCAGCTCCAGGTCGGCCCGGTCCTCGGTCTCCCGGCCGTTGACCATCGGGTGGTTGCCGAGCACCACCACCGCCACGTCGGCTTCGGCCGCGAGCGCGGCGGCAGCGGCGGCCCCGTCGACGAGCAGCGTCACGGTGAACACGGCCGGGTCGCCGGTGGCGACGCTCAGCCGTCCGTCCGGTGCGACGCCGACGTGCCGGCCGGTGGCCAGGTGGTGCAGCAGCGCGGTGCCGTCGGGCCGGTGGTGCAGGCGGAACGTCTCGCGTACCACCCAGCCGCCCGGTCCGTCGCGGTCGGCGGCGAGGCCCCCGGTGTCGTCGGCGCCGACGTACCGGCCGGTGTCCACGGCGCGCAGCGCCACCACGTCCTGCCCCCAGTCGACCACGTCGAACTCGGCCGCTGTGTCGCCGAGCGCCAGCGGGCCGTCGTCGTGGCGTACCGCGCGGTCGCCGACGTGCAGGGTGATCCGGTCGGTGCCGGGGTGGGTGGTCACCTCGGGCAGCCGTCCGAGCAGCCCGGCGTACGGGCTGATCGTGTACGGCGGGGTGCCGCTGTACCAGTCGGTGAGCACGGTGTCGGCGAGCGGGCCGAACACCGCGACCCGGGTGCCGGGGCGCAGCGGCAGCAGGCCGTCGTTGCGCAGCAGCACCACCGACTGGCGGGCGGCCTCGCGGGCGAGTTCCCGGTGGGCGAGGCTGTCGAGCGTGTCCGGCGGCACGTCGTCGTGGGGGTCCGGGGCCAGGTCGCCCAGCCGCGACCGCACGGACAGGATCCGCCGTACCGCCCGGTCCACGTGGGAGGGCTCGATCAGTCCGCGCGCCAGCGCCTCGGTGAGGCGCTCCACTGTGGGGGCGCTGTCCTCGTCGTCCTCGGTGAAGCTGTCGATGCCGGCACGCAGCGCGGCGGCGAAGCCCGCCACGTGGTCGGGCAGGTACTCCTGCACGCCGGCGATGTTGCCGACCGCCCCGGCGTCACCCACCACCATGATCTCGTCGTCGGCGTAGCCGCGCAGCTCACCCTCGATCAGTGGGCTCAGGTGCGCTGGCACGCCGTCGACCAGGTTGTACGACGCCATCACCGCCACCGCCGCACCTGCCGCCAGGGGAGCGCGGAACGCGGGCAGCTCGTACTCGTGCAGCACCCGGGGCGGCAAGTCGCTGGAGGTGGTGGCCCGGTCGGTCTCGTTGTTGTAGCCGAGGAAGTGCTTGAGCGTCGGCGCGGTCCGCAGCCGGATCGGGTGGTCGCCGCGCAGCCCCAGCGCGTACGCGGTGGCGAGCCGGCCGGTCAGCCACGGGTCCTCGGACCAGCCCTCCTCGTTGCGCCCCCACCGGGGGTCGCGCAGCGGGTTGACCACCGGCGCCCACACGTTGAGACCGACGCGGTCCGGGTCGGCCCGGTGCTTGACCCGCACCTCGTCGCCGACGGCGGCCCCGACCGCCCGGATCAGGTCCGGGTTCCAGCTCGCGGCCAGGCCGATCGCCTGCGGGAAGACGGTGGCGGTGCCGAGCCACGCGACGCCGTGCAGCGCCTCGGTGCCGGTGCGGAACGCGCGCAGGCCGAGCCGGGGCACCGGCGCCTGCCACTGGTGCAGCAGGCCGAGCTTCTCCGGCAGCGTGAGCCGGGCCAGCAGGTCGTCGAGACGGTGGGGGACGGGGTCGGTCATGGTGGGCGCCTCCGGTCGGCGTACGTGCTGCCGCTCGTTCGTCGAAGCGCTTCGACTAACGAGCCGGTGATGCGGCGGCGCGTACGCGAAAAGGGGTGGTGGTGGGGGTCGGCGATGTCGGCCCGGAGCGGTGGTGAAGCGCTTCGACAACCGCCGAAAAACACGCCGCTTCGCAGGTTGCCCGGTCCCGAAACGCGGCGCTACCGAGGTTGACACCTTCCGGCGGGTGCGGTCAAGGGGTCATCCGGCGGGCAGGCGTCCTGCCTCCACTGTGGCCATTGCGGCGGTGGCCCCGCCCAGCGCGCCGGCCGCGGACCCGAGCGTGCTGGCCTCCAGCCGCACGCCGGGTGGGACCGGTGTGCGGGCGGCGAGTTCGGCGTGGGCGGCCGGCAGCAGCCACGGCGCGAGCGCCGCCAGGTGACCGCCGACCACCACCACCTCCGGGTCGAGTAGCCCGGACAGCACCGACACGGCCTGCCCGAGCAGCCGGCCCATCTCGGTGAGCCCGGTCCGTACCGGCTCGTCCCCGGCGCGGGCCAGGGCCTGGATCCGTTCGATCTCCGGCAGGTGGTCGGTGACCGGCCCGGCGTCTGGTAGCAGCCGGCGGATCACCGCGTCCACGCCGAGCAGCGCGGTGAGGCAGCCGCGCCGCCCGCAGTCGCAGGCCGGGCCGTCAGCGGCCAGCGGCAGGTGCCCGACGTCCCCGGCGAAGCCCCGGCCGCCGCGCAGCAGCCGGCCGCCGCTGATCAGGCCCGCGCCGATCGCCGGGCCGCCGGTGAGGTGCACCAGATCGGTGGTGGCGGCGTACGGGCCGTGCCGCCGCTCGGCCAGCACGGCGAGGTTGGCCTCGGTGTCGACGGCGACGGGGAAACCCGGGTCGCGTAGCGCGCGGCGCACCGACGCCGCAAGCGGCACGCCGCGCCAGCCCAGCGCCGGGGCGGCCGGCACGTCGCCGTCGGGATCCACCAGCCCTGGTACGGCAACGGTCAGGCCGAGCACGGTGCGGTCGGCGCCGATCCGGGTGACGGCGCGCCGGACCAGCGCGGCGAGCGCCTTCACCGTCTCCTCGGGACCGGCGGTGGCGGCGGGGAACGCCCGTCGCCAGGTGAGCACCGGGTCGCCGCCCGGTCCGGCGGCGACCGCCACCAGTTCGTCCGCGCCGACGCGCAGGCCGAGCCCGACGTAGCGGGAGCCGTCGAGCACGAGCATGGTGGCCGGGCGGCCCACCCGGTTCTCGGTCAGCCCGGTCTCCCGCAGCAGGCCGTGCTCGATCAGCTCGGCGACCAGGCTGGAGACGGTGGCCTTGTTCAGCCCGGTGTGCGCGGCCACGTCGGCCCGGGAGCAGGGGGCATGCCGGCGGACGTGCCGGAGCACAGCGGCCCGGTTGGTCACCCGCACGTCGCCGAGGTCGGCCGTCGGCCGGTCGATGCTGATCACGTACTGCCCGCCTCCTGCGCCCGGCCCCGAGTTCGGCTACAGCTTAAACTAAATGGGCGAGATTCCGGCCGGCCGGTCTCCGCCGCCGAACCACGGCGCGAACGGCGTCACCGGGACCGGCTCGCCGTCGAGCACCACCCGGCGCGGCGGATCCTCACCGACCACGCTGACCCGCCGTACGTCCAGCGGCCCGTCCACGCGTACACGCAGCGTGTCCCCGTCGCGCACGGCGGTGATCGTGGTGTCGCCGTCGGGGTCGTGCACCATGCTCACGCCGTCCACGCCGCCCCATGCCACCAGCGTGACGTCCCGGAACGCGCCGGTCCCGACCGTCGCCGCGGGCGTCACCGTGGGGATCAGCGCGCCGTGCCGCACGTACAGCGGCAGCCGATCGAGCGGCACGCTCACCCGCAGGTGCCGGCTGCCGGGGTGCCGCTGCCCCGTGTACGCGTCGAGCCAGTCGTCGCCCGCCGGCAGGTAGACGGCACGCTCGCCGGACGGGTCGAGCACCGGCGCCACCAGCAGGTCGGGGCCGAGGCGGTACTGGAGGTCGGCGGTCCAGGCGGCCGGGTCGTCAGGGGTGTCGACGAGCAGCGCCCGCAGCATCGGGCCGCCGGTGCGGGCGCTCGCCACCGCCACCGACCAGAGGTACGGCAGCAGCCGGTAGCGCAGCCGCAGCGCGTCCACCGCGTGCCGTTCCGCCTCGGGCGGGAACTCCCACGGCAGGCGGCTGGTGGTGCCGTGCAGCCGTACCAGCGGGGAGAGCGCGCCGAACTGGGTCCAGCGCACGTACAGGTCCGGTTCGGGGGTGCCGTGGAAACCGCCGGTGTCGTGGCTCCAGAACGGCACGCCCGACAGCCCGTGGGACAGGCCGCCACGCAGCGTGCTGGCCATGCCGGGCCAGGTGGCGTTGACGTCGCCGCTCCACTGGGCGCTGTGCCGCTGCCCGCCCAGGTACGACGAGCGCGCCCACACCGTGCGGTGCCCTGCGACCTCCTCGGTGACGTCGGCGACCGCGTCGTTGAACAGCAGCGCGTACACGTTGTGCAGTTCCACGCCGGTCATGCCGTTGTGCGCGACGGCGTCCGCAGGCACGCCCTCGGCGAAGTCGGTCTTGAACGCCGCGACGCCCTGCGCCAGCAGCGGCCGCAGCAGGCCCTGGAACCAGCGCACCGCCGCGGGGTTCGTGAGGTCCACGATGGCGCACTCCGGGTAGCTGCCGTGCCAGGTGTCGGCGACGTACGTGCCGCCGTCGGGGCGGCGCAGGAAGTACCCGGCGGCCTCGGCCTCGGCGTAGAGCGGGCTGCCGGTCATCAGGTACGGGTTCATCCACAGGCACACCCGGAAGCCCTGCTCGGTGAGGTCCTTGAGCATGCCGTCCGGGTCCGGGAAGGCGTCGGCATCCCAGCGCAGGTCCGACCAGTGCCCGGCGACCTGCCAGTAGCAGTCGAGGTGCAGCACGTCGCAGGGGATGTCCCGCTCGCGGATGCGCCGGGCCCGTTCCAGCACGCGCTGCTGGCTGTCCGGGAAGAAGCCCGACGAGATCCAGGCGCCGAACGCCCATCTCGGCGGCAGGTACGGCCGTCCGGTCAGCGTGTCGAGCCGGTCGAGTACCCGCTCCGGGGTGGGTCCGGCCAGCACGTAGTAGTCGAGCAGGTCGTCCGGGACGAGGATCTGCACGCTGCTGTGGGTGCTCGCGCACACGTCGAACTGCACCGGCAGTCCGCTGTCGACGAGGACGCCGTAGCCGCGGTCGGACAGGTAGAACGGCACGTTCTTGTGCGAGCGGTCGGACTCGCCGCCGAACGCGTCGAAGTTCCACATCAGCGGTCGCTGGCCGCGCTTGTCCAGCGGCGTGAACTTCTCGCCGAAGCCGACGAACCGTTCGTCGCCGGGTGCGACGAAGCTCTCGTGCCAGGCCACCGGCTCCCCGTCGACTGTGGAGCGGCCGAGCGGCAGCGTGCGGCGGCGACCGCTGATGTCCCGGGTGCCGCCGTCGGCGGCCAGCAGCAGCCGACCGTCGGGGGTGAGGAAGCGCAACCCCCACGGGTCCAGGCGCACCTCGGCGACCACGCCACCGGCACCCACCCGGACGCGCCCGTCGGTGACAGTCACCGTGGCCGGGTGCGGCTGCGGGTGGACCAGCGTCAGTGCCCGTGCGGACCGGCTGCGGACCGAGAGGTCGTCGGCGAGGCGTACCCGGATGATCCCGTCCCCGGCGGCCTCGACGCGCGCGGCGAGCGTGCGGCCGGACGCGCAGGTCGCGGTGAGCGTGACCCCCTGCGCGTCGGTCGCGGCGACCTCGGCCCGCAGCACGTCGTCGGCGCCCTCCTCGCCGGGGGCGCGGACCGGCAGGTCGGGCGGGTCGGCCACGAACGTCTCGTACGGGACCAGCGGCGGGCGGTACGGCATGGGCGTCTCCTCGCGGCGTCCACGGGCGGTCCCGCCAGTTTCTTTGGAAGCCCAACTAACTGTCAATGATCGACGGCATTGACTTTCCGTCTCACCTGTTCCTATTTTGGCCGGGATGCCAACTAAAGCGCTGTGGGACGACGGCCGGCTCTGCTACGGCGGCGACTGGAACCCGGAGCAGTGGCCGCCCGACGTGTGGCGCGAGGACGTCGCCCTGATGCGCGCCGCCGGGGTCAACCTCGTCACCGTCGGCGTGTTCGCCTGGTCCCGGCTGGAACCCGAACCCGGCCGCTACACACTCGACTGGCTCGACGACGTGCTGGACCTGCTGCACACCGGCGGCATCCGGGCCGCCCTGGCCACCCCCACCGCGTCGCCGCCACCCTGGTTCTCGCTGCGCCACCCGGACGCCCTGCCGCTCACCGCCGACGGCGTTCGCCTGCACCACGGCAGCCGGGACACCTACTGCGCCGCCGCGCCCGCGTACCGGGACGCCGCCCGCGGCATCGCCGAGGTGCTCGCCGCCCGCTACGCACACCACCCGGCGCTCGCGCTGTGGCACGTGCACAACGAGTACGGCACCACCTGCCACTGCCCGCACGCCGAGACGGCGTTCCGCCACTGGCTCACCACCCGGTACGGCGACCTCGACGCGCTGAACGACGCCTGGGTCACCAGCTTCTGGAGCCAGCACTACTCCGACTGGGCGCAGGTCGGCACCCCCCGCGCCACCCAGTACCTCGCCAACCCCGGCCAGCTGCTCGACTTCCGCCGCTTCTGGTCCGACACCTTGCTGTCCGCGTACACCGAGCAACGGGACCTGCTGCGCGCGGCGAACCCGGCGGTGCCTGTCACCACCAACTACGTGCTCGGCGACTGGGTGCCGGTCGACCACGCCCGCTGGGCGCGCGAGGTCGACCTGGTCGCGATCGACCACTACCCGTCCGCCACCGACCTGGGCGCGGAGGAGCAGACCGCGTTCGCCGCCGACCTGGCCCGCGGCTGGGCCCGCCACGGCGCCGGACGGCCGGTGCCGTGGCTGCTGATGGAGAGCGCGCCCAACCAGATCCACACCGCCGGGCGCATGCACACCAAGGAACCCGGCCGGATGATCCGGCACAGCCTCGCCCACATCGCGCGCGGCTCCGCCGGGGTGATGTTCTTCCAGTGGCGCGCACCGGCCGGCGGCGCGGAACGCTTCCACTCCGCCGTCGTCTCGCACGCCGGGCCGGACACCCGCGTGTTCCGCGAGGCCGCCGACCTGGGCGCCGCGCTGGGCCGGCTCGCCGGGGCCGCGCCGGGCCGCGTCCAGGCGGCGGTGGCCATCGCGTACGACGCGGCGAGCGGCTGGGCGCTGCGGCACCCGGGAATGCCCCGCGACGGACTCGACCACCCCGGCGAGGCGGCCGCCGTGCACCGGGCGCTGTGGCACGCGGGCGTCACCGCCGACGTGGTGCCGCCCGGCGCCCCGCTCGACGGCGCCCGGCTGCTCGTGCTCCCCGCCCTCTATCTGGCCTCGGACGCCACAGTCGACTGGGTACGCCGGCACGTCCACGACGGCGGGCACCTGCTGGTGACCTGGCTCAGCGGCGTCGCCGACGAGCACGCCCGGGTACGCCTCGGCGGCTACCCGGGCGCGTACCGGGATCTGCTCGGCGTGCGGGTGGAGGAGTTCCACCCCCTCGCCGACGACGAACACGTGCCGCTGACCGGCGGCGGGACCGGCCGGATCTGGTCGGAGACGGTGCACCCGGCCGGCGCGGAGACGGTCAGCGCGTACGCCGGGGGAGTGCCGGCGGGCCGTCCCGCGATCACCCGGAACCGGGTCGGCGACGCGTACGCCTGGTACGTCTCCACCCGCCCCGACGACGACACGTACCGGCGGCTGCTCACCGAGGCGGCCCGGCTCGCCGGTGTGGCCCCGGCCTGCCCCGGCGCGCCCGAGGGTGTGGAGGCGGTACGCCGCCACGACGGCCTGCTCTATCTGCTCAACCACACCGACCGGCCGCAGCGGGTGCCGGCTGCCGGGTTCGAACTGCTCACCGGCGCGGCTGTCGACGGCGAGTTGACGGTGGCGCCGGGCGCCGTGGCGGTGGTACGCGAGAAGACCCCGTGACGCGGCTCTGGCGGCGGGACGTCCTCGGGCGCTGAGGTGCGTACCCGGGTCAGGGGGTGGCGACGGCGGCGCGGGAGCGGTCGGCGGCGATCCGCACCGCGAGCGCCGCCAGCACCGTGCCCATCACCCACCGCTGCACGCGCGCCCAGCCCGGCCGTCGGGTCAGGAACGCCGACACCGAACCGGCGCTCAGCACGATGAGCGCGTTCACGGTCAGCGCCACGACGATCTGGGTCAGGCCGAGCAGCAGACTCTGCACCGCCACGTGCCCGCGCGCCGGGTCGACGAACTGCGGCAGCAGCGACACGTACAGGATGGCGATCTTCGGGTTGAGCAGGTTGGTGACCAGGCCCATGGTGAACAGGCGCCGGGGCCGGTCCGGCGGCAGCGGCGCCGGGGTGAACGCCGACGCGCCACCGGGGCGCAGCGTCCGCCAGGCCAGCCACAGCAGGTAAGCCGCGCCGGCCAGCTTCACCGCCGTGTACAGCGGCGGGACCAGCACGAACACGGTGGCGATACCGGCCACCGCGGCGGCCAGGTAGACCAGGAAGCCGACGGCCACGCCGAGCAGCGACACCAGCCCGGCCCGCCGCCCCTGCGTCACCGACCGGGACACCAGGTAGACCATGTTCGGCCCGGGCGTGAGCACCAGACCGAGCGCCACAAGGGCGATTCCCAGGACCGCGCCGACAGTGACCACGTCGCCTCCCCGTTGCCGACCGTGAACCGGACCCTACGCCGGTTGCCGCCGTCCGCGGGTGCCCGTGGGGCGCTGGTGGGGTGTTGCGCGGGTCACGTGATCGGGTCGAGGGCGGTGATACTTGCCGCATGTCGATCGTGCTGTCCGCGCCGGCCACCCCGACCGCACCCGCCCTGTTGCTGCGCCCGTGGCGCGACGGCGACGCCGGCGCGCTGATCGAGGCGTACCGGGATCCGGTGCTGCGCGCCTGGACCAGGCATCCGGTGACCGGTCCGGCGCAGGCGCAGGTGTTCCTGCGTCGCAGCCACCAGGGCTGGGCCGCAGGGCACCGGTTCATGTTCGCGGTGCTGGAGGAGGACCGGGTGGCGGCCTGCGTGGTGCTCAAGGACGTCCGCCCGGGACGCCCGTCCGCCGAGATCGGCTACTGGACGGCGGCGCCGGCACGCGGGCGGGGCGTCGCGCCACGGGCGGTGGAGGCGGTCACCGCGTGGGCGTTCGCCCGGTTCGCCGCCACCGGCCTGACCCGCCTGGAGCTGCTGCACCAGGTCGACAACCCGGCCTCCTGCCGGGTGGCGGAGAAGAGCGGGTACGTCTTCGCCGAGGTGCTGCCGGCCCGCCCGCCGTTCCCCCGGGACGGCCACCGGCACGTCCGCCACCTGCCCTGACACCGGCCCGCCGCTGCTCTCACGGGCCGAGCAGGCGCAGCAGCAGCCGCGGCTCGCCCGGCCACGCGTCGAGCAGCACCTGCCGGGGCACCTGCCGGGCGGCGTAGCGCAACGCGAGCGCCACCACCACGATGTCGTCCAGCGGGCCGATCACCGGCAGGAACTCCGGGATCAGGTCGATCGGGCTGGCCACCCAGATTCCGGCGACCACGATCGCGACGCGGGCACGGCGGGGCACCCGCGGATCGCGGCGAAGCCGTCGTACCGCTGTCACGCAGTCGGGCACGAACGCGGCCAGATCGCGCAGGATCCCCGGCGGCAGGCGCCGGGCCAGCAGTACCAGGACCGCCCAGCTCACAATCAGGCAGGCCGCCGCCACCGCGAGTCCGATGAGCCAGTCGCGCACGCCGCCACCCCTTTCCCCGGGGGCACGCTACGCCGCAGTCCTGCCCGGCGCCCGGGAACAGCCCGGCCCCGCGCGACGCTGACCCTTGTCGGACGGCGGCGGATACCGTGGGTACGGGAGGTGACGGCGGTGACGACAGACTGGGAGGCCGCGGTCGAGGCGCAGATCCGCTCGGCCCAGGAGCGCGGCGAGTTCGACAACCTGCCGGGCGCCGGCAAGCCCATCCCGGGGCGTGACATGCCCTACGACGAGGGCTGGTGGATCCGCAGCTTCATGGAGCGCGAGCAGATCCCGTCCGACCTGCTGCTGCCCACCCCGCTCCAGTTGCGCCGCCGCATCGAACAGCTCCCGGCCGAGCTGCGCGACCTGCCCACCGAGGAGGCCGTCCGGTCGTACGTGGCGGCGCTCAACACCGAGGTGGTGGCCTGGCTGCGTACCCCGACCGGGCCACGCGTGGTGGTCCGCCCGGTGAACGTCGACGAGGCGGTGCGCCGCTGGCGCGCCGATCGGGAACGCGCCGCGCCGGGCGTCACGGCACCGGAGCCGCAGCGTGCCGCCTCGGCCCGCCCGCGCCGTCGCTGGCGCTGGTGGCGTCGCTGAGAGCGCTCAGGGAAGCGCCGCCTGCCAGGTCCACGCGGTACGCCGCGGCCGGTCGCCGAGCGGCGCGCGGCCGGTCAGCCACAGCAGCACCGGCACCGGGTCGCCGCCCGGCGCGTCGGGGAACAACCGGCGCACCACCCGGGCACACGACTCGGCGGGTGGCGACCAGTCCAGGCCGAGCCCTCGGGTCAGGTCGTGCGTGTGCAGCAGGATCTCGGCCACGCCCATCGCGGCGAACCCGCCCGGATCGCAGGGGCCGAAGTGCCACGCCCGGTCGCCCGGGCTCGCCGCGTCGATGGTGGCGGCGAGCATCCCGGCCGCGGCCGCCGCGACAGTGAGCACCTCGGCGGGCGCGGCGTCGGCGCGTACCCGCAGGTCGAACGGGAGGTAGCCACCGTCGGGCCGGCCGGACACCTGACCGGCGTACGCGGCCAGGTCGTGCGCGACGTGCGCCGCGGTGGTCCAGCAGGACCAGTCCAGGTCGCGCGCGCGTACCGTCCAGTCGCGGTCGACGGCGGGCCGCAGCACGGCGGTCATCGCGGCGGCGGCGGACCGGACATCCGCGCCGTTCACCTGCGCCACACCCGCAGTACGCAGGTGAGCATCGGGAGCGTGAACTCCCCGTCGGCCGTCTCCGGCCGGCTCGCCAGGTAGGCGCGGATGCGGTCGAGCGTCTCCGTACGTTCCCGTTCCGGCATGACCAGCATCCCGGCCCGGGTGGCGAGCGTCGCCACGAGCGAGTCGGCGGTACGGCGCTGCCCGTGCGGGAACTCCGCCTGCTCGGGCGAGCCGAACCGGGCCTCGCCCGTCTTCGGCAGGTGCATGGTCGCCGTCGCGGCGCGCCAGCTCGCGGGCGTGTCCCGGGGGCCGATGGCGGCGCTTCCGCTGACCGCCGCGAGCCCGGCGACCCAGTCGACCCGGTCGTCCACGACGTTCCACAGTCCGGCCAGGACTCCGCCGGGCGCGAGGACCCGGGCGATCTCCGGCCCGGCCACGGCCATGTCGAACCAGTGCATGGCGTTGCCGGCAACGACGGCGTCGACGGAGGAGTCCGGCAGGGGGATCGCCTCGGCGCTGCCGGCGAGCGCACGTACGTCCGGCAGTGTGCGGCGGAGTTCGGCGAGCATCGCCGGGTCCGGCTCCACGGCCGTGACGTCGTCGCTCACCTCGGCCAGGGTGGCGGTGAGCTTGCCGGTGCCCGCGCCGAGGTCGAGCACCCGCACGCCGGGCGCGGGTTCGAGGGCCCATCGCAGGGCGGCGTGCGCATAGTCCGGGCGGTGTTCGGCGTACGCGGTGGCCGCCGCGCCGAACGACGACGAGTGCCGGCGTCGTACGTCTTCGTCCATCCGGTCACCCTATCGACGGCCGGCTCCCCCTTGACGCACGAACTGTGCTTCGTGAATAATCAATCGTAGTTCGAGGGGGAGTACCCGACGATCCACGCACCGCCGTCAGTACGGGCCCGGCCCATCCGGATCCCGGCGGTGCAGCCACCGCTACGGGTGGCCCGGGGAGACCTTCGTCCAGCAGCGCCGGAACACCTCGGGTGTGCCGGCCCCGGGCGAAAGGTCCCCTTCGTCATGTCCGTGTCCTGGTGGATCTGGGCCGTACTGATGCTGGCGATCGCGGCGATGCTCGCCGTCGATCTGTTCCTGCACCGCGACAACCACGTCATCGGCTTCCGTGAGGCAGCGGTCTGGTCCGGCATCTGGATCGCCGCCGGCCTGCTCTTCGGTGTCGTCCTCTGGGCCTGGCAGGGCGGTGACGTGGCCGGCACCTACTACGCCGGCTACCTGATCGAGAAGGCGCTGTCGATCGACAACGTCTTCGTCTTCGCGCTGATCTTCACCTACTTCGCCGTGCCGGCCGCGTTCCAGCACAAGGTGCTGTTCTGGGGTGTCATCGGCGCCCTGGTCTTCCGGCTGGTCTTCATCTTCGTCGGCGCCGAGCTGCTCGAGACGTTCTTCTGGACCGCGTACGTGTTCGGCGCGTTCCTCGTCTACACCGGATACAAGATGGCGTTCCGCCACGACGAGCAGACCCCGCCGGACCGCAACCCCGTCGTCCGGCTGGTCCGCAAGGTCATGCCGACCGACCCGGCCTATCACCGCGACAGGTTCTTCACCCGGGTCGACGGCAAGCGGGTGGCGACTCTGCTGTTCGTGGTCCTGATCGCGGTCGAGGCCACCGATCTGATCTTCGCCGTCGACAGTGTCGCCGCGATCCTGGCCATCACCACCAGCACGTTCATCGTCTGGACCGCCAACGCCTTCGCCATCCTCGGCCTGCGCAGCCTCTACTTCTGCCTCGCGGGGCTGCTGCGCCGCTTCGTGCACCTGCACTACGGCCTGGCCGTCCTGCTCGCCTTCGCGGGCGTCAAGTTGATCCTCTCGGAGACGCCGGTCGGCAAGCTGCCCATCCCGGTCACCCTCGGCGTGATCGTGGTGACGATCGCGGTGTCGATCGGGTGGAGCCTGCGCAGCACCCGGGGCGCCGGGGCGCTCGACGGCGCCGACTCCCCGGCGAGTTCGGCGCGCTGATCCTCCGCCTCCGCGGTACCGCCGCTGGAGCCCATGGGCGCACTACCATCTGCGCATGGGCTCCAGCGGGGCGTCTGTCGAAGCCGTCTTCTTCGGCACCACGACCGTCTACCTGTCCGACGGGACGTCCGGCATCCTGATCGACGGCTTCCTGAGCAGGCCCTCACTGCTCCGCGTCGCACTGGGCCGCGTCGCCCCCGACCTCGGGCGGATCACCCGCGCTCTCTCCCGAGCCGGCGTCACCCTTCTCGACGCCCTCTTCGTCTCCCACTCCCACTACGACCACGCCATGGATGCCCCCGAGGTCGTCAAGCATCTCGGGGGACGGCTGTTCGGCTCCGCGTCGACTCTCAACATGGGACGCGGCGCGGGTCTCGCCGAGGAGTCGATGACGTGCATCGCGGACGGCGACGAGCACAGGATCGGCGCGTTCACCGTGCGCGTGCTCGCCGGCGTCCACAGCCCGGACAACAGGTTTCCGGGCACGATCGAGGAGCCGCTGGTCCCGCCGGTACGGGCGAGCAGTTACCGCGACGGCGGGTGCTTGTCCTTCCTCATCACCCACCCCGGCGGCTCACTGCTGATCCATCCGAGTGCCAACTTCGTGCCGGGCAAGTTCGACGGACTCGACGTCGACGTCCTCTACCTCGCGATCGGCGCCCTGGGGGTTCAGCCGCAGCGGTTCCAGAGCGACTACTGGCGGCACGTGGTGGAAGCGACGCGGCCCGGCCTCATCGTGCCGATCCACTGGGACAACTTCTTCGTGTCGCTGGACCGCAGGCTGCGCCCGCTGCCGGCAATCTTCGACAGGTTCGCCGTGACGAAGGCGTTCCTCGACCGTAAGAGTGAGGAGACCCGGATCCCCGTGCGGTTCCCCGAGCCCTTCGAGGTGATCAGGCCGTTCGCGAGGTAGGGCGCGCGGCCGTTGTGCTCACCGGCGGGGCGTCAGCGGAACCGGTCGACCGTGACGGGAACCATCCCCTGCCGGCGCACCTGCGTCGTCAGACCGTGCAGCAGCACACCGGCCGCTTCGTCGCGTTCCCCGAGAAGGTCGCAGGTCACGTCCAGTGCCCAGGCGGCACCTGCGGCGACCCGGCGCAGATCCCAGCGGAAGGCGTCGCCGGAGACCTGACGGCGTACCGCGCCCAGGATGCGCGTCTCGGGATCCGCCGGGTCGCCGGTGATCGGCATCTGCCAGGCCTCGCTGAGTGCCGCGAGACCGTCCGGGCTCAACTCGCCGGCGAACAGGATCCGGTAGACGCGCGTCTCGCGGAACCCTGGCCGGGGCCCGGAGTCGTTCAACCGCAAGGGGGACGGCGGCGGAGCCGGAGGGGTGCCGAAGCACTCCCGCAGCGCGCCTTCGTCCGGCAGATCCTCACCGCAGAGGTCCCGATAGAGCGCCGCCGCCGCGGACCGGCCGACGGGCGTCACCCGCTTGCGCAACGCGGCGTCCACGCGTAGGCGCCGGCTGGTGGCCGACGCCTCGTGCCAGCGGCCCTCGGAACGAGTCCAGCCACCGCTCACCAGCCCGGCGGAGGAGTGGTCCGCCGCGAGCAGGAACTCCTCGACCAACAGCCCTTCCGGCACGCCGACACCGTCGTACACCACGTAGTAGTGCAGCGCGGGAGGCAAGCCGGCCATCTGTCGCGCGAGGGAAGTCTTCGTCACACGTGGATTGTCGAGCAGTGCGGGAGCTGCCACCGTCCGGCTCGCCGAGGGCTTCGCCGACGCTAATTGCCGGATTACCGGTAACACCAATTGCCTAATACGAACGGTCAAAAAGGACGAATAGGTGGTGCACCATAATGACAGTTATGTGCGCGCACGCGATGCGGGAGCGCCTCGGCCCGTCTCGCCGACTACGGTGAGGCGGACGCATCCGAGAGGAGGCCGATGGCGATGCGGATCGCGGTTGCGGGAGCGACGGGCCGGATCGGGGCACTGACCGTCGCCGCGTTGGAGCGGCAGGGCCACGACGTCGTGCGCATCAGCCGCTCTCTGGGCGTGGATCTGACGACGGGCACCGGGCTGGACGAGGCGCTCGCCGGCGTGGAGGCGGTCGTCGACACGACGAACGTGGCGGCAGGCGATCGCTCCGAGACGGTGGCGTACCTCGGCGGCCTCACGCGCAACCTGCTGGCGGCCGAGCGGCGCGCCGGCGTACGGCACCACGTGCTGCTGTCGATCGTCGGCATCCACCGGGTCGACGACAACGCCCACTACGCGGGCAAGCGGGAACAGGAGCGACTGGTCGCAGGCGGGCCGGTGCCGTGGACGATCGTCCCGGCCACCCAGTTCCACGACTTCGCCGCCATGGTCACCGGCTGGACCGAACGCGACGGCGTCGCCACCGTCGCACCGCTGCTGGTGCAGCCGATCGCACCCCGGGACGTCGCCGACATCCTCGCCGAGGTCGCCGTCGGCGAACCGCAGGGACACCACGCAGACATCGCCGGACCCGCGACGGAGGATCTCGTCGACATGGCCCGGCGCACCCACGAGGCGCGGGGCCGCCGGATCCGGCTTGTTCCGACGTGGTCGGGCGTGTTCGGCACCTCGATGTCCGGCAACGTGCTGCTGCCGGGCGACGGCGTACGCATCGCGCCGACCAGCTTCGACGACTGGCTAGCCGCGGGTGCTCGTTGACGGGGTGACGGCGGCGACGACCAGGTCGACGATGCCGTCGGCGTAGTCGTCGGTCAGTGGGCCGTTGCGCAGCAGCCAGCGGTGGTAGAGCGGGCCGAACAGCAGCTCCACCACCTGGTCCAGGGGAGCGTCGGGGCGTACCTGGCCGGCCTCGCGGGCGGCCTCCAGGCGTACGCGGACGGCGTTCAGCTGGGGGCGGAGCAGCCGGTCGCGCGCCTGGTCGGCCAGCTCCTCGTCGGCGAGAGTCTCGATGGTGACGGCACGGGTGGTCGCGGACAGCCGCGGATCGGCGAACTCGGCGACAGTGGCCCGGAGCACCTCACGCAGATCGGCCCGCAGGTCACCGGTGTCGGGCAGGGCGATGACCTCCGGCATGTCGTCGGCGAGCGCGTCCAGGATGACCGCGCCCTTGCCGCGCCACCAGCGGTAGATGGTCTGCTTGCCGACTCCGGCACGGGCGGCGATCGCCTCGACGGTCAGGGCCGGATAGCCGGTCTCGGCCAGCAGCTCCAGCGCGGCGGCGAGGATCGCGCGGCGGGACTGCTCGTTGCGGCGGGTGGGCTGCGGAGTCACAGCGACAGCCTACAGCGAGACGAGACGTACCGTCTTGACGGGCGCGGTCACCTCGTGCTTTTCTGTGGCAAGCGAGACGGGACGTCTCGTCTCAGTGGAGATCAGGAGATCACTTGCCGCACATCGCCATGGTCAGCATTCCGTTCCACGGCCACGTCAACCCGAGCCTGGAGATCATCAGTACCCTCGTGCGGCGCGGCCACCGGGTCACCTACGCCAACGATCCCGCCTTCGCCGAGGTCGTCCGGGCCACCGGCGCGGAGCTGAAGCCGTACGCCTCGACGCTGCCCGCCGACGGCGGCGCCGGCATCGACGACCCGATCGCACAGCTCACGCTCTTCCTCGACGACGCCGTCGCCATGCTGCCGCAGCTACGGACCGCCTACGCCGACGACCGGCCGGACCTGTTCCTCTACGACATCGCCGGCGCGCCGGCGCGGCTACTCGGCGAGCAGTGGGGGATTCCGGCCGTCCAGCTGTCCTCGACGTTCGTCGCCTGGGACGGCTACGAGCAGGAGATGGCGCCCGCCGTGGAGGCGATGCGGGCAGATCCGCGCGGCGCCGACTACTACCAGCGGTTCACGGCGTGGCTGACCGCTGAGGGTTCGTCGGTCACCGACAGCATGGCGTTCCAGGGGCGGCCGGTGCGCAGCCTCGTCCTGCCGCCGGAGGCGCTCCAGCCGAACGCCGACCGCGTGGACCGGTCGGTCTACAGCTTCGTCGGCCCGGTCCTGGGCGACCGCTCCGACCAGGGCTCCTGGGTACGACCGGAGCGCGCAGACAAGGTGCTGCTCGTCTCGCTCGGCTCCGCCTTCACCCGGCAGCCCGAGTTCTACCGCCGCTGCGTCGCCGCGTTCGGTGACCTGCCCGGCTGGCACACGGTTCTCCAGATCGGCAAGCACGTCGATCCCGCCGAGCTCGGCCCCGTTCCGGACAGCGTCGAGGTGCACCGGTGGGTGCCGCAGCTGGCCGTACTGGAGCAGGCGGATGCCTTCGTCACCCATGCCGGCATGGGCGGCAGCAGCGAAGGTCTCTACTGCGGGACGCCGATGATCGCCGTACCGCAGGCGGCCGACCAGTTCGCGAACGCCGAGCAGCTGGCATCCCTCGGCGTCGCCCGGGTCGTCGACTCGGCCACCGTCACCGCCGCGGAGCTGCGCGAGACGCTGCTCGCCCTCACCGCGGACCCCGCCGTGGTGGCGCGTAGTGCCGAGCTGAAGCGGCAGGCCCGCGCCGCCGGCGGCGCCGACCGGGCCGCCGATCTGATCGAGGCCGAACTCGCCACGGCGAGCGGCGGGTGATGCGTGGTCGCGGCGGCCGGGTGCCGCCGCGACCACGCCCCGGTCAGTCCTCCGCCAGCACGGTGAAGGTGAAGGCGGTGCTCGTCGGACGCTTCAGCGGGATGTCGCACTTGACCCGGCGCAGCACCTCGGACCGGGTGAGGCCGAACCGGCGAGCGATGAGCCGGTCCGGGCGTACCGGCACCGGATCATCGAAGGTGACGTCCACCTGGACCGGCCACCGGTCCAGCGGCACCGTGGGCGCGTCCAGCGTCCACGCGTCCGTCCAGTCCAGGGTGAAGCGGCAGCGCCGGGCGAACGCCGGATCCAGCAGTGTGGCCGCCACCAGGGCGGGATCGTTGACGTGGTGGCCGTGCAGCTCGGCGGGATCGAACGAGCTGACGGTCGCCCGCTCCCGGACGGTGAGCTTGACGGTGCGGTCGCAGGACACGCACCGGACGAGCAGCCACACGTCCAGCAGCTTGCCGTTGGCGTTGACGCGGAACCGGCCCTTGGCGGCGGTGGCCGACTCCGCCCGGCAGACGGCGCAGCGCAGCGACAGCAGCGGAAGGCGGGTCCGGCGTACGACCCAGGGCAGCACGATATGCGGTTGGGATGACATGGAGACCTGATCTCTGAAGACCTGACGCGAGGCCGATCACGCGCGGCCTCGGACGCTGTGGCCGGGCGCGCGAGGGCAGCCCGGGGAGCCGGCGCGCAACGGCCGGCTACAGGCGTGGGGAACGTGTCAGGTTCTAGAGAGCAGGAGGGGTCACGCGGAGTCGTCCTTCTTCGCTGCGACAGGAGTGCGGGAAACGTACGGGACGTCCGGAACCGCTCTCAACCCGTTTTCCGGCGCCGGTGCGGTGCGGCGCCCGTCACTTCACTCACTAAAAGTTTGCACTGTCTGCAAGATCGCTCGTAGTGTCGTCGCGTGACCCCGGATCAGAGCCGCCCCGGCCTGCGTGACCGCAAGAAGCGCCAGACCCGCGCCGCCCTCAGCGCCGCCGCGCTGCGCCTGGTCGCCGAACGCGGCCTGGACCAGGTGACGGTGGAGGAGATCAGCGAGGCCGCCGACGTGTCGGCCCGCACCTTCTTCAACTACTTCCCCAGCAAGGACGAGGCGCTGCTCGGCGACCAGCCGACCGACCGCGAGGTGCTTGCCGCCCGCATCGTCGACGCCCCGCCGGAGCTGTCCGCGTTCGACGCGCTGCGGCTGGCCTTCGACGACGTGGTCGAGGCCGTCGAGGCCGACCGCGAGGTGTGGCTGCTGCGCCTGCGGGTGATCGCGGCGAACCCGTCGCTTCTTCCGCGGCTGATCAGCGGCAACGCCGAGACCGAGCAGGTGATCGTCGCGGCGGTGGCCGCCCGGCTGGGCGTCGACCCGTGCCACGGCCACCCGACGCT
Source organism: Micromonospora sp. CNZ296 (assembly GCF_007827635.1). Lineage (NCBI taxonomy): Bacteria > Bacillati > Actinomycetota > Actinomycetes > Micromonosporales > Micromonosporaceae > Micromonospora > Micromonospora sp. CNZ296. Next base: position 109,793 of record NZ_VISW01000014.1, read on the forward strand.
CGTCACCACTGTCGCCGGCGCGGTCTTCCGCACGGCCCTCATGCAGTGGGTCGAGCGACCCGACACGACGACGCTGCGCGAACTGACCGCCGAGGCGTTCGCCGCCGTCGCCGCCGGCCTGCCCGATCCGTACGCCTCGGCCTGAGCCGTTCCTACCGGCCGCCGCCGTCGCGCGGCCGCTCGCCCGTGCACACGACAAGGAGTTCGATGACCACCGCCACTGTTCCGCCCGCAGAGACGGGTACGCGGATGTCACGCCGGGAGGTCCTCCAGGCGTTGTCCGGCCTGATGGTCGGCATGTTCGTGGCGATCCTCGCCTCGACGGTGGTGGCGAACGCGCTGCCCCGGATCATCGCCGACCTCGACGGCAGCCAGACCGTCTACACCTGGATCGTCACCAGCGAGCTTCTCGCGATGACCGCGACGGTGCCGCTGTGGGGCAAGATGGCCGACCTCTACAGCAAGAAGCTGCTCATCCAGATGTCCCTCGGCCTGTTCGTGGCCGGTTCGCTCGTCGCCGGGTTCACCCCGAACGTCGAGGTGCTGCTGCTCAGCCGGGTCATCCAGGGCATCGGCGCGGGCGGCATGACAGCGCTCGCCACGATCGTCATGGCGGCCATGATCCCGCCGCGTGAGCTGGGCCGGTACGCCGGCATCTTCGGCGCCGTGTTCGGTGTCGGCACCATCGCCGGTCCGCTGATCGGCGGTGTCCTGGTCGACACGTCCTGGCTCGGCTGGCGCTGGTGCTTCCTGATCGGGGTGCCGTTCAGCCTGCTGTCCATCGCCCTGCTGCAGAAGACGCTGCACCTGCCGGTGGTGCGCCGCAAGGTCCGCATCGACTGGCTCGGCGCCCTCCTGATCACCTCGGGCGTGTCCACGCTGCTGATCTGGTCGTCGCTGGCGGGCAACAAGTTCGACTGGGCGTCCGGCTGGACCGCGCTGCTGGTCGGCGGCGGGCTGGCGCTGCTCGCGCTCGCCGTGTTCGTCGAGTCCCGCACCGAGGAGCCGATCATCCCGCTCGGCATCTTCCGCAACCGCACCGTCAGTCTCACCACGATCGCGAGCATCCTCGTGGGCGTGGCGATGTTCGGCGGCACCGTGTTCCTGTCGCAGTACTTCCAGACCTCGCTGGGCAAGTCGCCGACCGCGGCCGGCCTGATGAGCCTGCCGATGGTTCTCGGCCTGCTGGTCTCCTCGACGGTGGCGGGTCAGCTGATCACCAAGTACGGCCGCTGGAAGATGTTCCTGGTCGCCGGCGCCGCGGTGATGACGGTCGGCATGCTGCTGCTGAGCACCATCGACGCGAACACCAGCGTGCCGGTGCTGTCGGTGTACATGGCGGTGCTGGGTGTCGGCGTGGGCATGCTCCTGCAGAACCTGGTGCTGGCCGCGCAGAACGACGTACCGGCCGCCGAACTCGGCGCGGCCACCTCGGTGCTGACGTTCTTCCGCAGCATGGGCGGCGCGGTCGGCGTCAGCGCGCTCGGCGCGGTCCTGGCGAACCGGGTGACCTCGCTGACCGTGGAGCGGCTGGGGCCGATCGCGGCCGGCGGCGGTTCGGCCGAGGTGCCGGACCTGTCCGCCCTGCCGGAGCCGGTGCTGCGGATCGTGCAGGACGTCTACGGCATCGCCACGTCGGAGATGTTCCTCATCGGCGCGCCGTTCGCGCTGCTCGCCCTGATCGTCGTGCTGTTCATCAAGGAGAAGCCGCTGAACACGCTCAGCGGCGACGAGCGCCGGGCCCGCGAGGAGGCGGCTGCCGCCGCCGGCATGCACTGACCGCGTCCGGTCGAGCGTGAAGGGCCGCCCCCGGGAACACCGGGGGCGGCCCTTCCTCGCGTACGGTCAGCGTTCGGTGCGGTCGTTGATCTCCGTGCCGGACTCGCCGGGCATGGCGCCGATCGACTCCTCGGCGGCCCGGCCGCCGGTGCTCTCGTCGCCCTGCTTCAGCGAGCTGCGGGGCAGCCCGGCCAGGTGGGCCGGGTCCTCGATCGGCTGGGGCGGCCACTGGTCCTGCGTGCCGTCGGTCACCCCGGCGCGGCGCAGCGCCTCGACCAGTTGGTCCGGCGACAGGCGGTCGACCTCCTGTATCCCGGCCCCGCGCGCAATCGCCTGCAGTGTCTTCAGGTCTTCGCTCACGAATGTCTCGGCCATGCCCGAGCCTTCCCGGCGCTCAAGACAAGGAAACCCGGTCGGCGCCCCGGCCTGCCTGCCCTCCGTCGATCATGAAGTTGTGCCGGGCAAACCGGACGCGGAACGCCGTCAACCTCATGATCGACCCGAAATGAGAGGTCTGGTCAGCGGCGGGCGGGTTTGCGGTCGGGGCGCGGACGGTCCCGTTCCGGGTCGACGCCCACCTGTACGGCGAACGCCGGGTCCACGGCGAGCAGCGGCCGGGGGCCGAACAGGGCCATCCCGGTCAGCAGCGTGTCGGTGTCCCGGCCCTGCCAGACCGGGCGGCGCTCCGGGTCCAGGTCGGCGTGCTCGCGGCGCAGCCGCCGCAGCAACCGGCGGGCGGCGGCGCCGGTCTCCGGCACCTCGGTCAGCCACCAGCCACCCAGCGCGGTGGCCAGGCAGCACAGCAGCAGCCCGGCGACCGAGGCCGGACCGCCCGCCGAGCGCCCCTCGACCGCGCTGTCCACCAGCCGGGTCAGTCCGACCGCGGCGACCGCGAACAGCGGCACCGTGCCCAGCGCGATCCGCCGCCGCTGCCCGGGGGTGAGCAGCCAGCCGTCGCGGACCAGCCGCCCGACCGTACGGCGCAGCGCCCGGCCCACTGCGGGATCGGCGAGCACCGCCGCCCAGGTCTGCGGGCGGCGCAGCGCGGTGTGCAGGGCGCGCACCAGCGCGGGCGAACCGGCCGGGGGCGGCCCCTGCGCGTGCAGGGTGGCGAGTTCGCCGACGTCGACCCCGCCCGCGCGGCGCAGCGCGGCCACCCCGACCTGACAGGCCAGCAGCGCCCGGTCGGTCAGGTACGCCAGCTCGACCCGGTCGGGTGTCGCACCGCGGGTACGGCGGCCGGTCAGTTCGCGTACCGCCACGGCGATCACGACTGCCACGGCGACCGCGCCGAGGTAGTCGAGGAGGAAGATCGGCCCGCTGACTCCCCAGAGCATGGCGGCAAGTATCTCAGGAGCCGTGGCGTACCTCGGTGTCCCAGATCTGTGACCACGGACGCCGCAGGCCCCGGGCGAGGAAGATCGGCTCGCCGTTCTCGTCGTTGTCGACGTCGGCCCGCTGGTCGACCCGGCCCACCTCGGTGACCTCGGTGAACCAGGCACGCAGCGGCTCCGGCCGGGACCAGCCGACGACGATCACCACGTCGGCGTCGTCGGGCGGCCGGCCGAACGTGGCCATGCTGTTGTGCCCGGAGTACGCGCGGGGCAGGCCCCGGGCCGGACCGTACCGGGCCAGCGCCCCGGCCTCGCCGTAGTTACCGGTCAGCACCACGGCCCGGTCGCGCTCGGCCGGCGGCAGCGCGCGGTGCACGGCGGCCACCGAGTCGGCGAACTCGGGCCAGCCGATGGTCTCGCCCGCGTCGTAGTTGACAGCGACCACGAACCCGGGCAGCCGGTCGGCCGGCAGCGTCGGCAGCAGCAGCACCGCGCTGCTCGCCGCCATCAGCACGGCGGCTGTGACCAGCAGCGCCTGCCGGCCCCGGGCCGCGCCCCGCCGCGCCCACGCGACGACCGGCACCACCCCGGCGGCGGTGAGCACCAGCAGCAGCGGCGCGTCGTAGTAGCCCTTGCCACCGGCCACCACCACGATCGCGACCACCACCAGCCACGCCCAGGCCAGCGACCGGTACGCCGCCCAGGACGGCCGGCGCAGCAGCGCCACCAGCCCGGCTACCCACACCGGGACCGCGAACGGGCTGATGATCAGGAACTGGAGCACCACCGCGTCGATCCGGCCGCTGTAGGAGCTGTCGCCCTCGGCGATCGACGCGGCGACGTCGAGCTGCGGGAAGCCGTGCGCGGCCTGCCACACCGCGTACGGCACGGCGAGCAGCGCGGCGATTCCCGCGCCGGCGAGCACCCACCGGTCCCGCAGCAGCCGGCGCGGCCCGGCGATCAGCAGACCGGCGACCAGGCCCACGCCGAGCAGCGCGGGCAGCGGCTTGTTGAGCAGGCCGACGCCGAGCGCGAGCCCGGCGCCGAGCGCCCACCGGGTGTCGCCGGTGCGCAGCATCCGCACCACGCACAGCGCGGCGGCCAGCCACACCAGCAGGTCGACGCTCGTGGTGCTGAGCAGGTGGCCGCCGGCCAGCACGATGCCCGAGGCGGCGGCGAGCACCGCCGCGGCCGTCTGGGCGACGCGGCCGGCGCCGAACTGCCGGGCGATCGAGGCGACCAGGACCACCGCCGCGCCGCCGATGAACGCCGACGGGGTACGCAGCACCACCAGGTTGCCCGGCGCGATCGTGTCGGCCAGCCGCGCCAGCGCCGGCACGAGAGGCCCCTGGTCGACGTAGCCCCAGTCGAGGTGCCGGCCGCACAGCAGGAAGTACAGCTCGTCGCGGTGGTAGCCGTAGCGGCCGGCCAGCGACAGCAGCACGGCGGTGAGGGCCGCGCCCACCACCAGGGGCGCGGCGGTACGCGGACCGGCGGGCGGCGGGCCACCGGGTGCGGCGGCCTCGCTCCGATCGATGTCGGCGACTGATTCGGCCACCCGTCCATGATGGCCCCGGCGGGTGGTCCGCCGATGCCCCGCCGCCCTCGGCCGGGTGGACGGAAACCGGTGGCCGGACGGCCGGGGCGGCGGCTAGCGTGCGCGCCGATGCTGATTCGTGACTACACCGACGCCGACTGGGCCCAGGTCCGGCCGATCCTCGCCGACGTCATCACCGCCGCCGACACGTTCCCGTACGACCCGCGGTGGCCGCCGGAGACGGTGCGCGAGGTGTGGGTGGAGCGCCCGCCGGGGCGTACCTCGGTCGCGGTGGACCGCGACGGCGCGGTGCGCGGCACCGCGAAGATGGGCCCGAACCGGCCCGGGCCGGGGTCGCACGTGGCGACGGCGAGTTTCATGGTCGCGGCGGACGCCCGCGGCCGGGGTGTGGGCCGGGCGCTGTGCGAGGAGGCCCTGGACTGGGCCCGGCGGCAGGGTTTCGCCGCGATGCAGTTCAACGCCGTGGTGGAGACCAACACGGCGGCGGTGGAACTGTACCGGCGGCTCGGCTTCACGGTGATCGGCACCGTGCCGGAGGCGTTCGCGCACCCGGAGCGGGGACGGGTCGGGCTGCACGTGATGCACCGGCGGCTGTGAGCGCGGCCCGGGAGTGTCGGGGGCCGGGGCTAGGTTGACCGGGACCGTCACCACCCGAGGAGTCGCCATGACCACGCTCACCGGCCGTCCGCACACCGCGTTGCTCGTCGTCGACGTGCAGAACGGTGTGGTGGGCGGCGCCCACGACCGTGACCGCGTGGTCGCCACCATCGCCGGTCTGGTCGACCGGGCCCGCGACGCCGCCGTCCCGGTGGTGTGGGTGCAGCACCGCAGCGACGACCTGCCGCCCGACAGTGAGCAGTGGCGGATCGTGCCGGAGCTGTCGCGCCGCGACGACGAGCCGCTGGTGCACAAGGCGTACGGCGACTCCTTCGAGGACACCGACCTGGAGCCGGTGCTCGCCGCCGCCGGGGTGGGCCGGCTGGTCGTGACCGGCGCGCAGACCGACGCGTGCATCAGGTCGACGCTGCACGGGGCGTTCACCCGTGGCTACGACGCCACGCTCGTCGCCGACGCGCACACCACCGAGGACCTGTCCGCCTACGGCGCGCCGCCGCCCGCGCAGGTGATCGCCCACACCAACCTCTACTGGAGTTTCCAGACCGCTCCGGGGCGCACCGCCGGCACCGTCGAGGCCGCCGAGGTGGACTTCGCGGCCTGACCTGCCGGGACGCACCGGTCGCGCCGGTCGGTGTCGGGGACCGGCCGGGCCGCCGTCCGCCGTGGCGACCCGGGGAGCGGCGGCCGGAAAACGCCTCGCCGGATCCGGCGGGTTGCTGACAGGCTGCCCGCCATGACCGCTCAAGCCCTCGCCGGGGCGCTCGCCGACGAGCGCCGCCGGACCGTGTTCGCCGCGATCGTGCTCGGCGCCCGGGACGTGCCGGCCGTGGTGGCCCGTACCGGCCTGCCCGCCCGCGACGCCGCAGTGGCCGTCCGCCGTCTCACCGACGCCGGGGTGCTCACCGACGACGGGGACGGGCTGCGGGTCGACGCCGGGCGGCTGCGCGAGTTCGCGCGGGCCGGTGCGGCATCCCCGGCGGCGCCGGCCGCGAACCCGCGCGAGACGATCCTGCGCACGTTCCTGCGCGACGGCGCGCTGACCCGGCTGCCCGCGCAGCGGGGGCGCCGCCGCGTGCTGCTGGAGCACATCACCGAACGCACCTTCGAACCCGGGCGGCGCTACCCGGAACGGGAGGTGGACGACGCGCTGCGCCGCTGGTGCGAGGGCGGCGACGCGGACCACGTGACGCTGCGCCGCTACCTGATCGACGACATGCTGCTCACCCGCGAGCAGGGCGTCTACTGGCGGACCGGCCCGTGACGGGCTGGAGCACGCAGGTCGTGCGCCCGGACGGGCCGGACGCGGCGCTGATGCTGCGCGAGTACATGGCGGAGATGGTGCGCCGCTGGTACGGCCGTCCGGAGCGGCCCGGCGAGGTGGACGCCGCGCTGGCCGAGGACCCGAGCGACGACCTGGCCCCTCCCACCGGGCTGCTGGTGCTCGCCCGCCACGAGGGGCGGCTCGCCGGGTGCGCCGGGCTGAGGTGGCAGCCGGACTGGGCCGAGCTGACCCGGGTGTACGTGCGCCCGGAGCACCGGGGCGCCGGGGGCGGGGCGGCGCTGATCGCCGCGATCGAGGCGTACGCGACCGGCGGCGGGGCGACGCGGATCCGGCTGGACACCCGCTCCGACCTGGTCGAGGCGCGTGCCCTGTACGCCCGGCACGGCTACCGGGAGATCCCCGCGTTCACCAGCGGCCCGTACGCGCAGCACTGGTTCGAGAAGGCGCTCGCGGGACGAGTTGACGACGCGGCGCAGGCGCGCTAAAACAGAACCAGGAACTTGAGTCACCCGGACTCAACTTGAGACCTTGGGTCAGGAGAACCGAGGAGGCAAGAGTCATGTTGATGCGTACCGACCCGTTCCGCGAGATCGACCGGATCGCCGAGCAGTTCTTCGGCACCACCGCCCGGCCCGCCGTGATGCACCTCGACGCGTACCGCGACGGTGACCACTTCTACGCGGCGTTCGACCTGCCCGGCGTGGACCCGGACAGCATCGACTGCACCGTCGAGCGCAACGTGCTGACCGTCCGCGCCGAGCGCCGCCGTCCCACCGGCGAGAACGTGGAGCTGGTCGCTGCCGAGCGTCCGATGGGCACGTTCACCCGGCAGCTGTTCCTGGGCGACACGCTCGACACCGACCGGCTGGAGGCCGGCTACGACAACGGCGTGCTGACGCTGCGCATCCCGATCGCCGAGCGCGCCAAGCCGCGCCGGATCACTGTGAGCACGCCCGCCGAGAGCAACGGCCACCGTCAGCTCACCACCGCCTGAGCACGTCACGCCCGAAGCGGGGGAGGCCGGAGCGCCGGCCGACCCCCTTCGGCGTACCGGCGGTCAGCGCGCCTCGTCGCCAAACACCCCGCCGGCTGAGAACCTTTCTCACATGCTTCGCCCCGAGGTGCTGCCCCGCGCCCGCCCCGCCGCCCTGCCCGCCGGTCCGGCCGACGTCACCGAGGCGTGGCTGCGCAACCGGCGGCTGTCCGAGCACACCCGCGACGCGTACCGCCGCGACGTCACCGGATGGCTGACCTGGTGCGCCGAACAGGCAGTCGACCCGCTGCGGGCCACCTTCCTCGACGTCAACACCTACGGCCGGGAACTGGAGTCCACACCCCGCGGCCGCGCCGGCCGTCCGCTCACCCCGGCCACCGTCGCGCGGCGGCTGTCCGCGCTGTCGAGCTGGTACGACTTCCTGGTCAAGCTGGGCGCGGTGCCCGCCAACCCGGTGTCGGCGGCGGACCGGCCGCGCGTCGACCGGGACCACTCCGCCACCGTCGGCCTGACCCCCGACGAGGTCGACGCGCTGATCGCCGCCGCCGAGGCCGACACCGGCCCGGCCGCCGCCCGCAACCGGGCCGCCGTCGCGCTGCTTGCCGACCTGGGGCTGCGGGTGGGGGAACTGGTCGCGCTGGACGTGTCCGACCTGGGCACGGAACGCGGTCACCGCAGCATCCGCTTCGTCGGCAAGGGCGGCAAGGTACGCCGGCGCGCGCTCACCCCGGGCACCGCGTACGCGGTCGACGCCTACCTGGCCGTACGGGCCGCCGCGCAGGGTGTCACGGTGCCGGAGCTGACCGGTCCGCTGCTGGTCACCGCCACCGGCGGCCGGTTGGACCGGCACGCCGTGTTCCGGCTGGTGCGCCGCCTCGCGCAGCGGGCCGGGATCGCCGCGTGGGCGAAGTTGTCGCCGCACTCGCTGCGTCACGCGTTCGCCACCACGGCCCGCTCCGAGGGGGTGCCGCTGGAGGACGTGCAGGACGCGATGGGGCACGCCGATCCGCGTACCACCCGCCGCTACGACCGGGACCGGCACAACCTGGACCGAGATCCGGCGTACGCGATCTGGGCGGCGCGGGCCCGCCGCCGCGGCTGATCGCCACCAGCCGCGCAGCGGGCCGCGGAGCACTGCGGCCCGCTGCGCCGACCGGTCAGCCCTGGGGGCGGGGGCAGAGGCAGAACGGCTGCCCGATCGGGTCGAGCAGCACGGTCCACCGCTCGCCGCCGGGCTGGAACTCGGGCCGGGTCGCGCCGGCCGCCACCAGGTCCTTCTCCGCGACCGCCACGTCGTCGACGTAGAGGTCCAGGTGGTAACGCTTGTCGCCGCTCTCGTCCGGCCACGCCGGCGGCGTGTAGCCGGGCACCAGGCCGAACCCGATCGCCGGGCCGTCCTTGACGATCATGGCGTACTCGGCCTCGCTGTGGGTTATCTCCCATCCCAGCGCCTTGGCGTAGAAGGCGGCGTGCGCGGCCGGGTCGGAGCTGTCGATACTGATCATGGCGATGTCGGCATGAGCTGTCATGCGGACAGTCTGCCGCCGATGCCCGCCGTTTGCTGTCCGGTACGAGCGCGCGTCGCAACCGGCTGCGCGTCACCGTCCGGTTGCCTACCGTCGACAGTGATGGGCAGGCAGCGGGAGTGGCACCACACGGCCCGGCGTCGCCGCCCGCTACGCGCGGGCGTGCTGATCGCCGGTCTCGGCGTGGGCACCTGCCTGATCGGGGTGGCCGGGCTGGCGGCGTGGAACGCGCAGGTGGTGTTCCAGGCCGACGGGCCGGTGCGGGAGACCGCCGACGGGTTCTTCCGCGACGTCGCGGCCGGTGACACCGACGCGGCGTACGAGCGGCTGTGCGCCGAGGCCCGGGGCAGGTGGAGCAAGTCGGGCTTCGGCAGTTGGGTTCGGACGCCTCCGCAGGTCAGCGGCTACGAGATCGTCGACGTGTCGGTGGCGACCCGATCGGGCCGGCCGCGCGGCACGGTGCTCGTGCGGATCAACCGGGACGGCGGCGGCAGCGAGGAGCGGGAGCTGCCTGTGGTGCCGGAGGGCGGCGGCTGGCGGGTGTGCGGAGACCCGTTCTGACGCTCAGCCGCGCGGGCCGAGGTCCCCGGAGCGGTAGTGGCGCCGGCACAGCACCTGATAGCGCACGTCGGCGGTGTCCACGGTGTCGCCGATGACGACCTGCGCGCCCTCGCGGACCACCCGGCCGCCGACCACGCGGGCGTTGAGCAGCCCTTCCCGGCCGCACCAGCACAGCACCTCGACCTGGATGCGGGCCACCTCGTCGGCCAGTTCGAACAGCCGCTGCGCCGCGGGGAACAGGCAGGAGCGGAAGTCGGTCGCCAGGCCGAAGGCGTAGACGTCGACGTCGAACCGGTCGACCAGCTCGGCCATCTGCTCGATGTGTTCGAGGTTGTAGAACGAGGCCTCGTCGCAGATCAGGTAGTCCACGCGTACCCCCTCGGCCCACGCGTCGCGGACCAGGACGCGCAGGTCGAGGTCGTCGGTGACCTCGACGGCCTCGTGGGCCAGGCCGATGCGGGTGGTGACCTGCGGGCCCAGCGAGCGGTCGATGCGGGTGGTGACCAGGCCGCGGCGGCCCTGCCGGGCGTGGTTGTGGTTCATCTGCAACGCCATGGTGGACTTGCCGCAGTCCATCGGCCCCCAGAAGAACTTGAGCGCGGCGGCGTGCAGCGGCCGGCCGTCGACGCCGCGGGCGGCGGCGCAGCCGGCGGCCCGGTCGTCGCCGGGCCCCGGCAGGGGGCGGGCCAGGCAGGTGGGGGCGGCGTCGTCGGTCACGTCGGGGCAGCCTAGTCCATCGACGCCGCCTGATCAGGCCCCCGATGATCCACGGGGGCGCGGCGGGTCAGAGCACCCGGGGCGGGGTGTTCCCGGCGGCGATGATGGCCCGGCGCATCGGCACGGCGGCCAGCAGCGCGAAGCCGACCACGAAGAAGATCAGCAGCGACACCAGGCCCACCCGGTACGACGAGGTCAGCTGGAAGACCAGGCCGAACGCCAGCGGGCCGAGCCAGCTGGTGCCCTTGTCGCTGATCTCGTAGAAGCCGTAGTACTCGCCCTCCTTGCCGGCCGGGATGAGCTGGCTGAACAGCGACCGGCTCAGCGCCTGGCTGCCGCCGAGCACCAGGCCGATGCAGCCGCCGAGGATCATGAACGGCACGGGCGCCTCGGCCGGCAGCCGGAACGCGGCGATGATCACACCGGTCCAGAGCACCAGCGACAGCAGCACGGTCTTCCAGGCACCGATGCGTTTGGCGAGCGCGCCGAGGGCGAGCGCGCCGCCGAAGGCGAGGAACTGCACCAGCAGGATCGTCACGATCAGCGTGCTCTGCTCCAGCCGCAGTTCCTCGGTGCCGTACTGGCTGGCGAGGGTGATGACGGTCTGGATGCCGTCGTTGAAGACCAGGAACGCGAGCAGGAAGTACAGCGTCAGCGGGTACGTCTTGATCTCCCGCAGGGTGCGCCCGAGCTGCCGGAACCCGTCGGTGAGCACGTTGACGCCGCTGCCGCCCCGGCGGGCCGCCTCGGTCGGGTGTTCCCGCAGCCAGCGCAGCGGCACCAGGGTGAACGCGGCCCACCACACGCCTGCGGAAACGATCGACCAGCGGGCCAGGTCCAGCGTGCGCTGGGCGTTGCCCTCCTCGCTGAGCATGGTGACCGCGACCAGGTTCAGCGCGAGCAGCAGGCCGCCGCCGAGGTAGCCGATGGCCCAGCCGCGGCTGGAGATGCCGTCGCGCTCGTCGGGACCGCCGAGTTGCGGCAGGAACGAGTTGTAGACGACCACGGCGGCGCCGAAGGAGATGTTCGCGATCAGGAACAGCGCGCCGCCGAGCAGGTAGCGCTCGCCGGTGACGAACGCGAACGCGATTGTCGCGCCGGCGCCGGTGAACGCCGCGGCGGCGAGCAGCCGCTTCTTGTGCGCCGACCGGTCGGCGATCGCGCCGATCACCGGCAGCACGAACACGGTGAGGAAGACCGACAGCGAGATCAGGTACGGGTAGAACGATCCGGCGGCGACCTTGATGCCCAGCGGGTACACCGCGCCGTCGCAGCTGTCCGCGCCCAGCTCGCAACCGGCGGCGAGTTCGGTGACCGTGGTGAGGAACGGCCCGAGGAAGACCGTGATGACTGTGGTCTGGAACGCGGAGTTCGCCCAGTCGTAGAAGTACCAGCCGGTGCGCTCGCGGCGGGTGCTGCCCGGTCCGGCGGGGTCGGCGACGGCGGGGGTGACCGTATCGGCCATCGGGGGTCGTCCTCGGGGGCTCAGGCGGCCCAGTGGCCGCGACTGCGATAGACGTCACGGAGCACGCTGACGTGATCGGTCATGATGCCATCCACACCAAGATCAAGTAAGTGGTGCATCTGGGCGGGATCGTCGATCGTCCAGACGTGCACCTGCAACCCGATCCGGTGGCAGTACGCGAGGAACCGCCGGTCGGCCACCGGCACCCGCCCGAAGGCGACGGGCACCTGCGCGGCCACCACCGACGGGGGCAGCCGTAGCGGCCGTCCGTGCAGCGAGGCCAGCCGCAGCCGGGCCACGCCGCGCATGCCGAGGCTGGTGGCGACCTTCGGCCCGGCCAGCGCCCGCAGCCGGGCCAGCCGGGCGTCGCTGAACGAGGCGAGCAGCACCCGCCCGCCCGCGCGGACCCGGGTGACCGTGGCGACGGTGGGCGTCACGCCGCCGTCGGACTTCACGTCGATGTTGAACCGCACCTGCGGCCAGGCGCCGAGCACCTCGTCCAGGCGGGGCACCAGGGCGGCGCCGCCGACGCGTACCGAGGCCAGGTCGGCCCAGCGCAGATCCGCGATGCGACCCGGCTCGCCGGTGACCCGGCGCAGCGTCGGGTCGTGGAAGACCACCGGTACGCCGTCGGCGGTGGCGTGCACGTCGGTCTCCACGTACCGGTAGCCCAGGGCGACGGCACGGGCGAACGCGGCGGCGGTGTTCTCGTCGCCGTCGGCCGCGCCGCCGCGGTGGGCGAACGCCAGCGGCGCGGGCGCGTCGAGGTAGCCGTGACGGGGCTGCACGCGGGCAGTATGCCCGGCCCGGGTGGCGCAGACATGGCCGGGCGGTGAAATTACCTATCGTTCCCCATCATCGCTAAGATAGGGTGCGATGAGTAACGACATGTACTCGGTGGAGCAGGTCGCTGACCTGCTCGGCCTGCACGTGCGCACCGTGCGCGGCTACATCCGCTCCGGGCGGCTGCGGGCCACGCGGATCGGCAAGCAGTACCGGATCACCCGCGCGGACCTGGACGCGCTGACCGGCCGGCCGGCGCCGCCCTCGGTGCCGGCGGCGGAGGTGTCGAGCGTCGTGCGGCTCGACGGCGTCGACCGGGCCGCCGTCGACCGGCTCGCCACGCTGGTGCTGGCCGGTGTGAACACCCACCACGACCCGGACCGTCCGCTGCGCGTGCAGACGGTCCACGACGAGGAGCGGCACCGCATGACCATCATGATCCTGGGCGATCTCACCGCCACCGCCGACCTGCTGCGCCTGCTCGACGGGGTGCTCGACGGCGGCAACGGCCTGCTCGGCGGCGGGGAGCACAGCCGTGGCTGACCTGATGCAGGAGCGCGCCGGCGAGCAGGTGCTGGTCTGCGACCCGGACGGCCCGCCGATCGCCACCGAGCGCGACGCGCTGGACCTGATCGGCGCGGCGTTCCTCGGCGCGACTGTGGTCGCGGTGCCGGCCGAGCGGCTCGACCCCGACTTCTTCACGCTCGGCACCCGCTTCGCCGGCGACGTGATGCAGAAGTTCGTCAACTACCGGCTGCGCCTGGCGATCGTCGGTGACATCTCCGCCCACCTGGAGCGCAGCGACGCGTTGCGCGCGCTGGTGGCCGAGTCGAACCGGCACGACCAGGTGTGGTTCGTCCCGGACCTGGCCGCACTCGACGACCGGCTGCGCACCACCCCCTGACCCACCCTGCCCGCCCCGCCCTCGCCTCGCTGATCTTGCACTTGCGGCCCCTCGTCGGGGGCGTTTGGCCGGGTTTGCCGGGGCACCAATTGCAAGATCGACGGCGGAGTAGCGGGCCGCGGGGTCGGGTCGGGTGCGGGCAGGGGGCGCCGGGTCAGCCGGACTGGCTGCTGGGTTCGGTGCCTGCGCCGCGGGTTCCGGGTGGCGGGTAGGGCCGGTCCGCGAGCAGCCGGGCCAGGTGGGCGCTGTTGAGCGCCAGCGCGGCGGTGGTGCGGCCGGTCGTGTCGGGTTTGGGGCGGGCGTCGACGTAGTCGGTCTTGTGCAGCGCCTCCCCGACCCAGTAGGTGGCCCCGGCGGCCGGGCAGGTGAACCCCACCTCGTTGAGGGCCTGCTGCACCTCGGCGATGGTGTGGTGCGCGCCGTCCTCGTTGCCGACCACGGCCACCCCGCCAACCTTGCCGTAGGTGCGCAGGCGGCCCTGGTCGTCGGTCTCGGACAGCTCGGCGTCCAACCGTTCGAGGACCATCTTGGTCACCGACGAGGGCTGACCGAGCCAGATCGGCGTGGCGATGATCAGGATCTGGGCGGCGAGCAGCTTGGCGCGGATGCCGGGCCAGCCGTCGCCGTCGCCCTCGTCGACGGAGACCCCGAAGCGCACGTCGTGGTCGACCACCCGGACGATCTCGCCGTCGACACCCTGCTCGGCCAGCGCGTCGAGCACCTCCTGACCGAGCACCTGTGAACTGGACGTCGCCGGGGAGCGCTTCAGGGTGCAGTTGAGAACGAGTGCTCGGACAGCGGTCATGACCAGGTCCTCTCCACCTGAAGGGGCGCGAGGACTTGATACCCGCCACCGGCGCCGGGATGCCTCAGCCGGCGCGGTGGCGACGGTGGGCGCGGGCGGTGTCGACCGGCCGGCCCGGGTCGACGTGGCGCGGCCGGTCCGGCTCGTCGGGGCGCAGCGGCACCAGGTCGTCGGTGATCGCGTCGATGATCCGGTCGGTGGCCTGCCGGGCCGCGCCGGGGGAGCCCGACCGCAGGTCGTCCAGCGGCACCGGGGCGCCGAAGTGCACCCGGATGGCGGGCCGGCGGACGATCGCCCGGGCTGTCGCACGCAGCATGCCCTTGGGCGCCCGGTAGGGGAGCACCTCGTGCGAGCCCCACTGGGCGACCGGGACCACGGCGGCGCCGCTGGCGAAGGCGAGCCGGGCGGCGCCGGTCTTGCCCCGCTCGGGCCACATGCCCGGGTCGAGCCCGATGCGTCCCTCCGGGTAGACCACCACCACCGAGCCGCCGGCCACGGCCTCGGCGGCGACCTCCAGTGACCGGTGCACCGCGGAGGTGCCCCGGTCGACGCGGATGTGCCCGGCGCGGCGCATCAGCGACCCGATCACCGGGGCCCGGAACAGACCGCCGGTGGCCATGATCCGGGGCGCGACGCGCCGGACCCGGCAGGCGGCGGCGAGCACCACCGGGTCGAACGGGCTGATGTGGTTGGCGGCCAGGACCAGCGGGCCGTGGCGCAGCGCGTCGGGCACGTCGCCGGTGACCTCCAGCCGGCCGACCAGCCCGACGACGGCGCGGGCGAGCGTCTGCGCGCTCCGCCACAGCAGCGGCGCGCGCCAGGGGGTGCTGTTCATCAGTGCTGGATGTTCCCACGCGCGGGCACAGCGGGGGGAGCCGGTGGGGGTCCTCCGGCGAGGAGGATCCCGGGACCGCAGGTCCTCCGGCAAGGTGATCAGGGTCATTGGTCCCGGGCCGGGTGGGGCCCTGCGGCCCTGCTGCTTTCGCTACGACGCCGAGTAGTATCTACTACGTCTCGTAGTATGCGCAGCTGGGGGTTTCAGGTGGACGCGTTGGACGTCGCCCGCTGGCAGTTCGGTGTCACCACCGTCTACCACTTCTTGTTCGTGCCGTTGACCATCGGCCTGTCCGTGCTGGTGGCGATCCTCCAGACCATGTGGCACCGCACCGGCAACGAGCGGTACCTCAAACTCACCAAGTTCTACGGCAAGCTCTTTCTGATCAACTTCGCGATGGGTGTGGTCACCGGCATCGTGCAGGAGTTCCAGTTCGGCATGAACTGGAGTGACTACTCCCGCTTCGTCGGTGACATCTTCGGCGCGCCGCTGGCCATCGAGGCCCTGGTGGCGTTCTTCCTGGAGTCCACGTTCATCGGCCTGTGGATCTTCGGCTGGGACCGGCTGCCCAAGCGCCTGCACCTGGCCGCGATCTGGGCCGCCGCGATCGGCACCAACCTGTCGGCGTACTTCATCCTCGCCGCCAACTCGTTCATGCAGAACCCGGTCGGGTTCCGGATCAACCCGGACAGTGGCCGGGCCGAGCTGACGGACTTCGTCGCCGTGCTCACCAACAAGGTCGCCCTGGTGACCTTCCCGCACACCCTGGCCGGCGCGTTCCTGGTCGCCGGGTCGCTGATGGTCACCGTCGGCCTGTGGCACGTGATGCGCAACCGCGACAGCGCCGACACCGGCGCATACCGCTTCGCCACCAAGCTCGGCTCCTGGGTCGTCCTGATCTCCTCGGCGCTGGTCATCCTCACCGGCGACATCCAGGGCAAGATCATGACCGAGGTGCAGCCGATGAAGATGGCCGCCGCCGAGGGCCTCTACACCACCGAGAGCCCCGCCTCGTTCTCCGTGTTCACCGTCGGCAGCCTCGACGGCAGCCGCGAGCTGTTCGCCGTCAAGATCCCGTACCTGCTGTCGTTCCTCGGCACCGGCGACCCCAACGGCACCGTGCAGGGCATCAACGACCTGCAGGCCCAGTACGCCAGCCAGTACGGCCCCGGCAACTACGCCCCGATCATCCCGGTCACCTACTGGAGCTTCCGCTTCATGATCGGCTTCGGGCTGGCCGCCGCCGCGATCGCGCTGCTGGTGCTGTGGAGCCAGCGCAAGGGCCGCACCCCGACCAGCAAGTGGCTGCTGCGGGCCGGCCTGGTCATGCCCGTGCTGCCGCTGCTGGCCAACTCCTTCGGCTGGATCTTCACCGAGATGGGCCGCCAGCCGTGGATCGTCTTCGGCGAGATGCTCACCCGCGACGGCGTGTCCCGCAGCGTCTCCCTGACCGAGGTGCTCACCTCGTTCACCGCGTTCACCCTCATCTACGCCGTCCTCGCGGTGGTCGAGTTCAAACTGCTGGTCCGCTACGCCCGCGCCGGCGTACCGGACGTCACCCCCCAGTCCGACGACGACGACACCGACGACGCCGAGCGCCCGCTGGCGTTCGCCTACTGACACCCCGGAGCCCAACCGTGGAACTGACGACCGTCTGGTTTCTCCTCGTAGCAGTGCTCTTCACCGGCTACTTCATCCTCGAAGGCTTCGACTTCGGCGTCGGGATGCTGCTGCCGGTGCTCGGCCGCGACGACAGGCAGCGCCGCGTCCTGATCAACACCATCGGCCCGGTCTGGGACGGCAACGAGGTGTGGCTGATCACCGCCGGCGGCGCCATGTTCGCCGCCTTCCCCGAGTGGTACGCCACCCTGTTCTCCGGCTTCTACCTGCCGCTGCTGCTCATCCTGCTGGCCCTGATCGCCCGCGGCGTCGCCTTCGAGTACCGCCACAAGCGGCCCGAGGCGTCCTGGAAGCGCCGCTGGGACCAGGCCATCTTCTGGGGCTCGGCGATCCCGGCCGTGCTGTGGGGCGTGGCGTTCGCCAACATCTTCCGCGGCGTGCCGCTGGACGCCGACCACGAGTACGTCGGCGGCCTGCTCGACCTGCTCAACCCGTACGCGCTGCTCGGCGGCCTGACCACGCTGGGGCTGTTCCTCACCCACGGCGCGGTGTTCCTGGCGCTCAAGACCACCGGTGACATCCGGGAGCGCGCCGGTGCCCTCGCCGTGAAGCTCGGTGTCGGCACCGCCGTGGCCGCCGTGGCGTTCCTGAGCTGGTCGCTGAGCATCCGCTCCAGCGCCGCCGCCGTCGTGCTCGCCGTCGGCGCCGCCCTCGCCCTGCTCGGCGGTCTGGCCGCGGCCAAGGTACGCCGGGAGGGCTGGGCGTTCACCGGCACCGCCGTGGCGATCGCGCTGGCCGTGGCGACGCTGTTCGCCGCGCTGTTCCCGAACGTGATGCCGTCCACCCTCGACGCGGCCGGCACGCTCACCGCCACCAACGCCGCGTCCACCCCGTACACCTTGAAGATCATGACCTGGGTCGCTGTGGTGTTCACGCCGATCGTGCTGGCGTACCAAGGTTGGACGTACTGGGTGTTCCGCCGCCGGATCGGGGTACAGAACATTCCGCAACACTGATCGACCTGTGGGCGCAGGGGCGCGGGGCCGGTGCGAGGGGGTCGCACCGGCCCCGCGGGGCGTTCCGGGGTCAGCGCGCCTCGCGCAGCTCCGCCAGCCGCGCCTCGATCTCGGCCAGCTCGGCGCGCAGCTTCTCCGCCTGCTGCTCGGCCTCGGCCCGCTCGGCGGCCAGGATCTGCTCCACCGCCTCCTGCACCCCGGGAACGTCGACCAGCGCCACCATCCGCAGCGCCTCGGCCGGCTTCACCACGTACGGCCGGGCCAGCGCCTTCGTGCCCTGCTGCGCGGCCACCGTCCACTCGCCCTCGGCGTAGGCCAGCGTGACGGTCAGCCCCGGCGGGGTCTTCGGCTTGGCGGCCTTCACGACCCGCTTCGCCGGCTTCGGCTCCGCCTGCGGCTGCTCGGCCTTCGGCTCCTCCCGCCGCGGCGCCGGCACCCGCGGCGTGTCCAGCACGAACTCCGGCTCCGGCGCGGCCGGCGGCTGCTCCGGTTCCGGCTTCGCCTCGGCGGCCGGACGCCGCCCGGCACCCTTCGGGGCGATCGCCACGTCGGCGGGGGAGAACGGCAGCTCGTCGCGGCCGAACCGCACCACCACGAACTCCTCCGACGCCGCCGGGTCGGTCAGCTCCACCACCTGCCCGAGCTGCCCGGCCATCTGCCCGGCTGCCTCGGTGAACACCACCCGGGGCTTGCGGCCCGCGGCCAGCGCCTCCCGGATCCCCTGAATCTCGTCAGTGGACAAACCCTGACCCGCCATCACGCCCTCTTCCGTACACCTGTTTGACGCAGCCTTGATACCAGCCGGCTGCGACACCGCGATGATCAGCCCCCGAGGGCCCGCAGCGCCGCGTCGGCGTGCTCGTTCATGCTCAGCTCGCTGTGCACCACTGCGAGCACCCGCCGGTCCGTGCCGATCACGAACGTCATCCGCCGGGTGCTCAGCGCGCCCAGCGGCAGCCGCCGCCGCACCCCGAACGCACGCGCCACCTCGCCGTCGACGTCGGACAGCAGCGGATAGTCGAACCCGTGCCGGCGGGAGAACTCCGCCTGCCGCTGCACCGGATCCCGGCTGATCCCCACCCGAGACGCGCCCACCGCCGCGAACTCCGCCGCCAGATCCCGGAAGTGGCAGCTCTCCGCTGTGCAGCCCCGCGTCATCGCCGCCGGGTAGAAGAACAGCACCACCGGACCGGCGGCCAGGAACTCCGACAGCCGCCGTGGCGTGCCCGTCTCGTCCGGCAGCGTGAAATCCTCGACCAGGTCACCGACACCCACCGCGTCACTCATGACGCGAGGATATGTAGACATCGGCGATCCCGCTCCGTCGTACCCGGCGAGCGGCGGGGAGGCACCGCCGCACGACGCGAAGGACCGACAGTGAAGTACGTGATCATGATCCACTCCAACCCGGAGCCGTGGGGCCACCCCACCTCCGAATACCTCGCCGCCCACCAGGAGTTGCCCGCCGAGGTACGCGACCGGCTCAACGCCGACTTCGAGCAGGTGATGACCGAGCTGCACGCCAACGGGGAACTGGTCGTCGGCGAGGCGCTCGCCGACCCCCGCACCGCCCGGCTCTACCGGTGGCGCGACGGCGCGCCGCTGGCGACCGACGGCCCGTACTCCGAGGCCAAGGAACACCTCGCCGGTTTCTTCCTCATCGACGTCGAGGACCAGGCCCGCGCCGACGCCGTCGCCGCGAAGTTCGCCGGCCCGGGGGAGACCGTCGAGCTGCGGCCCCTGATGTGGCCGGGCGGGTCCGATCAGTAACGCCCCGCCCCTCGCGGACGTGTGGCGCCGGGAGGCGCCGCACGTCCGCTCCGCGCTGCTGCGCCGCTACGGGCAACCCGACGCCTGCGAGGACGCCCTGCAGGACGCGGCGGAGGCGGCCGCCGCCCGGTGGCCGCTCACCGGCGTGCCCGACGAACCGCGGGCCTGGCTCATCCGGGTCGCCGCGCGACGGCTGATCGACCGGATGCGCGCCGAGGAGGCCCGCAGCCGCCGCGAGCGGCTCGACGCGGTCCGGCAACCCGGCGCCGGCGTCGTGCCGCCCGTCGACGACACGCCCGTGACCGGGGACGACGACACGCTGCGGCTGCTGTTCCTGTGCTGCCACCCGGCGCTGAGCCGCCCCTCCCAGGTCGCGCTGACCCTGCGCGCGGTCGCGGGACTGCGGGTGGAGCAGATCGCCGCCGCCTACCTGGTGCCGGCCCGGACCATGACGCAGCGGCTGAGCCGGGCCCGCGCGACGCTGCGCGAGGCGGGCGCCCGGTTCACCATGCCGCCGCCGGACGCGCTGCCCGGCCGGGTGGCCGCCGTGCTGGACGTGTGCCACCTGGTGTTCAGCGAGGGCTACACCCGCACCTCCGGCGACCAGCTCGTCGACGTGGAACTCGCCGAGGAGGCGATCCGGCTCACCCGCCAGGTCCACGCGGCGCTGCCCGGCCACCACGAGGTCACCGGCGCGCTGGCGCTGATGCTGCTCACCCACGCCCGGTCGCCCGCCCGCACCGACGCCGCCGGTGACCTCGTGCCGCTGGCCGACCAGGACCGCTCCCGCTGGCGCGGCGACCTCATCGACGAGGGCGTCACGCTGCTCGGCCGGGCCCTGCCCCACGGCCCGGTGGGCCGCTACCAGCTCCAGGCGGCCATCGCCGCCGTGCACGCCGAGGCACCGGCCTTCCCGGACACCGACTGGCTGCAGATCAGCGTCCTCTACGACATGCTGAGCCGGGTCGCCCCCAGCCCGTTCGTCACGCTCAACCAGGCCGTCGCGGTGGCCATGGCGCACGGCCCCGCCGTCGGGCTGGCGCTGCTCGATTCGCTGCTGGCCGACCCGGCGATGCGCGGCCACCACCGGCTGCACGCCGTCCGCGCGCACCTGCTGGAACTCCACGGCGACCCACAGGCCGCCGCCGAGCACTACCGGCTGGCCGCACGGCTGACCGGAAGCCTGCCCGAACAGCGCTACCTCAACCGGCGCCTGAGCCGCCTGACCGGCGTCTCCTGAGCTGCGGCGCCGGTCAGGCCGCGCCGTGCTGCACGCCCGGTCAGCGCCACACCGCGGCCACCTCGTCGGCCACCGCGTCGGCCTGGGCGAACCCGGCCCGCGCCGACGCCGCCCGCCGCGCCGGGTCCAGCACGTTGCGGCCGATCGCCGTCCGCGCCGCCCGGTCCGGCGACACCACTGCCACCCGCGCCCCCGCCTCCCGCAGCGGCGCCACCTGCGCCGACAGCCGCGGCATCGGCCCCACCGCCGCGCGCGTCGGCGCCAGGACCACCACCTGCCCGCACCCGGCCGCCAGGTCCGCGTTCACCGGCGAGCGGACCCCGCCGTCGACGTAGCGCCGGCCGCCGACTGTGACCGGCGGCCACACCCCCGGCACCGCGCAACTCGCGCCGACCGCGTCCACCAGCGGCACCCCGCTGTCCGCGTCGAACACCACGAACTCGCCGGAGGCCGCGTCCACGGCGGTGACCAGCAGCCGCGCCGCCGGCCAGTCCGGCGACGGCAGCCGCGCCGCGATCACCGCCCGCCGTGACTGCTCCGACGGGGTACGCGCCGACAACGCCATCGCGCCGATACGTGCCCGGGCCCGCGCCGCGTCCCGGCCCCGCCCACCGGCCCACGCCCAGCGCAACAGCACGCCCGTCCCGAGCCGGGCCGGCACCTCGTCGCGGGGCGGCCGCAGCTGCGCCTCGTACAACCGCGCCGGCGGCGTACCCGAACGCACCTGCGCCCCCACCACCGACCCGGCCGACGTACCCACCACCAGGTCCGCCTCGTCCAACCGCAGGCCGTGCCCGGCCAGCCCGGCCAGCAGACCCAGCTCCCAGGCCACCCCGGTCACCCCGCCGCCACCCAGCACCAACGCGCGCCCCATGTGACAGTCCTCTCCACCCCGGATGGTCCCGCCCACGGTAACGTCGCCCCCACCGCAAGGCAGGGGAGAAGGGCATTGACCTCCGTCACCATCGTCACCGGGGGAGGACGCGGCATCGGCGCGGCCACCGCCCGCCGGCTCGCCGCCGACGGCCACGACCTGGTCATCGGCTACCGCACCGACCACACCGCCGCCGAATCCGTGGCTGCCGACGTGCGCGCCGCCGGCCGCCGCGCGGTCACCGTCGCCGCCGACACCACCGACCCCGACCAGGTACGCCGCATCTTCGACGCCGCCGACCGGCTCGGCCCGCTCACCGGCCTGGTCAACAACGCCGGCGTCACCAGCCCGATCGGCCCGTTCACCGACCTGCGCGTCGACGACCTGCGCGAGGTCGTCGACGTCAACCTCATCGGGTACGTGCTGTGCGCCCAGCAGGCGGCCCGGCGGCTCACCCGCGGCGGCGCCATCGTCAACGTCTCCTCCGTGGCCGCGACGCTCGGCTCGCCCGGCGAGTACGTGCACTACGCCGCCGTCAAGGCCGCCACCGACACCCTCACCGTCGGGCTGGCCAAGGAACTCGCGCCGCACGGTGTCCGCGTCAACGCCGTCGCCCCCGGGATCATCCGCACCACCATCCACGCCCGCTCCGGAGTGCCCGACCGGCCCGACACCGCCGCGGGCCGGATCCCGATGGGCCGTGCAGGGGAACCCGAGGAGGTCGCCGGCGCGATCGCGTACCTGCTCGGCCCGGACGCCTCGTACACAACGGGCGCGGTCCTGCGCGTCGGCGGCGGTCTCTGACCCGGCGGCGGCCCGGGGATCTCCACCCCCGGGCCGCCGCGTCGCGTCTCCTACTGGGTGAACAGCTTCGCCGCCGTGATCAGCGTCTGCACCACGCCGTAGCCCAGCAGCGCCGACACCACCAGCCACGACACCACCAGACGGGCCCGCTGCCCGCCACCGGTCCGCTCGTTCACGATCCGCTCCTCTCCGCCGTCACCGGCTGCCCCGGTCCCGTCTCGTCCCGCCCGGACGCGGGCTCGTGGTAACGCTGCGGCACCGGCCGCACCAGCAGGTTCGCCACCAGACCCACCGCCAGCACGCCGACCATCGTGAACAGCGCCGGCCGGTACGCCGCCGCGGTCAACGTGCCCGGCTCGCCCTGCGCGTCGAGGAACGCGTTGACGATCAGCGGCCCGGCCACGCCCGCCGCCGACCACGCGGTCAGCAGCCGGCCGTGGATCGCACCCACCTCGAACGTGCCGAACAGGTCCCGCAGGTACGCCGGCACGGTGGCGAACCCGCCGCCGTAGAACGACAGGATCACGCACGCCAGCAGCACGAACAACGCCGTCGCGGTCTGCCCCACCAGCGCCAGCAGCAGGTACAGCACCATGCCCACACCCAGGTACACCATGTAGATCGGCTTGCGGCCGATCACATCCGAGGTGGACGACCACACGAACCGGCCCGCCATGTTGAACAGCGACAACAGCCCCACGAACCCGCCGGCCGCCGCCACCGACACCGCCGACGTGCCACCCTCGCGGAAGAAGTCCTGGATCATCGGGCTGGCCTGCTCCAGGATGCCGATACCCGCCGTCACGTTGCAGAACAGCACCACCCACAGCAGCCAGAACGACCGCGTCCTGACCGCGTTGGCCGCCGACACGTTCGCCGTCGTCACCAGCGGCTTGTCCGCCACCCGAGCCGGGTCGAACCCGGCCGGCCGCCAGTCCGGCGCCGGCACCCGCACGTTGAACACCCCGAACATCATGATCACGAAGTAGCCGACGCCGAGCGTCACGAACAACCACACCAACGCCGGCCCCGACGCCGTGGAACCGCTGTTCGCCGGGTCGTAGCCCGGGTCGTAGAACGACAGCAGCTGCCGGGACAGGGGAGAGGCCACCATCGCCCCACCACCGAACCCCATGATCGCCAAGCCGGTCGCCAGACCCGGCCGGTCCGGGAACCACTTGATCAACGTGGAGACGGGGGAGATGTACCCGATCCCCAGACCGATCCCGCCCAGCACCCCGTACCCCAGATACAGCAGCCACAGCTGCCCGGTCGCGATACCCAGCGCCCCCACCAGGAACCCCGCCGCCCAGAAACACGCCGAGACGAACATCGCCTTACGCGGCCCGTTCGCCTCCACCCACGTACCGGCCACCGCCGCCGACAACCCCAGCATCACGATCGCGATACTGAAGATCACCCCGATCGCCGTCTGACCGGTGTCGAAATGCGCGATCAGGGAGTTCTTGTACACGCTCGTGGCGTAGACCTGCCCGATGCACAGATGAATCGCCAGCGCCGCCGGAGGAATCAGCCAACGGCTGTACCCCGGCGGCGCGACGGTGTGCCGACGATCGAGTGCGGAAAGCATCAGTGCTTCCTCCGTCCGGATGGCGAGAACACCCCGGTTCATGCCCCTGCCGCACGCTGCACCCAAACCCGCCCCGCGCCGGACGGCCGAAACGCTGCGCCGAACGGTCACCGCCGTCCCGGCCCGTCATCACCCCACCACCGGCAGTCATCCCCGGCCCGGGATGCGACGATGACCGGGTGAAGATCCTGTCCATCCAGTCGTCGGTCGCCTACGGCCACGTCGGCAACTCCGCCGCCGTGTTCCCGCTGCAACGCCTCCGCCACGAGGTCTGGCCGGTCCTGACCGTGCACTTCTCCAACCACACCGGCTACGGCGCCTGGCGCGGCCCCCTGCTCGCCCCCACCGACGTCGCCGACGTCATCGCCGGCATCGAGGACCGCGGCGTGCTCGGCACCGCCGACGCCGTCCTCTCCGGCTACCAGGGCGACCCCGCCGTCGGCGCCGTCATCCTCGACGCCGTCGCCCGCGTCAAGGCCGCCAACCCGGCCGCCCTCTACTGCTGCGACCCGGTCATGGGCGACGTCGGCCGCGGCATGTTCGTCCGCCCCGGCATCCCCGAATACCTCCGCGACACAGTCGTCCCGCGCGCCGACATCGTCACCCCCAACCAGTTCGAGCTGGAATTCCTCGCCGGCCGCACCACCGACACCGTCGACGACCTGCTCGCCGCCGTCGACACCGTCCGCGCCACCGGCCCCCGGCACGTCCTGGTCACCAGCGTCCTGCACGGCGACCTGCCCGCCGGCCACCTGGAAGTCGTCGCCGTCTCCGACGACGGCGCCTGGGCCGTCACCACCCCGCTGCTGCCGATCGCCCCCAACGGCGGCGGCGACGTCACCGCCGCTCTCTACCTCGCCCACCTCGCCACCAC
Organism: Micromonospora sp. CNZ296; assembly: GCF_007827635.1. NCBI lineage: Bacteria > Bacillati > Actinomycetota > Actinomycetes > Micromonosporales > Micromonosporaceae > Micromonospora > Micromonospora sp. CNZ296. The sequence goes on from NZ_VISW01000014.1 coordinate 134,743, forward strand.
CGGCTCACCGAAGACCGCACTGGAACGCACCACCAACTCGATCTACGCGGTACTCGAGGCGACCCTCGAAGCCGGCACCCGCGAACTGCAACTCGTCGCCGCCCAGGACGCCATCGCCGACCCACCCACCCGCTTCACCGCCCGCCGGCTGCGCTGACCGACAGCGCGGGTGCACCTGCCGCGCGGGTGCACCCGCGCGGCGACTCGCCGCTCGAACAGGTGGACGACCCCACCGCCCACCAGGCAGGATGCGGACGTGCCACCGCACCCGGCAACCGACGACCCCGCGTTCGCCCAACGGCTGCGCGACCTCACCCGGCTGCGCCGCGTCCGCGACCGCATCGACCGCGAATACGCCAAACCCCTCGACGTCGAAGCCCTCGCCCGCGGCGAACACATGTCCGCCGGCCACCTCAGCCGGCAGTTCCGCCAGACCTACGGCGAATCCCCGTACGCGTACCTCATGACTCGCCGCATCGAACGCGCCATGGCCCTGCTGCGCCGCGGCGACCTCAGCGTCACCGACGTCTGCTTCGCCGTCGGCTGCCAGTCCCTGGGCACCTTCAGCACCCGCTTCACCGAACTCGTCGGCGAACCACCCAGCGCCTACCGCGCCCGCCACGCACCCGACACCGCCGAACCACCCCCGTGCCTGACCAAACAGGCGACCCGACCGATCAGGAATCGAGAAGCCCGCACCGGCCGACCACCACTAGCGTGACCACCATGACGATCACCATTCACTACGCCTTCCTGCCCCACACCGACGCCGACGCCGCCCTCGCCTTCTACCGCGACACCCTCGGCTTCGAACTGCGCAACGACGTCGGCTACAACAACATGCGCTGGCTCACCGTCGGCCCACCCAACCAGCCCAAGACCGGCATCGTCCTGCACCCGCCGGCCGCCGACCCCGGCATCACCGACGACGAACGCCGCACCATCCTCGAACTCATCGCCAAGGGCAGCTACGGCGCGCTCACCCTCGCCACCGACGACCTCGACGGCCTGTTCGACCGCCTCCAGGCCTCCGGCGCCGACGTCGTCCAGGAACCCACCGAACAGCCCTACGGCGTCCGCGACTGCGCCTTCCGCGACCCCACCGGCAACCTCATCCGCATCAACGAGCGGCGCTGACCCACCCCATGACCGACGCACCCCGCACCCGCGCCCGCCGCCGCAAGGACACCACCCACCGCCTCGAAAACGACGTCGACTGCTGGGTCGCCACCGCCGAACCCGACGGCACCCCGTACCTCGTGCCCCTGTCCTTCGACTGGGACGGCCACACACTGCTCGTCGCCACCCCGGCCGACAGCCCCACCGGCCGCAACCTCGCCGGCGGCCGCGCCCGCGTCGGCCTCGGCCCCACCCGCGACGTCACCATGATCGACGGCGATGTCGAAACCCTCGCCCTCGACGCCCTGCCCACCGGCCGAGGCGACCGCTTCGCCACCCGAACCGGCTTCGACCCCCGTACCCTGACCACGCCCTACCGCTGGTACCGCATCACGCCACACCGCATACAGGCCTGGCGCGAAGCCGACGAGCTACCCGGCCGCACCCTGATGCGCGACGGCCGCTGGCTCGACTGACACCCGCACCACCGGACGGAGAGACCATGAGCAAGGCCACCACCGGCCTGCACCACGCCGACAGCCACGACATCATCCGCGTCCACGGCGCCCGCGAGAACAACCTGCGCAACGTCGACGTCGAGATACCCAAACGCCGCCTCACCGTGTTCACCGGCGTCTCCGGCTCCGGCAAGAGCTCACTGGTCTTCGGCACCATCGCCGCCGAGTCCCAGCGCCTCATCAACGAGACCTACAGCGCCTTCGTCCAGGGCTTCATGCCCACCCTGTCCCGCCCCGAGGTCGACATCCTCGAAGGCCTCACCACCGCCATCATCGTCGACCAGGAACGCATGGGCGCCGACCCCCGCTCCACGGTCGGCACCGCCACCGACGTCAACGCCATGCTGCGCATCCTGTTCAGCCGCCTCGGCGACCCCCACATCGGCCCACCCAACGCCTACTCCTTCAACGTCCCCTCCGTACGCGCCGCCGGCGCCATCACCGTCGACCGCGGCCCCGGCAAGACCCAGACCAAGAAGGGCACCTTCAACCGCCTCGGCGGCATGTGCCCCCGCTGCGAGGGCCGCGGCGCCGTCACCGACTTCGACCTCACCGTCCTCTACGACGAGAAGCTCTCCCTCAACGAGGGCGCCATCACCATCCCCGGCTACAGCATGGACGGCTGGTACAGCCGCACCTTCCGCTCCAGCGGCCTGTTCGACCCCGACAAGCCCATCCGCGACTACACCAGACGCGAACTCGACGACCTGCTCTACAAGGAGCCCACGAAGATCAAGGTCGACGGCATCAACGTCACCTACACCGGCCTCATCCCCGCCATCAGCAAGTCGATGCTCGCCAAGGACGTCGACGCCATGCAGCCCCACATCCGCGCCTTCGTCGAACGCGCCGTCACGTTCACCACCTGCCCCGACTGCGACGGCACCCGGCTCGCCCCCGAAGCCCGCTCCTCGAAGATCAACGGCATCAACATCGCCGACGCCTGCGCCATGCAGATCAGCGACCTCGCCACCTGGGTACGCGACCTGCACCAACCCTCCGTCGGCCCGCTGCTCAAGGCACTGGGGGACACCCTCGACTCCTTCGTCGAGATCGGCCTCGGCTACCTCAGCCTCGACCGCCCCGCCGGCACCCTCTCCGGCGGCGAGGCCCAGCGCACCAAGATGATCCGCCACCTCGGCTCGTCCCTCACCGACGTCACCTACGTCTTCGACGAACCCACAATCGGCCTGCACCCGCACGACATCGCCCGCATGAACAACCTCCTGCTCCAACTCCGCGACAAGGGCAACACCGTCCTCGTCGTCGAACACAAACCCGAGACCATCGCCATCGCCGACCACGTCGTCGACCTCGGCCCCGGCGCCGGCACCGCCGGCGGCACCATCTGCTACGAAGGCACAGTCGCCGGCCTGCGCGCCAGCGACACCACCACCGGCCGCCACCTCGACGACCGCGCCACCCTCAAGGACAAGCTGCGTACGCCCACCGGCACCCTGCCGATCCGCAGCGCCCGCACCCACAACCTGCGCGACGTCGACGTCGACATCCCCCTGGGCGTCCTGGTCGTCGTCACCGGCGTCGCCGGCTCCGGCAAGAGCAGCCTCATCCACGGCTCACTGGCCAAACGCGAGGACGTCGTCAGCGTCGACCAGACCGCCATCCGCGGCTCCCGCCGCAGCAACCCCGCCACCTACACCGGCCTGCTCGACCCCATCCGCAAGGCCTTCGCCAAGGCCAACGGCGTCAAACCCGCCCTGTTCAGCGCCAACTCCGAAGGCGCCTGCCCGACCTGCAACGGCGCCGGCGTCATCTACACCGACCTCGGCATGATGGCCGGCGTCGCCAGCACCTGCGAGGACTGCGAAGGCAAGCGCTTCCAGCCCGCCGTCCTCGACTACCACCTCGGCGGACGCGACATCAGCGAGGTCCTCGCCATGTCCGTCGACGAAGCCGAGACGTTCTTCAGCGACGGCGAGGCCCGCACCCCGGCCGCCCACACCATCCTCGACCGGCTCGCCGACGTCGGCCTCGGCTACCTCACGCTCGGTCAGCCCCTCACCACGCTGTCCGGCGGCGAACGGCAGCGGCTCAAGCTCGCCACCCGGATGGGGGACAAGGGCGGCGTGTACGTCCTCGACGAACCCACCACCGGCCTGCACCTGGCCGACGTCGCCCAACTGCTCGGCCTGCTCGACCGGCTCGTCGACACGGGGAAGTCCGTCATCGTGATCGAGCACCACCAGGCCGTCATGGCGCACGCCGACTGGATCATCGACCTCGGTCCGGGCGCCGGACACGACGGCGGCCGGATCGTTTACGAGGGCACCCCGGCGGATCTCGTGGCGGCCCGGTCGACGCTCACGGGCGAACACCTGGCCGACTACGTCGGCGCCTGACCGCCGGACGGCAGCACAGGGGAGAGGCCCGGCGGAGGGCCCCACGACAAGGATGCGCGGGCACGTCCCTTCAGGGCTCAAGTTGAATGTTCACCGGGTCGACGAATTCGACCCGCAGCCGATCATCAGACAGGATGTCGACTACCTGCTGCCAGTGCGCGGCACGCCGGCCGCAGACCGCGCGCAGGCGCTCGACGCCCGGCCTCTCTCCTTCCGCGTCGACCCGCCTCAAGGTCGCCAGGCCGACCTCAGCGGTGGCGGCGCTCAGCGTCGCGGTCACCCGGCCGACCTGCTGGACGACCTCGTCCACGTGCCGGGTCAGCTCAGCCACCCGGGCTTCGACGGATTGGTCGCGTCGAGACAGCGACTCCAGGCCGTCCGGCTTCTCGATGACCAACTCGTCGAACACCGGCACAGGTGGCGGGAAGCGGAGATCCGCGACGTGCACGAGCTCCACCGCCTCGGTGACGAGCCGGCAGAACTGCGCCCGGTGCAGCCAGTACCAAGCGCGGTCCTCCGCCATCCTCGCCAGCAGCCGCCATGTCCGATCATCCAGCTCGAGCCACTTGATCAGGTCGTGGACATCCGCCCGCCACGGCGGCTCACAACGCTGGTGCCAGTTTCGCTCCAGCAGCGCCGCCCCGTCGTGAAGCAGCTTCTTGACATACGCCGCGATCCGAATACGGGTGACGTTCTCGGGGCGCCGCAGGACCGATCGCATCGGCTGGTCCAGGTCCAGTTGAAGGAACCGAAAGTCGTCACTGCCGCGGAGGCGACCGAAGTCCGGGTCACTGCTGGCGATCCAACTGCGCAGCCGTGAGGCCACACCGGTCTGCGTGGTGGCCTGGAGCGAGACCTGCCCGGCGACCTTGCTGCCAGCGCTGGCCAGCACGGCCTGGAGTTCGATCACCGCGTACTCGGTCAGCAAGCGTTGGCGCTGGTCGTCACCGAGTTCGCCGGGAGGAGCGGGAGCGACACCTGCCGCCGGACTCGGTGGGGGAACGGGGAGATAGCCGTACAGCCCGTAGGCGTATGCAGCCGCCGCCTGGTAGTAGTCCAGGTAGCCCAGACGCCCCGGGCCGAGCCGATGACGACGCTGTGCGCGGATGACGGCGTCGCGAAGCGACTCCGGCTGGACAGGCCAGCTCCGCACCATCGTCTCGACTCGCCGGTACAGCCGTCGCGGCCACCAGCGTCGCAGGTTCCGCGCATCGCCATCAGCTTCTGCTCGGCAAACCAGCCGACCTCGACGCCGGCAACCGTCAGCTGGTCCTGGGCCAAGTCGTGTACGGCGCGGGCGAGCCGGAGCGGCGCCCACACGTCTCGCGCGAAGCGAAGCAGGCCTCTGGTCACCTCGGAGCGGGTTCCGCGGACCAACCACGCCAGGGCTGCGTCCTCGTGCAACCGGTGAAACTCCTGGAGCGCGGCCAGGTTGAGCAGCACCCGAGCGGTGGCCGGGGCACCTAGCATCTCCTTGACCTGCTGTTGCGCCTCGGCACGGTCCGCCGCATCGCGAAAGGAAGACAACAACGGCCAGTACCGCCCCACGAAGACCGCGATCAACCGATCCTTGATCTGGTCGCGGAGAACCTTCCGCTCTCCGACGGCATCGACGGCGAACCAGTCCTCCGCTGTGCGTTCCGAATACGCCAGAGTCTTCGCGTACTGGTAGCGCAGGCGGATGAGCTCCCGGCGACGGCGGATGGCCCACAGCATCGAGATGGGGTAGCGGAAGGGGTGCCTCCACCGGTCCCGTCTGCGGGTCCAGAGCGAGGCGGTGTAGCGGCTCTCCAACTCACCGAGGCAGAGTGCCCCGTGGTACGTGTCCAGGGCGGCGAGGAACAGACCCAGGTCTTCCTGAACGCTGGCCACCATCATGCGGATGTCGGAGTTGAAGGGGTCCAGGCGAAGAGCTTCCCGATACCACCAGAGCGCGTCGTCGAGACGCCGCTCGTCGTGCCGCTTCTTGGCCTCGTTGTACGCCTCGAACAGCCCGGTCGGCAGGTCGCGGAGTCGCCACGTCCGCCACGGTGCCTCATCAGCCAGGCGAGTCACCGGCAGAATCTTGGCCATCGTCCAGTAGGCCGCCTTACACGTGGCGTCTTCCCAGGTCATGCCCCACTCGGTAGTCGTCGCGCTGCCTGTGGCACCAGCGAACGACGTGACCGTGACCGAGACGCCGTAACAGGGCTCCTGCTTCCGCTCCTGGAGAGTCGCCCTGATCATGTAACCCGTCCGGGGCCAGAGCCGCGCCATGAACTTCGGCAGGACCGCCAACGGGTTCGTGAACGTTCCCGGCTCCTCGCCGAGGACATCGAGGAAGTTCTGCGCCGGGAGGGTCGTCGGGCCCGCGTACGGCGGATAGATGCTGGTGGTGGCGAGTTGACGGCAGAACCGGCTCTTCAGGTACGCCGCCCGGCCGGTGTCGTTCGCGTCCGCGGCGTTCTCGAAGTCACGCACGTCGACCGCCCCTGGACGGTGTGCGAGCCACTCACGGCGGAAGTTGCGCCACGCGACGAAGGCCGCCAGGAACAGGAACAGTATCCCGATCCGTCGCCACAGCTCAGTGGACCGGTCGAAGGCACGAGCTACACCGATCAGGAGGAGACGGAATGGCTCCAGCAACTCCCAGTCGCTCTGACCGGTCGGGACGGCGCCGGACCGAGCTAGGCGGTCGAGTGCCAGGAGCAGCGCCACCGTGCTGACGATTCCGAGGACGAGCCAGGGCGCTGGTTTCGGGATCGGCAGGGGCGAGGGCGCGGTGCGGGCCTTGCTGAAGATCCGATGGGGGGACCGGACCTTCCAGGACTCGGGGCGTGGGTTCCTCTGCTCGGCGTGATCGTGCCGGTTGTCCATCGAGAACGCTCCTGACGACCGCCCGGAACTGCGGTTCCAGGCTAAGTGGCCAGGTAGCGGGGAACTGGAAAACGGCGGATCGGTTGTCATGCCCGGAAAGCAGGCCATACTCTAGCGACCCTTGCTTTCCGGCCCGTGGGTTCGACGTGGCCCACCCGGTTCGATAATGTACATTATGTCAAGTAACGCTGAGGTGGGAGCTCCCCGAGCGCCCGCGCGAGGCAGGTGACCGCTTTTGCGGGCCTTCGGGGTGCCGGAGGGTCAAGCAGTCACCCCCTGTCGTGCTGCGGGACCGCGTGCTCCACCTGGCGAGCGCTGGCAGCGGCAGCAAGCTCGCCGCGAGCCGGCTCGCACCTCCGGACACGATGTCGCCGCCGTTGCGCCCAGGCACCAATCATCGGGCCGGCCCACCCACCAGGCGACCCGCGCATCCCCCGCCGGATCCCACCTCGCTCCACCCACCGTCCGCCGATCATGAAGTTGGCGGCGACAAATTAGACGGCACTCCCGGCCAACCTCATGATCGCCGGAGCCGCCGCCAGTTCGCCGATGTGGCTGCATCGGAGCACTGGGATTACCGCCATCTCGGCGAGAGGGAGTTGATCATGGCTTTGATCGCCCGCGCTCCCCTGATGCGCCTCCTGGCGGGAACGCGAGAATCATGCATAATATCCCTTATGCATGACAAACCGGACGGAACGGTAGGCGCTCTTATTGAGGAGTTCCTGACCGCCCGGGCCACCCGTAAGCCCTCCCCCCACACCCTGGCCGCGTACCGGCGGGATCTGACCACTGTGGCCGAGCTGGTGGCGGCGGCCGGTGACGCCTCTCCCCTGCGCCTACCGGTCAGCACCCTCTCCCCCAAGGTGATGCGCGCGGCGTTCGCGCGGTTCGCCGCTCCCCGCGCCGCCGCGTCGGTCCATCGTGCCTGGTCGACCTGGAACAGCTTCTTCACGTTCCTGGTCGCCGAGGGTGTCGTACCGGGCAATCCGATGCCGGCGGTGGGGCGACCCCGTACGCCGCTCCCCCGGCCCAAGCCGCTGCGGGGCGAGGACACCCCGGAGGAGTTGCTGGCGGCGGTGGCCCGGGCGGAGGGCCGGCAGCGTGATCCGTGGCCGGAGCGCGACCTGGCGGTGCTGGCGCTGGCGTTGTGCGCGGGGTTGCGGCTGTCGGAGCTGCTGGCGCTGCGGGTGTCGTCGGTGGCCGGGCGCGACGGTGAGCGGCGGGTGGACGTGGCGGGTAAGGGCGGGCGGCCGCGTACGGTGCCGATCGAGGACGGCGTGGACCGGGTGCTTGCGGGTTATCTGGACAGCCGGCGGCTCCGGTTCGGGTCGCGCAGTGTGCGGCCGGACTCGCCGTTCCTGGTGGATCGTCAGGGTGAGGCGTTGCGCCGGGGTGGGCTGCAGTACCTGGTGGAGTCGTGTTACCGGCGGGCGGGCATCGGTGACCGGGTGCCACGGGGTGCGCGGTTGCACGCGTTGCGGCACACGTTCGCGACGCGGTTGGCGGAGGACGGGGCGAGCGCGGCGGAGATCATGCGGTTGCTGGGGCACGCGTCGTTGGCGTCGTCGCAGACGTACATCGAGGTGACGGCGGGTCAGCAGCGGGCGGCGGTGGCGGCGAACCGTACCAACCGGGCGTTGTCGGGGCTGGCGCCGCGGCGGTGACTGTCGTGCGGCGGGCGGCGTGTGGGGTGGCGCGCTGGCAGGATCGGCGAGATGCGGGTGGGTGCGGCGCGGGCGGTGGCTGTCGGGTGGGTGCGGGAGCGGATGCGCGTCGATCCGTCGATCGAGGGGGCGTTGTTCAGCGGGTCGACTGTGGGGTTGCCGGACGACGCGGTGCTGCCGGTGTGGTCGGACGTGGACGTGCTGCTGGTACGCCGGGAGCCCGGTGTGAAGGTGGGCAAGTTCGTGCACCGGGGGGTGCTGCTGGAGGTCAGCACCGTCACGTGGGAGGAGTTGGGTGGCCCGGAGGACGTGCTGGGGTCGTGGGTGTTCGCGCCGATGTTCCGTACCGATGGGGTGATCGCGGATCCGTCGGGGCGGCTGGCCGCGGTGCGGGAGCGGGTGGCGGCGGGGTTCGCGGATCCGGTGTGGGTGCGGGAGCGGTGCGCGGGGGTGCGGCGGCGCATCGAGGCCGGGTTGCGGGCGGTGGGCGGTTCGGCGCCGGTGGCGGAGCAGGTGCTGGCGTGGGTGTTTCCGACGTCGTTGCTGGCGGTGTGGCCGGCGGTGGCGGGTCTGGCGGATCCGACGGTGCGGCGGCGGTACGTGCGGGCGGAGCGGGTGTTGTCGCGGTTCGGGTTCGCGGATCGGTACGCGGGCCTGCTGGACACGCTCGACGGCGGCGGGGTGGGTGTGGGCGCGTCGCGGGTGCGGGAGCATCTGGCCGGGTTGGCGGTGGTGTTCGACGAGGTGTCGCGGTTGCCGCGGGAGGGGTTCGCGTTCGGGGCGGATCTGGGCGCTGCGGGGCGTCCGGTGGTGTTCGACGGTGCGGCTGAGCTGATCGAGGCGGGCCGGCATCGGGAGGCGATGTTCTGGGTGCTGGTGACGTGGGCGCGGTGTCATGTGGTGTCGGGCGTGGTGGCGCCGGAGTGGGAGCGGGCGTTCGGGGCGGTGCTGGCTGATCTGGGTGTGGCGTCGGCGGCGGATCGGCGGCGGCGGGCGGACGGTTTGCTGGCGGCGTTGCCGGGGTGGCAGTCGGTGGTGGATGCGGTGGCGGTGGAGGCTGTGGCAGGCTGAGGGGGAACGCGACTGGCGGCACGGGGATGGGTGAACCATCGGGGAGCTCGTCGCGGGGGTCGACCGCCTGGGCCTCCGCGGGCGAGGTGTCGTATGTCTTCTGCGCGGTTGTTGCCGGGTGCCCCGGTGGCGGAGCAGGTGTTGTCGGAGGTCGCCGCGTCGGTGGCGGAGCTGCGTGCGGCGGGGGTGACGCCGGCGCTGGCGACGGTGCTGGTGGGTGACGACGACGCGAGCGCGGGCTACATCCGGATCAAGTCTCGGCAGGCGGCGGAGCTGGGGTTCGTGTCGCCGCACGTGCATCTGCCGGCGTCGGCGTCGCAGGCGGATCTGCATGCGGTGCTGGCGGATTTCAACGCGGACAAGACGGTCCACGGGGTGCTGGTGCAGTATCCGATTCCGGGTCACCTGGACTACGACCGGGCGTTGGCGGAGCTGGACCCGGACAAGGACGTGGACGGGATGCATCCGGTGAACATGGGCCGGCTGGCGTTGGGGTTGCCGGGTCCGTTGCCGTGTACGCCGGCGGGGATCGAGGCGTTGCTGGCGTTCCACGGTGTGCCGGTGGTGGGCCGGGAGGTGGTGATCCTGGGCCGGGGTGCGACGTTGGGTCGGCCGTTGGCGATGTTGCTGGCGCAGAAGCGGCCGACGGCGAACGCGGCGGTGACTGTGGTGCACACGGGGGTGGCGGACTGGCCGCGGTACACGCGGCGGGCGGAGATCCTGATCGCGGCGGCGGGGGTGCCGGGGATCGTGCGGCCGGAGCATGTGCGTCCGGGTGCGGTGGTGGTCGGTGGTGGGGTGCGGTACGAGGGGCGGCGGTTGCTGCCGGACGTGGACGAGTCGTGTGCCGAGGTGGCGGGGGCGATCACGCCGCGTGTGGGCGGGGTGGGTCCGACGACGGTGGCGATGTTGTTCCGTAACGCGGTGGAGGCGGCGCGGCGGCAGAGCGGTCTGGGCTGAGCGGTCAGCCGAGGTCGACGACGAGGGGCCGGTGGTCGGAGATGGTCGCCAGCGGGGTGTGGACGGCGGTGACGGCCGGCAGCCGGTCGAGCCCGTGGCGGTCGGCGAGGATGTGGTCGAGCTGGACGCGGGGTTGCCCGGCCGGGTAGGTGGGGCGCCGCGCGAGGGGCTGCCAGCGGGTGAGCGCGGCGGCGGGTCCGGCGGGCAGGTTGAGGTCGCCGAGCAGGATCCGGGGTGCGGGCAGGGTGCGCAGGACGCGCACGACGCGGCGTAGTTGCCAGATGTTCCAGCCGGGCACGAAGGACAGGTGGGTGGCGGCGACGGTGAGGGGGCCGTGGGGGGTGTCGAGGACGGCGGCGAGCACGACGCGGGGTTCGTCGCGGAGCAGGACGAGTCCGCCGCCGGGGCCGGGTGCGTAGATGGGTGAGCGGACGGGGGCGGCGCGCAGCCGGGTGACCTGCCAGGAGCGGACGGGGTGGCGGCTGATGAGGCCGATGCCGTAGAGGGGTTCGCCGTGGCCGTCGTCGTCGTGGGTGAGGGGGCGGAACTGTTCGCCGGGGGTGCCGACGACGGCGGCGGCGAAGCGGTGGTGGTCGGCGTGCAGGGCGCGGGCGGCCACGGCGGTGAGGTCGAGTTTGCCGCTGCGGGTCTGGTCGCGGTCGACTTCCTGGAGGGCGAGGACGTCGGCGTCGAGGTCGGTGACGGCGGCGGTGAGCCGGTCGGGGTCGACGAGCCCGTCGGTGAGGGATCGGCCGTGCAGCAGGTTGAAGGTGGCCAGGCGCACCTGGACACCCTACGTCGTCGTGGGAGTCTTGCCGGGTGCTGAAACTGCTGTGCTGTTCGATGCTGGTGTTCGTGGCGGTGGGGTCGGTCGGGGTGTGGTTGCGGCGTCGCCGGGGGCGGTGAGGCTGGCCACAGGTGGTCTCGTCGCTGGTGGCGGCGTGGGCAGAATGCGTCGGTGGATGCCCTGTCGTTGACGACGTTGCTGACCGCTGCCCTTCTGGCGGGGTGGGTGGACGCGGTGGTGGGTGGCGGCGGTCTGTTGTTGTTGCCGGCGTTGCTGGTGGCGGCGCCGGGTGTGCCGGTGGCGACGGCCTTGGGCACGAACAAGCTGGCGGCGATCTTCGGTACGTCGACGGCGGCGGTGACGTACGCGCGGCGCACGAAGCTGGACTGGGCGGTGGCGGGTCCGGCGGCCGGGTTGGCGGTGCTGACGGCGGGGTTGGGTGCGGCGTTGGCGGGTGCGGTGCCGGGTAGCGCGTACCGGCCGGTGGTGCTCGTGGTGCTGGTGGCGGTGGCGGTGTTCGTGCTGGCGCGGCCGTCGCTTGGTGTGGTGGCGTCGCCGCAGCGGCGGACCCCGGCGCGGGTGGTGGTGGCGGTGGCGGTGGCCGGTCTGGGTATCGCTCTGTACGACGGGTTGATCGGGCCGGGTACCGGCACGTTCCTGGTGCTGGCGTTCACCGCGATTCTGGGTTCGGATTTCGTGCATGCCTCGGCGATGGCGAAGGTCGTGAACGCGGGCACGAACCTGGGCGCGCTTGTGGTGTTCGGGTTGACCGGGCATGTGTGGTGGGCGTTGGGCGCGGCGATGGCGGTGTGCAACGTGGTGGGGGCGGCTGTGGGCGCGCGGATGGCGTTGCGGCGGGGCGCCGGGTTCGTGCGGGTGGTGCTGCTGGTGGTGGTGCTGGCGCTGGTGGCCCGGTTGGGTTACGACCAGTGGACGGCGGGCTGATCGCGGTGGCGGTGCGGGCGGAGCACGACCGGGCGGTGCTGGCGGGTCTGCTGGGCCGGGATCCGGTGTTGCACGCGTACCAGTTGGGTGATCTGGACGATTTCTTCTGGCCGTACACGTCGTGGTTCCGGCGTGGCGACCAGGTGGTGTTGCTGTATCACGGGGTCGAGTTGCCGACGTTGCTGGCGTTCGCGGCGCCGGAGCGGGTGGCGGAGCTGGCGGGGTTGCTGACGGAGGCGGCGCCGGTGTTGCCGGCGCGGATGTGGGCGCACCTGTCCCCCGGTCTGGAGGCGACGCTGGGCCGCTGGTTCGTGGTGTCGGAGGCGGCGGCGCATCACCGGATGGCGTTGACGGATCCGGGGCGGCTGGCGGCGGTGCCGGCGGTGGGTGAGCCGTTGGGGCCGGCGGACGCGGCGGAGCTGGCCGCGTTGTACGCGGTGGCGTATCCGGGGAACTGGTTCGATGCGCGGATGCTGGAGACGGGCCAGTACGTGGGGGTGCGGGAGCACGGCCGGCTGGTGGCGGTGGCGGGGGTGCACGTGTTCTCGCCGCGCTGGCGGGTGGCGGCGCTGGGGAACGTGACGACGCATCCGGACGTGCGGGGTCGTGGTCTGGGTGCGGGTGTGGTGGCGGCGTTGTGCGCCCGGCTGCGCGCGTCTGTGGATCATGTGACGTTGAACGTGCGGGCGGACAACGCGGCGGCGGTGCGGTTGTACGAGCGGCTGGGGTTCTCCCGGGTGGCCGGGTTCACCGAGTGCGCGTTGACGTCAGCGGCCGCGGCTGGGTGAGTCGAACCGGCCGGCGCGGATCTCGCGCAGGGCCCGGCGGCGGGTGTCGCCGCGCAGGGTGTCGACGTAGAGGCGTCCGCGCAGGTGGTCGGTCTCGTGTTGCAGGGCGCGGGCGAGGAAGCCGCTGCCGGCGACGGTGAGCGGCTCGCCGTGCTGGTCGTAGCCGTGGGCGGTGGCGTGCAGCGCGCGGGGGGTCGGGAAGTACAGGCCGGGGATGGACAGGCAGCCCTCCTCGTCGTCCTGGAGTTCGTCGGACACCTCCAGCGTGGGGTTGATCATGTGGCCGCGGTGGCCGTCGGCGTCGTAGACGAACACCTGGGCGTTGACGCCGATCTGGGGTGCGGCGACGCCGGCGCGGCCGGGTGCGCCGAGCAGCGTGTCCATCAGGTCGGTGACGAGGGCGCGCAGTTCGGCGTCGAAGCTGGTGACGGGTTCGCTGGGGGTGCGCAGCACGGGGTCGCCGATGATCCGGATGGGGCGCATAGTCATGTCCGGAAGGCTATCCGTTGCTTACCGCTGCGCGGGGGGCACCCGCCGGGGCGGCGGGGCTCGTAGGGTGTGCGGACACTGTCGCAGGGAGGCCGCCGCATGTATCCGCCGATCGAGCCGTACGCGCACGGGATGCTGGACGTCGGGGACGGGCAGCGCGTGTACTGGGAGACGTGCGGCAATCCGGACGGCCGGCCGGCGCTCGTGGTGCACGGTGGGCCCGGTTCGGGGGCGGGCGCGTCGTGGCGGCGGCTGTTCGACCCGGCCGCGTACCGGATCGTGTTGTTCGACCAGCGTGGCTGTGAGCGCAGCACTCCCCCGGCGTCGGATCCGTCCACTGACCTGTCGGTGAACACCACCGGGCATCTGCTGGCCGACATGGAGCTGCTGCGCGCGCATCTGGGGATCGACAGGTGGCTGCTGTGCGGCGCGTCGTGGGGGTCGTCGCTGGCGCTGGCGTACGCGCAGCGGCACCCGGGGCGGGTCAGCGCGCTGGTGCTGTTCAGCGTGGTCGCCAACACGAACCGGGAGATCGAGTGGGTGACCCGGGACATGGGCCGGGTGTTCCCGCAGGAGTGGGCGCGGTTCCGTGGCGGGGTGCCCGAGGCCGACCGTGACGGTGACCTGTCGGCGGCGTACGCGCGGCTGGTCAACGACGCGGACCCGGCGGTGCGGGAGCAGGCGGCGCGGGACTGGTGCGACTGGGAGGACGTGCACGTGTCGCTCGCCGGTGGGTTCGCGCCGGATCCCCGGTTCGACGATCCGGTGTTCCGGTACGGGTTCGCCCGGCTGGTGACGCACTACTTCGCGAACCGGGGTTTCCAGCCGGACGGGCAGGTGCTGCGCGACGCGGGCCGCCTGGCGGGCATTCCGGGGGTGCTGGTGCAGGGCCGGCTGGACGTCAGTGGCCCGCCGGACATCGCGTGGCTGCTGACCCAGGGCTGGCCGGACGCGCGGCTGGAGATCGTGGAGTCCGGCGGTCACGGCGGCGGGCACGGCATCGGCGAGCGGGTCGTCGCCGCCCTCGACGAGTTCGCCACCGCCGGCTGAGCCGCCGCGCACGGCCGCCACCGCCCGCGTAGCCCGAGGCGCCGCGCACGGCCGCTACCGGCCCGCGGAGCCGCCGCGACAAGCCAGGCCGCCGAGAGAGGCCGGGCCGCAGCGGGAAGGCCGGGCCGCCGGGCGACCCGTCAGCCGGCGAGCAGGGCGCGGATCGGGGCGGCCTTGGCGGCGGCCTCGGCGACCTCGGCGGCGGGGTCGCTGTCCCAGGTGATGCCTCCCCCGGCCCACAGGTGCAGCAGGTTCCCGTCGGCGGCGGCGGTGCGGATGGTCAGGCCCAGGTCGAGGCGGTCGGGTCCGACCCAGCCGAGCGCCCCCATGCTCGCGCCGCGGCCGACCGGCTCCAGCGCGGCGATGTGGGCCAGGGCGGCGTGTTTGGGCGCGCCGGTGACCGACCCGCCGGGGCAGACCGCGCGCAGCAGGTCGGCCAGGCCGAGGCCGTCGGCGGGCGCCGCCGACACCGTCGACTCGGCCTGCCACAGGTCACACCAGCGGCGTACGGCGAACAGCTCGTCGACGCGTACCGAGCCGGTGCGGGCGACGCGGGCCAGGTCGTTGCGTTCCAGGTCGACGATCATGACGTGTTCGGCGCGTTCCTTGGCCGAGGTGAGCAGGTCGCGGCGTCCGGCGGGGGTGGCCGGGCGGGTGCCCTTGATGGGGCGGGTGACCAGCCGGCCGTGTTCGACGGCGATGAGGGTTTCCGGGGAGGCGCAGCCGAGTGCCCAGCCGGGGCCGTGCAGGGTGCCGCCGTAGCGGGCGCCGGGTAGCGCGGCGAGGCGGGCCAGCGCGGGCAGCGGGTCGCCGGTGTAGCCGGCGGCGGCGTGGCCGACGATGTTGACCTGGTAGACGTCGCCGCGGGCGATGGCGTCGCGGACCGCGGCGACGGCGGCGGCGTGCGCGGCCGGGGTCCAGCTGTCCTGCCAGGGTCCGAGCCGCCACGGGGCCGGGGCCGGCGGCCGGGGCGCCGCGGGGCGGTCGGTGTGGTGGTAGACGACCACGACCAGGTCGGGCAGCGCCGGTGCGGGGCTGGGCGCGTCGGGCGACACGCCGAGGGTGTACGCGCCGGCGGCGGCGGACAGGTACAGCGCGGCGCCGCACACTCCGGCGTCGGAGTCGTGGCGGCCGGGCCGGGCGAGGTCGCCGCGGTCGATGCCGTGTGCGGCGAGGAAGCGTTGTGCCAGGTCGGCGGGGTCGCCGCCGTCGCCGATACGCCAGTGCAGCCGGGCGGTCTCGACGAGCCGGCGGCGGCATCCGGGCGGGGCGCCGGGAGCATCGACCTCCACCTGTGGGAGCGCTTCCACGACGTCCGGGCCGTTACGGGTCATCCGTTCAGCCCATTCTGGGTGAACAAGACGCATCCTTGCTCGTTGCCGCTCAGTTTTCCTTGGTACTGTGCGTCACTGGTCATGTGAACCATGACACAGTGCCCCCACAGTCCGGAGAACCCGATGTGTCAGCACCAGCCCACCTGCCCCTCCGCCGACGCGACCGACCGCGAGGCCGCCCGCGTACTCGCCTGCTTCCCTGAGCAGGGCTGGAGCCTGCTCTGCAACGGTGTCATCGTCTTCGAGGACACCGGTGAGCTGCTCCCCGACGGGCGCACCATCGCCCCGCACCGGGGTCCGGCCCGCCACGCCCTCGTCGCCTGAGCGATCACGCAGCGTCAGTGAGCGTACGCGCCGGTCATGACCGTCCGGCGCACCGGCCGGGGCGGCGAGAGCCCACCGCCCCGGCGTCAGCCGCTCAGTCCTCGAACGCCTCCGGCGCGGGGCACGAGCAGACCAGGTTCCGGTCGCCGTACGCGCCGTCGATGCGCCGCACCGGAGGCCAGTACCGGCCCGCCCGGTCCACACCCGCCGGGTAGGCGCCCACCGACCGCGGGTACGGGTGCGGCCACTCGTCGGCCGACACCATCGCCGCGGTGTGCGGCGCGTTCGACAGCGGATTGTCCCCCGCCGGCCACTCCCCCGAGCCGACCTTGTCGATCTCCGCCCGGATCGCGATCATCGCGTCGCAGAAGCGGTCCAGCTCGGCCAGGTCCTCGCTCTCGGTCGGCTCCACCATCAGCGTCCCGGCCACCGGGAACGACATCGTCGGCGCGTGGAAGCCGTAGTCGATCAGCCGCTTCGCCACGTCGTCCACGGTCACGCCGGTGGCCTTGGTCAACGGACGCAGGTCCAGGATGCACTCGTGCGCGACCAGACCCTTGTTGCCGGTGTACAGCACCGGGAAATGCGACCGCAGCCGCGCCGCGACGTAGTTCGCCGCCAGGACCGCCACGCCGGTGGCCCGGGCCAGCCCGTCGGCGCCCATCATCCGCAGGTACGCCCACGGGATCGGCAGGATCCCCGCCGACCCGTGGTTCGCCGCCGAGATCGCCGGCCGCCCGTCGGCGCGCGCGCCGAGCGGGTCGCCGGGCAGGAACGGCGCCAGGTGCGAGCGCACCGCCACCGGGCCCACACCCGGGCCGCCGCCGCCGTGCGGGATGCAGAACGTCTTGTGCAGGTTCAGGTGCGACACGTCCGCCCCGAACCGGCCCGGCTTGGCGAACCCGACCAGCGCGTTGAGGTTCGCGCCGTCGACGTACACCTGACCGCCGGCGTCGTGGACCTTCGCGCACAGCTGGGCGATGCCGGTCTCGTACACGCCGTGCGTCGACGGGTACGTCACCATGATCGCGGCGAGCGCGTCCCGGTGCTTGTCGATCTTCGCGTCGAGGTCGACCAGGTCGACGTTGCCGTCGGCGTCGCAGCCGACCACCACGACCCGCATGCCGGCCATCACGGCTGACGCGGCGTTCGTGCCGTGCGCCGACGACGGGATCAGGCACACGTCGCGGTGGCCCTCGCCGCGCTCCCGGTGGTAGCCGCGGATCGCCAGCAGCCCGGCCAGCTCACCCTGCGACCCGGCGTTCGGCTGCACGCTGACCGCGTCGTAGCCGGTCACCTCGGCCAGCCAGCCCTCCAGCTGCGCGATCAGCTCCCGGTACCCGGCGGTCTGCTCGTCCGGCGCGAACGGGTGCAGGTGCGCGAACTCCGGCCAGGTGATCGGTTCCATCTCGGTGGTGGCGTTGAGCTTCATCGTGCACGACCCCAGCGGGATCATGCCGCGGTCCAGCGCGTAGTCGAAGTCGGCCAGGCGGCGCAGGTAGCGCAGCATCGCCGTCTCCGAGTGGTGGCTGTGGAACACCGGGTGGGTGAGGAAGTCCGACGTGCGGGCCAGCCCGTCGGGCAGGGCCGCGTCGGTGTCGCCGTCGAACCCGTCGACGCCGAACGCCGCCCACACCGCCTGAAGGTGCGCGGGCGTGGTGGTCTCGTCGCAGGAGACGCCGACCCGGTCGGCGTCGACCAGCCGCAGGTTCACGTTGCGCGCCGCGGCGGCTGCGACCACCTCGGCGGCCCGGCCCGGCACGGTCGCGGTGACGGTGTCGAAGAACGCGACGTCCGCGACCTGCACGCCCCCGGCGCGCAGCCCGGCCGCGAGCCGCGCCGCCGCCTCGTGGGTACGCCGGGCGATGGCGCGCAGCCCGTCCGGGCCGTGATAGACGGCGTACATGCCGGCCATCACCGCGAGGAGCACCTGGGCGGTGCAGATGTTGCTGGTCGCCTTCTCCCGGCGGATGTGCTGCTCACGGGTCTGCAACGCCAGCCGGTACGCCGGGTTGCCGTCGGCGTCGCGGGACACCCCGACGAGGCGGCCGGGCAGCATCCGCTCCAGGCCTGAGCGCACCGCCAGGTAACCGGCGTGCGGCCCACCGAAGCCCATCGGTACGCCGAACCGCTGGGTGGTGCCGGCGGCGATGTCGGCGCCGATCTCGCCCGGCGGGCGCAGCAGCGTCAACGCCAGCAGATCCGCGGCGACCGTCACCAGCGCGCCCACGCCGTGCGCCGCGTCGACCAGCGCCCGGTGGTCGCGGACCGCGCCGGAGGCGCCCGGGTACTGCAGGTGCAGGCCGAAGAACTCCGCCGGCAGTTCGTCACGCTCGACGTCGACCACGCGCACCTCGATGCCGAGCGGCTCGGCGCGGCTGGCGATCACCGCGACGGTCTGCGGCAACGCGTCGGCGTCGACCACGTACACCGGGCTCTTGCTCTTGGACGCGCGGCGGGCGAGCGTCATCGCCTCGGCCGCGGCGGTGCCCTCGTCGAGCATCGACGCGTTCGCGGTGGCCAGGGCGGTCAGGTCGGTGACCATGGTCTGGAAGTTCAGCAGCGCCTCCAGCCGGCCCTGGCTGATCTCCGGCTGGTACGGCGTGTACGCGGTGTACCAGGCGGGGTTCTCCAGCACGTTGCGGCGGATCACCGCCGGGGTGTGCGTGCCGTGGTAACCCAGGCCGATCATGGACACGGCGACGGTGTTGCGCGACGCGAGGGCGCGCAGCTCGGCGACAGCCTCCCGCTCACTGGCCGGGGCGGGCAGGTCCAGGGTGCCGTGCCAGCGGATCACCTCGGGGATCGCGGCGTCCATCAGCTCGTCGACGGAGCCGTAACCGACGGTGTCCAGCATCCGGCGTTCGTCGTCGCGGCCGGGGCCGATGTGCCGGTCGGCGAACTGCTCTGCGGTCATGCGCTGCGCTCCTTGGTGGGGCGAGGTCGACGGGTCGGCCTCCCCCTGAGTCGCGCTGACGCGCTCCACAGCGCCTGCCCACGTGGTCCTTTTGCCTGAGAGGTTCCGGGGAGAATCTGCCCCTTCGGCGCCGTCGGATCGACGGTCTCTCCCACGTGGGTGGTACCGGCACTTCCCACGCTACCAGCGGGCGTGTTTCCGGCTCATGTCCCGGGGGTTGATCACACCGGCGCCGGCGCCGCCGCCACCCGGTCGGCCAGCGCGCACAGCGTCGCGCCCAGCGGCGCGTCCAGGCGCAGTGCCGCGTACCCGTCGCCGCGGGTGACGCCCTGGTTGACGATCGCCACCGGGATGCCGTGGCGGGCCGCCCGCAGCACGAACCGCCGCCCCGACATCACCGTCAACGACGACCCGAGCACCAGCAGCGCCCGGGCCCGCTCGACGAGCGCGAAACAGTCCGCGACGCGGGGCGCGGGAACCGTCTCGCCGAAGAACACCACGTCCGGTTTCAGCATGCCGGT
Organism: Micromonospora sp. CNZ296; assembly: GCF_007827635.1. Lineage (NCBI taxonomy): Bacteria > Bacillati > Actinomycetota > Actinomycetes > Micromonosporales > Micromonosporaceae > Micromonospora > Micromonospora sp. CNZ296. The sequence continues at coordinate 154,449 of NZ_VISW01000014.1, forward strand.
GCCGCAGACCCCGCAGTCGACGGCGCGGAACCCGGTCACCGCCTCGTCGGGCAGGTCCACGTCGCCGTCGGGGTTGACGCGCGCCACCCGCGCGTCGAAGCCCGGGTTCGCCTCGGACAGCCGCCGATGCAGCTCGTCACGGCCGGTGGCGTTACCGCAGTCCAGGCACGTCACCTCGTCGAGGCGGCCGTGCAGCTCGATCACGCCGGTGGCGCCCGCGGCGGTGTGCAGCCCGTCGACGTTCTGGGTGATGATCCCGCCGAGCAGCCCGGCGTCCTGCAGCCGGGCCACCGCCCGGTGCCCGTCGTTGGGCGCCGCCCGGGCGATGGTCTGCCAGCCCAGGTGGCTGCGCGCCCAGTACCGCCGCCGGGCCAGCGGATCCCGGGTGAACTCCTGGTACGTCATCGGGGTGTGCCGGCGCGCCGCGCCACTGGGCCCCCGGTAGTCCGGAATGCCCGACTCGGTGGACAGGCCCGCGCCGCTGAGCACCACCACGTCACCGGCGGCCACCAGCCGCGTCAACTCCTCGAACGCCTCACTCACCCGTCCATGCTCCCTCGCCGGACCCCGCACCTCCCACCCGTGCGGCGGTCGCGCGGCGGGGTGCGGCCAGGCGGGCTAGGTTGAGCCCATGCGCGTCGTCATCGCCGGAGGGCACGGAAAGATCGCCAAACTGCTGGAGCGGGAACTGGCCGGACGCGGAGACGCCGCGCTCGGACTGATCCGCAACCCCGACCACGCCGCCGCGCTGCGCGCCGCCGGCGCCGAACCCGTCGTGTGTGACCTGGAACACACCGACGTCGACGCCCTCGCCGCCCACCTGGCCGGCGCCGACGCTGTCGTGTTCGCCGCCGGCGCCGGACCCGGCAGCGGCGCCGCCCGCAAGGACACCGTCGACCGCGGCGCCGCCGTGCTGCTCGCCGACGCCGCCGTACGAGCCGGGGTACGCCGCTACCTGCTGGTCTCCTCCATGGGCGTGGACGCCGCACCGTCCGAGGGCACCGACGACGTGTGGGCGGCGTACCTGCGGGCCAAGAAGGCCGCCGAGGACGACGTCGCCGCGCGGGACCTCGACGTGACGGTGCTGCGGCCCGGCCGCCTCACCGACGACGAACCCGCAGGCCGCATCACCCTGGCCCGGCACGTCGAAGCCGGCGCGATCAGCCGCGCCGACGTGGCCCGGGTGCTGCTCGCCCTGCTGTACGCCCCGGCCACCGCCGGGCACACCCTGGAACTCGTCGGCGGAGACACCCCCATCGCCGACGCGATCGCAGCCGTCGCCGCCTGACACCCGCCGGCGCGTCCCGGCCCGCCGTGCACACGGGCCGGGACGCCGCTCAACGCTGGTGCCGCGACAACGCCGGCTGCGGCGCGGTCCCGCCGCCCTGCGGCAACTCCCGCGCGATCCGCTCCATCGTGCGCGACAACTGCTCACTGCCGTCGTCGAGGTGCCGGGCCGCCGCCTGCATGTGCGAGATCATCATCTCGCCGAAGATCCGCAGCGCCTCACGCGTCGCCACCGAGTCGTCGAAGCCGCTCCCGGCGGTACTGCGGTACTCCGTCACCGCCCGCTCGGCCTCCCGCTTCGCCTCCTCCGCCGCCGCCCGCATGTAACTCTCGTACTGGGTACGGGCGTACTCGGCGACCCGGCGGGCATAGTCGTGGGCCTGCGCGATGATCTGCTCGGCCTCCCGCTGCGCCGCCGACAACAGGTTGACCTCCTTCGCCGCCGGCGCCACCGCCGCCTCCGTGCTCGGGATCACCCCGTGCCGGTGCAGCTCCAGATGGTCGTTGAGCCGCTCGTTCTCCGCCCGCAGGTTCGCCACCTGCGCCGCCAGCAGATCCAGCTCGTCGGCCACCTGCAACCGGAACCGGTCCACATCGGTCTGGTCGTAGCCGCGCCGCGTGAACGCCGCCGACCCGAACTCCCACCGCCGGACCCGGTCCGAGGTCAACCGCACCTGCACCGGACCGGACACCTGCTGCGCGTCGTAACTGCTGATCGGACCCGCGCTCACCGGCTCACCTCCGACTCGTCAGCCCCCGTCATCGTCCGCCACGCCGGGCCGTACCAGTGCTTGCCGTAACCCTCGTGGTGCACCTGGCCCGGCTGGAACCCGGCACCGGTCAACGCCGCCACCGAATGACCCACCATCTCGTCCGAGCCGCACACGTACACGTGCCGCGACCGCCAGTCCCCGTCGGCCAGCACCCGGTCGGCGATGCGCACCGACTCGCCCGGCCGGGCCGGATCCGCACCGGCCACGTACGACACCCGCAGCCACGGATGCGTCGCCGCCAGCTTGTCGATCGCCTCGCTGTCGTAGAACTCCGTCCGCGAACGGGCACCCACGTACAGGTCCACCCGCCGGCCCGAACCCTCCGCCGCGACCTGCTCCACCAGCGCCTTCACCGGCGCCCAGCCGGTCCCACCGGCCAGCAGCAGCAGATCCGACGACCCGGCCTGCCACAACGTCAACCGGTCGCCCACCGGCGACGCCAGGTGGATCTGGTCACCGGCCGCGCACCCGTACACCAGACGCGACGACACCACACCACCCGGCGCGGCCCGCACGTGCAGCTCCACCGTGCCATCCGGACGCGGCGCGTTCGCCGGCGAGTAGTACCGCCACGACCGCACCGCAGGATGCGACACCCCGATCGACTGGCCGGGCGTGAACGGCAACAGATACTGCGGGCGTACGGTCAGCACCGCCACGTCGAACGTGCGCTGCTCGTGGGTCAGCACCTCCGCCACCCACCACGGCGGCGACTTCGACTCCGCGGCCTGCGCGCCCTCGGTCATCACCTGCGCGACGAGCCCGTACGCGGCGGTCCAGTCAGCCGCCAGCTCCTCCGTCCACGCCTCACCGCAGAAGTGCCGCAACGTCGCCAGCAGCGCCTCACCGACCGCCGGGTAGTGCTCGGCGCGCACCGCGAACTTCCGGTGATCCGCGCCGAGGTCCCGCAGGAACCCGACCAGCCGGTCCACCTGATCCACGTGGGACACCACATGCCCCAGCGCGGCCACCAGACGGTCCCGCTGCCCGGCCATGTTCGTGGGGAACATCTGCCGGGTCTCCGGATGCGCCAGGAACAGCGTCGAATAGAAGTAGAGCGGCACCTGGTCGCCGTGCGCGGCGACCAGGGACCAGCTCTGCTTGAGCCGTGCGACGTCCACGCTCAGGCGTCCCCCGCCGACACGACCTGCTCCCGCACCTGCCCGAGCACGACCTGCACGTCGGCGATCACGTCCGCGGGCACGCCCAGCTCCACCAGCGTCGCGGTCAGATGCTCACCGACCTTCGCGTAGTGCTCACCGGTGATGTTCAGCGGCTGGTGCGCCTCCTCCAGGCCACGGCCCGCGTACTCGTTGGGACCGCCGAGCACGACCGCCAGCATCAGCGCCAGGTGCCGCCGCTGCTCCACCATGTCCACGTCGGCGAAGTAGCCGGCCAGATCCGGATCGGCCAGCACCTTGTCGTAGAACAGCTCCACCGCGGCCTTCACCGCGGCCGCGCCGCCGATGCGCTCGTAGTGGGAGATCGGGGTGGTCTCGCTCGTCACCGTCATGCTCGGTCCTTCCACAAGGGGTCCGCGGGCAGCGCCGCGGCAGGGGCTCGCCGTCCGGCGCGGCGTCACACAGCGTTCCGCCGTGACGTCGACACGCCGACGACCGGAACGGACCATAGCGCGCCCGCAACGACACTTCACGCCGACCCTGTCCTGATCCCGAGAACTGTCAATCACGGACAGTCAACAACGCGACCCGAGTCGGTGGACGCACCGCAGCCGGTCACACACAGGCCGTCAACACGCACGACGTACCGTCCTTTTCGGACATCACGCGCACACATGCCGTGACCTGCGCCGACCCTCACCCGGACCGGTCCACACCGTCCGATCACCTCAGCCCACAGGCGAGGACCACACCCCGTCACCAAAACACGAATCGCGCCACACCCTTTTTCGGGCGCGGCGCGATCCCGTCAACGAGACGCGACGCAGGTCACCCGGCCCGGCGCCGCGCCCGGCGCGCCGCCAGCTCGTCACCCACCGACTCCGAGTCCGACTCCGGCTCCACCACCGGCACGGCCGGCTCCTGCCCACCCACCGGCTCCGCCGGCAGATGCGACAACGAACCCTGGATCTCCTTGAACGCACCACCGATCGCGATGCCGAACACCCCCTGGCCGCCCTGCAACAGGTCGACCACCTCCTCCGGCGACCGGCACTCGTACACGGTCGTCCCGTCGGAGATCAACGTGATGCCCGCCAGATCGTCCACCCCACGCGACCGCAACGCCTCGATCGCCTTGCGGATGTTCTGCAACGACACCCCGGCGTCCAGCAGCCGCTTCACGACCTTCAACACCACCAGGTCGCGGAACGAGTACAACCGCGACGTCCCCGAACCCGACGCGTCGCGCACACTCGGCACCACCAGCGCCGTACGCGCCCAGTAGTCCAACTGCCGGTAACTGATCCCCACCGCCGAACACGCGGTCACACCCCGGTAGCCGACCTCGCCGTCACCGGCCGGATCGGCCCCCACACCCGCCTGCTGTTCCGCACCCGGACCAGGATCCCGTGGCTCGTGCATCCGGACCAACCTCCCCGCGCCCGTGGCGGTGCCGCGCCGACTCCCCGTACGCGCACCCCTCGACACGGCAACCCTAACGCCGCCCCCCGGACTTCACCCGCAGAAGACACCGCGACACGCCGCGCCACCACCCGGCAACAAAAACACACGGCGGCCGGCCGCCACCTGCCGTGACAACCACCGCCGCGCCGACCCCGGCCACCCGGCCGGGACACCTCAACCCGCGAAGTCCTCCGGACGCACCTGCTCCAGGAACTCCCGGAACTTCTCCACCTCGTCCTCCTGCTCGTCCGGGATCACGATCCCCGCCTCACTGAGGACCTGCTCCGCACAACGAATCGGAGCACCCACCCGCAACGCCAACGCGATGGAGTCACTCGGCCGCGCCGACACCCGCACACCGTCACCGAGGAGCAGATCCGCGTAGAACACGTTCTCCTTCAACTCGGTGATCTCCACCGCCCGCAACGGCGCCTGCAACGCCGTCAGCACATCCCGCAGAAGATCGTGCGTCAACGGCCGGGCCGGCTTGACCCCCTGCTGCTCGTAAGCGATCGCCGTCGCCTCGACCGCGCCGATCCAGATCGGCAGATAGCGGTCCCCCTCGACCTCCCGCAGCAGGACGATCGGCTGGTTGCTCGGCAACTCCACCCGAACTCCGACCACGCTCAGCTCGCGCACCGCCGCCTCCGTGTCGTCGTCACCATGCACCGCGCCCTTCCCTGCACGGTACACGGACCAGGACACGGGAGTCCCACGCGCTACGTGCACCACGCCTCGCCGGACGGGCATACCCCGGCAAGCCTACGACACGCTCCGCCGACCAGATCTTTCCGCGCCCACCCACGACGAAGGGCCGGGCGCACACCGCACCCGGCCCCTCGCACCGACCTCACCGGCCCAACGTCGACCGCAGCCCCACCCGCACCAACGCCGCGTGCAACCGCTGCGACAACGCCAGCAACTCCCGCGCCGTCTCCGCCGCCCGGGCCCGCGCCGCCGGATCGCTCTGCCGCGCCAACGGCGCCACCAACTGCGCGAACAACCCGACCTCACGATCCGCCGCCGACCGGTACGCCCGCAGATGCCGAGGCTCCAGCCCGTACGCCGCCAGACCCGCCACCGCACTCGCGATGATCAACGCGTCCGCGTCGTACCACCCCGGCGGATCCGACACCAGCACACCCAGCCGCTCCAACTCCGCGAGCGTCGACTCGTCCACACCACTACGAGCGATCAGACCCGCCCGGTCCAGCCGCACCTCCGACGACTCGACCGACTCCACCGGCTCCCGGCCCGGAACCTCACCACCCGGACCCACAGCCACCAGATTCGGCCGCCCCCGCCCCGGCGACGGACCAGACCCGTCCCACTGGGCCAACTGCTCCCGGATCACCCGCAACGGCAGGTACTGATCCCGCTGCGCGGTCAACACGAACCGCAACCGCGCCACATCGTCCCAGCCGTACTTCCGATAACCCGCCGGCGTCCGCTGCGGCTCCACCAGGCCCTCGGCCTCCAGGAACCGCAACTTCGAGATCGTGACGTCCGGAAACTCCGGCCGCAACTGCGCCAGCACCTCGCCGATACTCATCAGCGCAGGCGCCCGCGCCGCCCCGGACGGCGTCGAAGCCGCAGGCTCGTTCACCCCCGGCCGGCCTCCTCCTCCGGGCGCGGACCGGCGATGAACACCACCCGGAACTTGCCGATCTGCACCTCGTCACCGTTGCTCAGCGTCGCCGCCTCGACCCGCTCACGATTCACATACGTGCCGTTCAGGCTGCCCACATCCCGCACCGTGAACGTCCCACCGTCACGGTGGAACTCCGCGTGCCGACGCGACACCGTCACGTCGTCCAGGAAGATGTCACTGTCCGGGTGCCGCCCACTCGTCGTCACATCGTGGTCCAACAGGAACCGGGCACCCGCATTCGGACCCCGGCGAACCACCAGCAACGCCATACCCGGCGGCAACGAGCCGGACATCCGGCTCGGCACCACATCGGTGTCCGGGCCCTCCAGCACTTCGTCGAGCGAGCCGAGATTGAGCGTCGAAGTGACGTCGAGCGGGGGGAACTCGTCGTCTGGGCGCGTCATGGGACCACCTCACGGATCTGTTCGGTCGGCGTCAGGGAATGGCGGGTCTGGCCGCCGGGCAACACCACACCCGGCGGCTGGCTCCCCGTGCCCGGGAAGGCGCATTCCGCAACGCTCAAACTATTGGTTCTCGGTCGACTGGGCGAGCCTAGCCAGCGCCGAAATGCAGGGCAACCGGACGCGCGGAACCTCGCCGCCGCCCGGAACAGCACGAACTCAGCTCTCGGTGAGCTCGCGGTACGCATCGGCGGTCAGCAGACCCTCGACCGCCGCCGGATCGTCCGGAGTGATCTCCACCAACCACCCCGCACCGTACGGATCCGTATTGATCACCTCAGGGGTGTCGGCCAACGCCTCGTTGCGCGCCGCCACCGTGCCGCTCAACGGCGCGTAGATCTCCGACACGCTCTTCGTCGACTCGATCTCGCCCAGCGACTCACCCGCCGCCACCACCGCACCCGGCTCCGGCAGCTGAACGAACACGATGTCACCCAGGGCGTCCTGCGCGAAGTGCGTGATACCGACGCGGACGACACCACCGTCACCACCGACCACCCACTCGTGCTCGGCGGTGTACCGCAGATCCTCAGGAATCACCAACTGCGTCCTTCGTCATCGGTGCACCGGAGAAACCGGCGCGGCCGCGACCGGTCACGAGACCGGCCGGGCGTGGTCCAGCTTGATCGGCGCGTGCAGCTGCGAAACCTCCACAACCTCACGATCCTCGGAGGTCACGTTACCGCCGCCGTCCCGCACCGATGCGACCACCCCGCCGGGAATGTTCAACGCCGTACGCATCGTCGCCGGATCACCGATCACCATGATCGTGAACGGACCCGTCAACCGCCGCCCGTCCACCACCAGCGCACCGTCGGGCCCGTCCACGAAATACGTCGACGCGATGATCCGCGCCGCCGTACCGTCCGTGCCCTGGATCTGCATCGCCTCCGCGCCCGCACCCCGCAACTCCTGCACCGCGTCCAGGATCCGCGTCGACGACACCGCCTTCGCCGGCCCCGAGAACCGCACCTCAAGACCCGGACCCACCGCCGGCAACGTACCCGCCAGGATGCCCAGCTCGTCCGCCCGCCGCGTCGCCTCCTCCAGCGCCGCCTGCCGGCCCTGCTCACCCGACCGCAGCTGCCGCTGGCTCTCCTCCAGCAACTCGATCTCCTGGCGCAGCCGCCGCTCCCGCGAATCCAGATCCGACGAGATCCGCACCAGGTCCTCCTCCCGCGTCGCCGCGAGCGTCGGATCCGTCGACGTCGTCTTGAACTGCACCACCAGCGTGAAACCCAGCAACGCCAGCAACACCGCGATCATCGCGCCCGCCGACGAGAACCGCCGCGCCGCCGACGGCGCACCGGCACCGGCCGCCGCACCCGGCTCCGGCTCGGACTCCGGCACCGCCTCCCGCTCCGCGGGCTCCGCCGCCTCGTCCGGCACCGGCTCCACCGGCGCCAACGGGCTCAACTCGTCCGGATCGGGCGCGTCCGGGCGCGGATCCGGCTCACCCGCCGGACCCGACGGCCGCGCCGGCTCCCCCGGCCGCGGCCACCCGGTACCCGTCTCCCTGTGTTCCTCGCTCATCGCCACAAACCTACGCCCGGAACAGGTGCCGGCGGATCGCCGCCACATTTCCGAAGATGCGCACCCCGAGCACGACCACCACACCGGTGGACAACTGACCGCCCACGCCCAACTGGTCACCCAGGTACACGATCAGACCCGCCACCAGCACGTTCGAGATGAACGACACCACGAACTGCTTGTCGTCGAAGATCCGGTCCAGCTTCGCCCGCACCCCACCGAACACCGCGTCCAACGCGGCCACCACAGCGATCGGCAGATACGGCTGCAACGCCGCCGGCACCGTGGGGTCCAGATACACCCCGAGCACCACACCGGCGAGCAACGCCAGCACCGCGATCATCGGCCACCTCCCGAGGGGCTGGAAGAACCACCCGGGCCGGACGACCCGGGACTCGACGAACCGGCGCCACCCGAACCCGACGGGCGCGCGCTCGCGCTCGGACCCGGGCTCGCCGGAGGCTCGGCGTAGCGTAGCCGCGGCTGCGGCGCCGCCGGCAAGGTGAGGTCGTCGACCCGCTTCACCCCGAACGACAGACCCGTCGTCCGCGCCACCTCACGCATCAACGCCGCCGCCCGGCTCTCGTCGAACCGGTCCCGCATCGACCTCGGCCCGATCGCCTGCACCTCGTACGGGCCCGTCACCGGCCGGTAGTCCACCAGGATCGCCTCACCCGCCGAACGGATCGTCGACGTCGCCGTCAACCGCTGCCCGTTCACCGCCACCGCCTCGGCGCCCGCCGCCCACAACGCGTTCGCGACCTTCTGCAGATCCGAATACAGCACCCGGGACGGGCCCGCGTCCCCGCCGGTCACCCCGTCCTGGTCCGCCGCCGCGTCGGCCAGCCGCACCACCACGCCGTCCCCCCGCACCCGGGCCAGGCCGGTGCCCGCCTCCAGCGTGCGCAACCGGGACGCCTGCGAACCGCTCAACGCCGCGTCCCGCTGCCGGCCGACCTCCTCACGCAACTGCTCGGCGCGCTCGGTCAACCGGTCGGTCTCCGCCTCCCGCCCCTTGATCTCGGCGACCAGACCCGCCCGCGCCGTCGCGCGGCTCGGCTCCTCCGCCACCGTCTCCCGGTACGCCACCGCGAACAGGAAACCGATCAGCGCCAGCACCACCAGGCTCACCGGCCGGCCCAGCACCTCCCGCAGCCGCGACATGGAGCCCGTCGCCCGGCGCGCCGCCGCGTCCCCGTACCCCGGGTCCAGCGGATTGCGGAACAGCTCGGTCAGGAAGTCCGGGGCGTACACCCGGGTCGACGGGTCGCGTTCCTTGTCCCCGTCCCGTGACGGCGTCGTCATGCCGCCGCCTCCGTACGCCGCGCCCGCATGGCCCGCACGAGGCGGCTCGCCTGGACCACGTACATCGCGCCGGCGACCCAGTAGAGGACCAGGCCCCACCAGGCCAGGCCCCAGCCGATCGCGCCTGCGGCGGTGCCGGCGTCCGGCACCGCGTCGGCCAGCAGCAGGATGGGGAACGCCGCCAGGAGCAGGAACGTCGCGGTCTTGCCCACGTAGTGCACCGGCGGCGGGCCGTAGCCGTACCGGCGCAGCACCCCGAGGGACACCAGCAGGAGCAGCTCCCGGGCCAGCAGCGCGCCGGTGAACTGCCAGGGCACCACCTCGCGGGCGGTGAACGCGAGCAGCGTGGCGAGGATGTAGAGGCGGTCGGCCAGCGGGTCGAGCAGCTCCCCGAGCCGGCTCACCTGGCCCAGGCGGCGGGCGATCCAGCCGTCCACCCAGTCGCTGGTGCCGCCCACGGCGAGCACCGCGATGGCGGCGACGTCGGCCCGCACCACGAGGAACAGGTAGAGGAAGATCGGTACGCCGACGAGCCGGACGAAACTGATCAGGTTGGGCAGCGTGAGGACGCGGTCTCCCACGACCGTGGCGGTCCCGGAATCCGGTTGCTCCGCTGGAGCCGGCCGACGCGACACCGAACCCTCCCTTCGCAGCACGGTCCGGCAGCCGGATGAACGGCCGCTGGAGGGACGTGCGCGTTGCCGGCCGGTCAGACGCCGGCGCCCTCTGTGATCCCGGGCTGGGACCTCCCCGACGCGGCCCGCCCTCGTGGTGATCACGGGCCGCCCAGTTGCGCTGCCACTATATCGGGCTCGCCGCTCTCGCCCGGTGGCCCGCTGCGTCGTTGCTCAGTGGTGTCACGGTGGTGACCGTCACAACCGCTAAAGCGTCCTAGGACACTAGTTGAGCGGTGGGACGCAGGGCGGACATCGGTACGAGGGATCAGGCGGTACGGGCGGTCGAGTCCGAGCCGGCCTGCGGGGCGGTGGCCGCCGCGGCCTGGCTGAACGCCACCAGCGCCAGCAGCAGCTCGTGCTGCACCCGGTTGGGCATCCGGTCGAGCACGGCCTGCACCGCCCGGTGCCGTCTCTCCTGGAGGTCGCGCAGCAGCGTGTCGGCGGCAGCGGTCGGGATCAGCCGCACCTCCCGCCGGTCGCGCGGGTCCGCCACCCGGCGCAGCAGGCCGACCGCCTCCAGACGGTCGCACAACCGGCTCGCCGACGAGGGGACCACGTCCAGCAGCTCGGCCAGCCGGTTCACGTTGGTGTCCGGATGCGACACGATCAGCGACAGCACCCGCAGCTGGGTGGGCGAGACGCCGACGGTGTGCCGGGACGTCGCCGAGTCGAGCACACCGATGAGCGCCTCCGCAGCCGATTCGATGGCCGCGGCAAGATTCGGAGGTCGCTCCACTCGCCGTCCCCTGCGATCGTCCCGCTCGTGTTCGCTCCGCAGCCCCGGTCACTGCCCCGTCACGTCGTCGGACCGGCTGGGGCCGCGCCAGTCCAGGCAGACGACGACCGCGTCGTCGCGGAGATCCGCGTCGGCATGGTACGCGTGCAGTTCGCGCATCACCGTACCAACTGCCTCGGTCGCCGGCTGCAGCCGAGTCGACCGCATCGCACGCGCCATCGCCCGGACGCCGTACGGCTCCTGCTCGTCGGGCTCCGCCGCGTACACCCCGTCGCTGACGACGAAGAGGCGATCGCCCGGCTCCAGAGTGAACTCCTGCACGTCGTAGCGCGTCTCGGCGAACATGCCCAGCGGCAGCTGCTGCTCCAGCGCGATCGGCGTGACGCGGCCCCCACGCAGCCGCAGCAGTTGCGGTGAGCCGGCGTCGACCACGCGCATCACGCCCCGGCGGCTGTCCAGCTCCAGCAGGAGCGTGGCCACGTGCCGGTCGCCCCGGTGCTGGTAGTAGATGGTGTCCGAGGCCAGCTCCGCCTGCTCCACCAGACTGCCGCCCGAACGCCTGGCGTTGCGCATGGCGTTCACCGTCATCGCCGTGAGCATCGACGCGGCCAGCCCGCTGCCGGTGCCGTTGAGCACGGTGAGGGTGAGCCGGTCGCCGTCCACCGACCAGTCGAAGTGGTCACCGCCCACGGTGTACGCCGGTTCGAGCTGCCCGGCGAGCAGCGCGTCACCGAGCCGTACGCTGCGCCCCGGCAGCAGGTCCCACTGCATCTCGGCAGCCATGCTCAGCCGCTCCCGCCGCCGGGCGCGCCGGTAGCGGTCGGTCTCCCGGTCGGCCGCCCGGATCGCCACTGCCAGTTCCCCGGCGGCGTCGCGCGCGGCCTCCACAGTGGCCGCGTCCGGGTCGCCGGGCAGCTCCACCATCAGCACGCCGAGCCGCTCCCCCCACACCGACAGCGGCAGGTAGGCGCGGCAGCGGCCGTCCTCGACGATGTCCAGCACCGGCTCCTGGCTGCTGAAGCAGCGCTGCGCGACGCTGTGGGCCAGCAGCGGGCCGCCGTCGGGCACGTCCGGGTCGAGCACCGGCCAGAGTCCGCTGGCGCGGTAGTCGGCGACGAACACCTCCGCCCGCGCGGCCCCGAGCGTCTGGCGCAGCACCGCGTCCGCGGTCTCCGCCAGTTGGTCGGGTGGCGCCGTGCGCAGGGCACGTGACACCGATCCGGACGCCTCCGGCATGCTCATCCTCCGATGACGACTATTGCTACAGGGCAAACATCATACGAAGGCCGCCAGACGGCGAACGCCCCGCCTCGGCCGGGCGTGACGGGACCGGCTCAGCCGGCCGTGCGGAACGCCAGCGCGCCGTGGAACGCATCCGGCACCGGCTCGGGCTCACCGGCCGGCCGCCACCGCGCCACCGGCACGATGCCGTCGCCGGTCGGCTGCCAGCGGCCCAGCAGCGGCGCGAACCGCTCGGGCGCCCGCATCCGGAACGCCGGGCCCATCATGGCCAGCGCCTCGGGGTGCCCGGCCAGCTCCTCGGTGTCGAAGTCGATCGCCAGCCGGCTGCCCGGCGCCACCGCCTGGTACAGCTCGTCGAGCGTACGGGCGAGCGTGTCGTCGTCCAGGAACGCCGCCAGCCCGAGGAAGACCACACCCACCGGCCGTCTCCCCCAGCCCGGCACGAACCGGTGCAGCTGCGCCCGGTCGACGGTCCCGATGTCGGTGGCGTCGCCGTAGCCGTACCCGGCCCGGTCGCTGCCGGCGAGCAGGCTCCGGCCCAGGCGGACCGTCTCCGGGTCCACGTCGGTGTAGAGCACTGTCGCCTCCGGTGCGACCTCGTGCACGTTGCCGCAGGTGGGCACACCCGCGCCGAAGACCAGGAAGCCGTCGATCCCGTCGGCGGCCATCGCCTGCACAGTGCGGCCGAGGAAACCACGCAGCGACCGGAAGATCGCCGCGCAGGGCCCGTACGCCGCCTCGAAAGCGGCGGCCGCGGCGACGTCCACCGGACGGTGGTGCCGGCCGCCGAGCCAGTAGTCGATCATGCGGGCGGTGCTCGGTCCGTCCGGCTGATCCATCGACGGGGCTCCCTCCCCTGGGTGCTGCACGCCAGCGTACCCACCGGGCGACCCCGGCGGTATCGCCCCGGGCCGCCCACCCGGGCCGCGATACTGGCCGCGGGGGCGCCGGCCACGAGGAGGTACGGGTGAACTCGGCGAACGGGGCCGCGGTGGTGGTCGGGGTGGACGGCTCCGAACCCGCGACACGGGCGGTGCGTCTGGCGGCCCGGGAGGCGCGGCGGCGCAACCGCCCGCTGCGGGTGGTGCACGGTTTCATCTGGCCGCTGCTGCGCGTGCCGGTCTCCGCGCCGGCCGGGTCACCACCCGGTGCCGGGTTGCGCAACCAGGCCGAGCAACTGGTCTCCGACGCGGTCGCGGCGGCCGAGGCGGAGTCGCCCGGCCTGCGCATCACCGGCGAGATCATCGACGGGGAGGCCGCCGCGGTGCTGCTCGGCGAGTCCCCCACCGCCGCCCTGATCGTCCTCGGCGACCGGGGACTGGGCGGATTCGCCGCGCTCGTGGTCGGGTCGGTCGCGGTGCAGGTCGCCTCGTACGCCGACTGCCCGGTGCTGATCGCGCGCGGCACCGCCCGCGCGGACGGCCCGGTCGTGGTCGGCGTGGACGGCTCCACGCCGTCGCGCGCCGCCGTCGAGTTCGCCGCCGAGACCGCGTCCGCGTGGGGCGCGCCGCTGCACGTGGTGCACGCCCGTCCCGCCCCGCCCGGGCGCAAGGGCGGGGCCGAGGAGGACGAGCGGGTGCTCACCGAGGCGGTCGCCGGGATCGGCGAACGGTGGCCGGACCTGCCGGTGCACGCCGAGACGGTACGCGCCAAACCGGTCGCGGCACTGACCACGGCGTCAGCCGGGGCTCAACTGGTCGTGGTGGGCCGGCAGGGCCGGGGCGAGCTGGGCGGGCTGCTGCTCGGCTCGGTCAGCCAGGGGATCCTGCACCGCGCCGCCTGCCCGGTCGCGGTGGTCCGCGCCTCCGACTGAACGGCGTCCGGCGCGCCCGGCTGAGCGGTGGTCCACACCCCCGCTTGAGCGGCGCCCCGGCCGGGCGGGGATGCGCCCGCAACGGTTGGTCCCGGCCCGGGCGGGTAGACGCCTACGGTCAGCCGACAGCGATCCGGAGGAGGCAGAGATGCCAGGACCACGGCCGGGCAGCAACGCGTACGACAAGCAGCGAGCACGCCTTCGCGACCTCGTCGAACAGTCCGGACGGGCGTCGGACAAGGAGGCGAACCAGGTCGCCAACCGGATCCTCCAGGACGACCGGGGGCAACGCGGTGTGGTCCGGGGCGAACGGACCTACGGCCCCAAGGGCAACCGGGAACCGGGTGACCCGAAGTGAGGACGGCAGCGGTTGTCGACGGCGCCATCGCGGGCGCCGTCGGCAGCGCCGTCCTCAACGCGGTCTCGTACCTCGACATGGCGTTGCGGGCCCGGCCGGCCAGCAGCACCCCGGAATCGGTCGCCGGACGGCTCGCCGACGTCACACACGTCGACCTGGGCCCCGGCGACGAGGCGGAGAACCGCCGCTCCGGTCTGGGGCCGTTGCTCGGGTACGCCACCGGCATCGCCGCGGGGGCCGCGTTCGGTCTGCTCGCCGCGCGCCGGCGAATCCCGTTGCCGCTGGCCACGGTGGTGCTCGGCGGCGGGGTGATGGCCACCTCCGATGGCTCGATGACGGTGCTCGGCGTGACCGACCCGCGTACCTGGCGGCGCAGCGACTGGGTCTCCGACCTGATCCCGCACCTCGCGTACGGGCTGTCGGCCGCAGCCACCTGGCGGCGGCTGCGGCCGACGTCGGCTCGCGGCTAGCTCTCGTCGTCGGCGACCGGCTCACCGGCCGGGCCGTACGGCGACACCTGTCCCTTGGGGACCGGGCGTCCCGCGTCGCCGTTCGACGTGCCCCGGCCTCGCGAACGGCTGCCCGCCTGGGTGGCCGTCTTACGGCTGTCCTGGCTGGTGGCGCCGAGGTCGTTCCGGCGCAGTTCCTCCTGCTGCGGCTTGACCACGGGTCTCTCCTTCCCGGTGGAGCACACGGCCGTCGACCGCGCACCCGACCCGCGTACCCGCCGCCGCCCGGCGCATTCCGGATCGGCCCGGGGGTCTGGCCGGGCCCGGGGCGGGTAAGCCGGACGGATGCCAGACGATCGCAACGTCGCGCGCGCCCTGCTGGAACGGCAGAACCGCACATACGCGGAGGAGGCCGGCATCGCCCTCGCGGACCGGCCCGGCCCGCTGTACCAGTTGCTGGTGCTCACCACGCTGCTGAGCACCCGGATCCGGGCCTCGGTGGCGGTGGCCGCCGCCCGGGAGCTGTTCGCCGCCGGCTACCGCACCCCGCAGGCGATGGAGGCGGCGAGCTGGCAGGACCGGGTCGACGCGCTGGGCCGGGGCCACTACCGGCGCTACGACGAGCGGACCGCCACCATGCTCGGCACCGGCGCCCGGCTCTGCCTGGACCGCTGGCACGGCGACCTGCGCCGGCTGCACAAGGAGGCCGGCGCCGACCGGGCCGTGCTGCGCCGGCTGCTCACCGAGTTCCCCGGCATCGGCCCCACCGGTGCGGACATCTTCCTGCGGGAGGCGCAGTCGGTGTGGCCGGACGTGCGCCCGTACGCCGACCGGCGCACGCTCGCCGGGGCGCGGCGGCTGGGCCTGCCGGCGAGCCCCGGTGACCTGGTCGGGCTGGTCGGCGAGGCCGACTTCGGCCGGCTGGCGTCGGCGCTGGTGCGGGTGGCCCTGGGCGAGGAGTCGGCGGGCGAGGTGAGTCGCAGCGCCGCCACGGCCCACTGAGGGTCGCTACTTGGCCGGGCCGGGCTTGGTCAGGTTCCAGGCCAGCAGCGAGGCGAGCAGCGCGAGCAGCACCACGCCACCGGAGACGCCACCCTCCTCGCCGCTGCCACGACTTCCGGAGAAGCCGAAGTAGATCACGGCCAGTCCGGCCAGCACGGTGACGAACGTACGCAGTCCTCGGTCCTTCACGCCCGGACCGTACGACCGGCGACGCGGCCCGGGACGGGTATCGGGCGGTTGTCCCCCGTCCGGGTGTCAGTCCGGCGTGCGGCCGACAGCGGGGCCGCGCAGCCGGACCCGGCGGATCGCCCGCCCCGCCACCTCGACCACCTCCACGGTGAGGCCGGGCAGCCGCACCCGCTCCCCCGGCCCCTCGGGGAGCCGGCCCAGGCCGGCCAGCACCAGCCCGGCCACCGTGGTGTACTCCCGGGACAACGGGAACGTCACGCGGACGCCCACGTCGGGCAGGTCGTGCAGCGGGAAGTCGCCCGGCAGCAGCAGCGCGCCGTCCGGCTCCCGCACGGCGCGGCGCACGTCCCGGTCGGTCTCGTCGTACAGCTCGCCGACCACCTCCTCGAGCAGGTCCTCCATGGTGACCAGGCCGTCCACGCCGCCGTACTCGTCGACCACCAGGGCGAGCTGCTCGTGCCGCTGGCGCAGTTGCCGCATCGCGTCGGCCACCGGCAGCGTGCCTGGTAGCAGCACCGGCGGGCGGGCCCGGTCGCCGACGAGCGCGCCGTCGGCGTCCACCAGGTCGCGGATGTGCACGGTGCCGCGTACGTCGTCGAGCCCGCCGGGTCCGATCACCGGCGCCCGGGACCGGCCGCCGGCCGCCAGCCGGCGCATCGCCTCCGCCGCGGGCAGGTCGGCGGGCAGAGTGGTCACGTCGCGGCGCGCGACGAGGATCTCCCGCAGCGTACGGCCGGCGATGTCGAACGCCCCGGCGAGGATCTCCCGCTGCTGGGCGGACAGGCCGCGCTGGCTGACCAGCATCTCCCGCAGTTCCTCCTCGGTCACCTCCTCCCGGCTGGCGCGCGGGTCGCCGCCGGCGAGCCGGACCAGCAGGTCGGTGGAGCGGCCGAGCAGCCACACCGCCGGCCGGGACAGCCGGGCCAGCAGGTCCAGCGGCCCGGCGCTGACCAGCGCCCACCGCTCCGCCGTCTGCATGGCCAGCCGCTTGGGTGCCAGCTCCCCCACCACGAGCGTGAGGAACGTCAGCAGCAGTGTCACCAGGAACACCGCCACCGGGCGGGCGGCCGCGCCCAGGAAACCCAGCGGGCCGACCAGCGGCTCGGCCAGCGTCACGGCGGCGGCGGCCGAGGCGAGGAACCCGGCGAGCGTGATGCCGAGCTGGATGGTGGCCAGGTAGCGGTTCGGTTCGCGGGTGAGGCGGCTCAGCCGCGCCCCGGCCCGCCCGGACCGCGCCAGCCGGCGCAACTGCCCCTCCCGCAGGCTCACCAGCGCCATCTCGCTGCCGGACAGGGCGGCGTTGATCAGGATCAGCACCAGCACCAGCGCGACCTGCACGCCCATCAGTCGGTCTCCAGGTCGTCCAGCGAGATCGCGTGGGTCATCAGCCAGCGGGCCAGCGCGGCCATCCCGAACAGCCACAGCGGCGCCGACTCGGTGGGGCCGTTCGTGGCGAAGATCGCGAAGCGCAGGTCCGGGGCCCGGTACGCCTCGATCCGCCACTTGTGGTTCTTGTCCCGCCAGACCGCGGAAGGGTCCATGGCGTCACGGTAGGTGACCGGCGTGGGCCGGTGGCACCGGTTGGCTCAGCCCGGCGGGCGGACCACCTCGCGGGCGTCGTCAGGGAGCCGCCGGGTGGCGCCGCGCCGGTCCAGCAGTTCCAGCAGCGGCACCGCCACCCGGCGGGTGGTGCCGAGCGCCTGCCGGGCGGCGCTGAGCGTGAACGGCTGCGGCAGCCCGGCGAGCACGCGTACCGCGTCGTCCGGGGCGCCCGGCAGCAGCACCACGTTCTCGGCCAGCTTCAGCAACGCGCCGGCGCGTACCGCGGCGCCGATCTCGCGGGGCCCGAGCCCGAGGTCGGCCAGGTGGTGCGCCTCGGGGGCCTGGAACGGCCGGTCGCCGTACTCGGCCCGGACCCGGTCCACCGCCCGGGCCACCGGGTCCGGCAGAGTCCCCTGCGGGGCGGCGGTGACCAGACCGTCGCGCAGTCGCAGCGGCGGGCGCAGCAGCGCCGTGACCAGAGCACGCTCGGGCAGGTCGAGCCGGTGCCGCAGCACGTCGACCGGTACGCCCGCGGCGAGCGGATGCTCGGCGGCGTACCGGGCCACCTCCTCGGTGAGGCGACGACCCAGGTCCCGCCAGTGCTCCGGGTCGGCCAGCCACTGCCCGGCCACCGGCGTCGCGGTCGGCGGCACGCCCATCCGGGTCAGGTCACCGGCACGGACCAGCCGTCGCCGGCGCAGCTCCCCGGCCAGGTCCGGCCGCCCGTCCAGGCCGGCCAGCACCGCCGCGCGGGCGGCCGCCGCGCCCCGGCGGCGCAACGGCGGCGGGTCCACGTCCAGCACCGTCACGCCGCCCGCGACGTGGTGCCGGCCGGGGTCGCGCAGCAGCGCCCGGTCCCCGATCAGCAGCGGCAGCGGGCGGGCCAGGCGCAGCCGTACCGTGTCCGGGCCCAGCGGCCGGACCCGGGCGGGCACCGCCGCCGAGCCCACGTGCAGCGTGAGCGTGGCCGGCAGGTCGGCGGCGGGGTCGCCGGACAGCCGCACGTCGAGCAGGTCGGTACGCCCGAACCGGCCGGGCGTGAGCAGCGCGTCGCCGCGCCCGATCCGGTCCCGGGGCAGGCCGCGCAGGTTCACCGCGGCCCGGGCCACCGCCTCGAGGTCGGTGCGCGCGACGCCGAGCGAGTGCAGTCCGCGTACGCGCACCGCCTCGCCGGTGGCGGCCAGCTCCAACTCGTCGCCGGCACGCAGCCGGCCACCGCCGAGCGTGCCGGTGACCACCGTGCCGCTGCCGCGTACGGTGAACGCGCGGTCCACCCAGAGCCGTACCGGGGCGTCCCGGGCCGGGTCGGGCAGCCGGGCGGTCAGGCGGTCCAGCGCGGCGCGCAGCTCGGGGAGACCGGCGCCGGTGACCGCGGAGACCGGCACCGCCTCCACAGCGCCCAGCGACGTGGCGGCGATCTCTGCGAGGGCCCGCGCCGCCGCCGGCCCGGGATCGGCCAGGTCCGCGCGGGTGACCGCGAGCAGCCCGTACGACACACCCAGCGCGTGCAGCGCGGCCAGGTGCTCGGCGGACTGCGGCATCCAGCCCTCGTCGGCGGCCACGACGATCAGCGCGGCCGGGACCGGGCCGATGCCGGCGAGCATGTTCGGCACGAACCGCTCGTGCCCCGGTACGTCGACGAAGGCGAGGGTGCCGCCCGACGGCAGTGTGGTCCAGGCGAAGCCGAGGTCGATGGTCATGCCCCGGCGGCGTTCCTCCGCCCACCGGTCCGGTTCCATCCCGGTCAGCGCCCGCACCAGCGTGGACTTGCCGTGGTCGACGTGCCCGGCGGTCGCCACCACCCACATGCCGGTCAGTCCCCCACGCTCAGCACGGCCGCCCGGACCCGGTCGTCGGCGCTCTCCGGCACGGCGCGCAGGTCCAGCAGGAGACGGCCGTGCAGCACCCGGCCGAGGATCGCCGGGTCGCCGGTGCGCAGCGGCTCGGCGTACCGCTCGGGCAGGCTCAGCGCCCACGAGTCCAGCTCCACGCCGGGCGCCCCGCCGCCGCCGACCACAGCGACGCCGGGCACCACCTCGGCCTTGCAGCCGTCCTCGCCGAGCCGGTCACGCAGCCGCTCCAGCCGCTGCCGCAGCCGAGCCGGGTCGGCGTGCAAGGCGTCCCGGGTGGGCGTGGACGGCGCGTACAGGGTGGCGGCGAGCGCGGCGAGGGTGAGCTTGTCCACCCGCAGCGCCCGCGCCAGCGGGTGGCGGCGCAGCCGGTGCACGAGGTCGGCGTCGCCGAGCAGCAGACCGGCCTGCGGGCCGCCGAGCAGCTTGTCGCCGCTGGCGGTGACCAGGTGCGCGCCCGCCCGCAGCGTGGTGGCCGCGTCCGGCTCGGCCGGCAGCAGCGGGTCCGGCGCGAGCAGCCCCGACCCGATGTCGGCCACCACGGGTACGCCCAGCGTGGCCAGCTCGGCCACCGGCACCGCCGAGGTGAACCCGGTGACCACGAAGTTCGACGGGTGCACCTTGAGCACGAACCCGGTGTGCTCGCCGATCGCGGCCTCGTAGTCGGCACGCGTGGTGCGGTTCGTGGTGCCCACCTCGCGTAGCCGCGCGCCGGTGCTGGCCAGCAGGTCCGGCAGGCGGAACCCGTCGCCGATCTCGACCAGCTCGCCGCGGCTCACCACGATCTCCCGGCCGGCGGCCAGCGCGGTGGCGGCGAGCGCCAGGGCGGCGGCGCCGTTGTTCACCACGTGCACCGCCCCGGCGTCTGGCACCGCCGCGGCGAGCGCGTCGAGCGCCTCCCGGCCGCGCCGGGCCCGTCGCCCGGTCCGCAGGTCCAGTTCCACGTCGGTGTGCCCGGCGGCGGCGACCAGGGCGTCCACGGCGGACGGGGCGAGCGGCGCGCGGCCCAGGTTGGTGTGCAGCACGACGCCGGTGGCGTTGAGCACCGCGCGCGGCGTACGGCCGGGCAGGTCCGCCAGCGCCGCGTCGCGTACCCCCTCGGGGGTCAGCTCACCGCGGCGGGCGCGGTCCTGCGCGCGGACGATCGCGGCCTTGACCCGGTCGCGGCCGAGCGTGCCGACGGCGGCGGCCAGCGCGGGATCGGCGAGCAGCGCGTCGGTGCGCGGCACCCGCCGTCGCGGGTCGACCTCACGCATCGGCGCACTCCCGGGAACGGTTTGGCGGAGACGGACGGGAATCGAACCCGCCTGGCCCGGATCCCGGACCACACCGGTTTTGAAGACCGGGAGGGGCACCAGCCGCCTGAACGCCTCCACGCAGAAGTCAACCACAGCGGACGGAAGGCCGCCCGGGGAGGTTCAGTCCTGCTCGGCGGCCCGCCGGTCGGCGCGTTCGCGCTGCGGCACCACCGTGTACCGCGGATCGCGCGCCGAGGCGACCCCGCCGTGGAAGATGCCGAACCGGGTGCACACCGACGCGGCGATCAGCGCACCGCCGGACAGCGCGGACAGCACCCGGCTGCGGCGGCCGAGCAGCGCGCCCACGACACCGGCGGCGGTCAGCGCACGGCCCGCGCGCAGCAGCTTCCCGGGTGTGCCCTGCGTGTAGGGCTCGCTGAGCAGCCCGAGCCGGTTCTCCACCCGGTGCGAACCCCACAGCTCCATCGCCGCGCCCGCGACCGCGAGGCGCCGCGCCGGACCGGCCTGCGCGCCGGGCGCGGCCACCAGGCCGACACCCGCGCCGCTGGCCAGCGCGCTGCCCGCGAAGATGGCCGGCAGTTCCGGGTACGCCTCGTGCCACGACGGCACCGCCGTGTCCGCCAGCAGCACCCCGGTGTACGTGGCCAGCGCCGGCGCGGTGACGGCGGCGACCAGGCCGGCGGCGTGCCCGGCCGGGGGCAGCAGCCGGCGGCCGAGCCCCAGCACGCCGCGCTCGGGCAGCAGCGGGGCCGCCTCGGCGATCGCCGCGACCCCGGCGGCCGGGCCGAACACGCTGAGGATCCACGTGCCCACCGACATCGGCGAGGTCACCTTCGCCACCCGCAGCATGTGGTGGAAGCGCGACGGCCGCCCCAGGTCGTTCACCAGGAAGTACGTGCTGGCGCCGACCGCCGCGAGCGCGGTGACCCGGCCGGCGCGCCGCAGCGCCGGGCGGCCGGTGAGCTGCCCGCCCGCCGCGAGCAGCGACGAGCCGGCGGCGAGACCGCCGGTGAACAGGTACGCGGCGATGTCCCACCGCCACACCGGCGGCTTGAGGATGGGCCGGCCGTAGTAGGAGGTGAACTCGGCCGGCGGGACGTTGAGCTGCTCCCCACCGCCCTTGCCGCCCCTGCCCCGGCGTCGGCGCGGTGCCGCGTCGCGGGGCGGATGCGGGGCGAGGCCGGCGTCGCGGGAGCCCGCGTCGGTGCGGCCCACGCCGGGACCGGCCGCGGTAGCCCGGCTGCCGTTCTCCCGCTCGGCGGCGCCGCCGTTCTCCGTTTCGGCGGACAGGCGCTCGCGGAAGCGGCGGAACAGGTCACCGACCGGGCGGTCCGGACTCACGACGATCCTCCGACGAACGCGGCGACGGCAGCCGCCGCCATGGCCAGGGCGGCGAACCCGGCCCGCTTCCACATCTTCGGCAGGTCCCGGGTGGTGACCACCGGGTCCGGCGGCAGCCCGTACACCTCCGGCTCGTCCAGCAGCAGGAAGAACGCGCCGTCGCCGCCGACACCGTCGGTCGGGTCGTGGCCGTACAGGCGCGCCTCCGGCACACCCCGCTCGTGCAACGCGGTGACCCGCTTGGCGGCCCGTTCCCGCAGCTCGTCGAGCGGCCCGTACTGGATCGACTCGGTCGGGCACGCCTGCGCGCAGGCGGGCGTCATGCCCGCGCCGACCCGGTCGTAGCACAGCGTGCACTTCCACGCCCGGCCGTCGCCCTTGCGCTGGTCGATCACGCCGTACGGGCAGGCGGAGATGCAGTAGCCGCAGCCGTTGCAGATGTCCTCCTGCACCACCACCGTGCCGAACTCGGTGCGGAACAGCGAACCGGTCGGGCACACGTCCAGGCAGGCCGCGTGCGTGCAGTGCTTGCACACGTCGGACATCATCAGCCAGCGGAAGTCGGTGCGGCTCTCCACGCCGGTGGCCCGCCCGGGCGGCTGGGCGCCGGGCATGCCGAGGAACTCCGGACCGGCGGCCATCCGCGCCGCCGCCTCCGGCTGCCCCGGCGGCAGGCCGGGATTCGTACCGGTGTCGGGAGCGGTGAGCGCGCCGGCCGCCGCTGACGCCGGGCTGGTCGCCGGGCCGGTCGGGTCACCGGCGAACGGCGGCGTGCGGTGCCCGGCCGGGCGGGGCTGCTCGATGAACGCGACGTGCCGCCACGAGTTCGCGGTCAGCGCGCCGGTGTTGTCGTACGACATGCCGAGCAGGTCGAAACCCGAGTCGGGGACGCCGTTCCACTCCTTGCAGGCCACCTCGCACGCCTTGCAGCCGATGCAGACGCTGGTGTCGGTGAAGAAGCCCATCCGCGGCGGCGCGTCGACCCAGCCCGCGTCCGGGGCCGGGTCGAGCGGGCCGTACAGGCTGTTGGCGTCAGGCATCCCGATCCCCGTCCTGGTGCGCGGCGGCCGACTGCTCGTCGGTGCTGCCGGCGGCGTCGTCCCCGCCGGCCGCGTCGGTGGTCACCACCGGCACCTTGCGGTCCGGCGTCATCCCGGCCCGCCGCTGGTAGTCGCCGACCAGGTCGAGCAGCGGCGGACCGGTGGGCCGCCGCCCGGGCCGGACGTCGCAGGTGCCGACCTTGCTCTCCTGGATGAGGACGTTCGGGTCCAGCGTGATGCCGAACAGGTCGTTCGCCGAGTCGCCGGTGACCAGACCCTCGGTGCCGAAGTGGTACGGCAGCCAGACCTGGTGGATGATCCGGCCGTCCACCCGCAGCGGGGTGAGCCGGTCGGTGACCAGCACCCGCGCCTCGATCACCGCGCGTCCGCTGATCAGGTGCGCCCAGCCCAGGTGGGCCAGCCCGATCTCGCCGGCCAGCTCCGGGGACACCTCGACGAACATCTCCGGCTGCAGCTCGGCCAGGCGCGGCACGGTACGGCTCATCCCACCGGCCGTGTGGTGCTCGGTGAGACGGCTGACCGTGAACACGTACGGGAAGACCTGGCTGTGCGGCTCCGGCGGACTCGGGTTCATCCGGTTGATCGGATGCTCGTAGATCTTGCGGGTCGGGTTGGCCTGCTGACCGTAGAGCGGGTTGCGCATCGGCGACTCGGCCGGCTCGTAGTGCGTCGGCAGCGGACCGTCGAGGACTCCGCTCGGCGCGTACAGCCACGCCTTGCCGTCGCCCTGCATGACGAACGCGTCGTCACCGGCGAGCGCCGCCGGGCCCGACGCGCCCTCCGGCGGCCGGTATGACGGCGGCTTCGTCTTCTCGAAGTCCGGCACGTCGTACCCGGTCCACTCGCCGGCGTCCGGATCCCACCAGACGTACTTCTTGCGCTCGCTCCACGGCCGGCCCTCGGGGTCGGCGGAGGCGCGGTTGTAGAGCGTGCGCCGGTTCGCCGGCCACGCCCAGCCCCACTCGGCCGCCACCCAGTCCTGCTCGTGGCGGGACCGGCGGCGGGCCGCCTGGTTCACGCCGTCGGCGTACACGCCGGAGTAGATCCAGCAGCCGATCGCGGTGGAGCCGTCGTCGCGGGCCTCGCCGAACGCGTTCAGCAGGCGGCCGGTCGCCACCTCGTACCCGTTGATCTCCTTGAGCACCGCCTCGGCGCTCGGCTCGGCGTGCGGACCGTGCGTCGGATAGTCCCAGGTCAGGTCCAGCAGCGCCCGGTCCCGGCGCTCGGTGGAGGCGGCCAGCTTCTCCCGCAGCACCCGGCCCAGGTGGTAGAAGAACCACAGCTCGGAGCGGGCGTCGCCCGGCGGGTCGACGGCCTTCTCCCGCCACTGCAGCAGCCGCTGCGTCTGGGTGAAGGTGCCCTCCTTCTCCACGTGCGAGGCCGCCGGCAGGAAGAACACCTCGGTGCGGCACTCCTCCGGCACGATCTCGCCGGTGGCGACCTCCGGGCTGTTCTTCCAGAACGTGGCGCTCTCGATCATGAACAGGTCGCGGACGACGAGCCAGTCCAGGTTGGCCATGCCCAGGCGCTGAGCGCGGCCGTGCGCCGAGCCGACCGCCGGGTTCTGGCCGAGCAGGAAGTAGCCCTTCACCTTCCCGTCGATCATGTTCAGGACCTGCTGGTACGTGCCGTGGTCGCCGGTCATCCGGGGCATGTAGCCGTAGCAGAAGTCGTTCTCCGGCGTCGCCGCGTCACCCCAGTACGCCTTGAGCAGGCTCGCCGCGAAGGCCCGCGAGTCGCCCCAGAAGCCCTTCTGGCCCGGGTGCCGGATGCTGTCCACCCACTCGTCGAACGTCGGGTGGTCGGCGTGGTGCGGCATCGGCAGGTAGCCGGGCAGCAGGTTGAACAGCGTCGGGATGTCGGTTGAGCCCTGGATGCTGGCGTGCCCGCGCAGCGCCAGGATGCCGCCACCCGGGCGGCCCATGTTGCCCAGCAGCGTCTGGATGATCGAGCCGGTGCGGATGTACTGCACGCCGACGCTGTGCTGCGTCCAGCCGACCGAGTAGACGAGCGCGCCGGTGCGCTCCCGGCCCGAGTTCTCCGTCCAGGCGCGCGCCAGTTCGAGGAACTTCTCCTCCGGGATGCCGCACACGCGGGCCACCATCTCCGGGGTGTAGCGGGAGAAGTGCCGCTTCAGGATCTGGTAGACGCAGCGCGGGTGCTGCAACGTCTCGTCCCGCGGGGCCTGCGCCGGCACCGGCTCGCCGTGCGACTCGTGCTCCAGCCCGGAGGCCGAGTCGCGTTCCTTGCCGGTGCCCCGGACCTTGGCGTTGTCCTCCTGCCCCTCGTACTGCCAGCTCGCGTGGTCGTACGAGCCGGTGTCCGGGTTGTAGCCGGAGAACAGGCCGTCCAGGTCCTCGGTGTCGACGAACTGCTCGCTGACGATGTTGGCCGCGTTCGTGTACGCCAGCACGTACTCCCGGAAGTCCAGCTCGTTCTCCAGGATGTAGCGCACCACGCCGCCGAGCAGTGCGATGTCGGTGCCCGCCCGGATCGGCAGGTACGTGTCGGCGAGCGCGCTGGTACGCGTGAACCGCGGGTCGACGTGGAAGACCTTCGCGCCGCGCTTCTTCGCCTCCATCACCCACTGGAAGCCCACCGGGTGGGCCTCGGCCATGTTCGAGCCCTGGATGACGATGACGTCAGCGTTGGCGAGGTCCTGCTGGAAGTCCGTGGCGCCGCCGCGACCGAAGCTGGTCCCCAGACCGGGGACGGTGGCGGAGTGTCAAATACGGGCCTGGTTCTCGATCTGGAGTGCCCCCATCGCCGTGAACAGCTTCTTGATGAGGTAGTTCTCCTCGTTGTCGAGCGTCGCGCCGCCGAGGCTGGAGATGCCCAGCGTCCGGTTCAGCGGGCGGCCCTCGTCGTCGACGTCCTCCCAGGTCTCCGCGCGGGCGGCGAGGATCCGGTCGGCGATCATGTCGAGCGCGACGTCGAGGTCCAGGTCTTCCCACTCGGTCGCGTACGGCCGGCGGTAGCGCACAGTGGTCTGGCGCAGCGGGCTGGTCACCAGGCTCTTGCTGGCCGAGCCCTTCGGGCAGAGCCGGCCGCGCGAGATCGGGCTGTCCGGGTCGCCCTCGATCTGGGTGACCTGGCCGTCGGAGTGGAAGACGCGCTGCCCGCAGCCGACCGCGCAGTACGGGCAGACCGAGCGGGCCATGCCGTCGGCGGTCTCGGTGCGGGCGGTCAGGCCGGCGGAGCGGGCCGACTGGGCGGCGGCGCCGCGACCGAGCGGGTCGGTGCCGGTGAGTTGCCGGTAGACCGGCCACCCCTGGATGAACGTCTTGAAACCCATCCGGGCACCCCCCTCTCCGTCGAGAACGGCTCACCTCTGCCAGTAACCCTAGGCCAGCGGCCCGGGGCGTGCGACTCGAGCCCACAGACAGAGCCGCCCCGGCCGGATGGCCGGGGCGGCTCTGGGCGTCGGTGTGCATGTCGCCTCTCGGCGAGTGGCGCGACGCGGCTCCAGCCGAACGGTATTCCGCGAAGGCAATTTAGGTGAGGCCCGGGGACACTGAACACACCGACGCTCTGCACAACGGTACCGGGGTCACGGTTCTTCCGCTCGTTCGTCGTGACCCCGGTCACCGCCGGGTCAGCTGTTCCAGTGCTGGGCGACGAGGTCGGCGGCCTGCTGCTCCCACTGGGCGTAGTGGTCGGGGTAGGCGGAGACCTGGACGGTCTGGGCGGCCTTGGTCAGGGGCATGTCCTGCCAGCCGTCGACCTGCTTCAGACCCTTCAGGAACGCCGTCGTGGAGTACTCGGGGTCGGTGATCTGCTCGACCGTGCCCCAGCCGGAGGAGGGGCGCTGCTGGAACAGGCCCTGCGAGTCGTGGTCGTTGCGGTCACCGAGGTGGCCGAGGTTCTCCAGCTTCGACTCCTGCAACGCCGTGGCGATGGAGACGACGGCGGCGCGCTCGTCCATGCCGGCCTTCTTGGTGGCGGCGATGATGGCCTTGACGTTGGCGGTCTGCTCGTCGTTGAGGTCGATGTGGGACTGGTTGCCCTGCACGCCGTGCGGGATGAGTGTGGCGGTGTCGAGCTTCGCGGCGGCCTGAGTGGTGGTGACCGCGGCGTCCCGGGCGGTGGGGGTGCTGTCGTGGTTGAGGGGGCCGGCGGCGAGGCCACCGGCGACGGTCAGACCGGCGATACCGAGGATGCTCTTACGCAGGATCGTGTTCATGAGGGGGCTCCATTCGGGGGTCGACGCACACCCGGGGGTGGGGTGCGTGGGCACCGTCAGGCGCTCAAGAAGTCTTCGGGGGATCCGGCTCGCTGCCCGTGGTCCGGGGCGCCGGAGGCATGTGCAACGACCGCCGCCCCGGGATCATTCCGGGGGCCTGCACCCGCGTTCGTGTGCTGCGGGGGTGCTGCTGCGGTCGTTCACCAGGTATAACGCCCCGGCCCCGCCCACGATTCCGCCAGCCGGGTGTCCCCCACCACCCCAGAACCCGACACCCGCCCCACCCTCGGACACCGCCCCCGAACCATCCCCTGGTCCTCCGGCGTCCCGCCCAGCCTCAACATCCGTTCCGTTCCGTCCCGGCCGATCCGATCCCGGCCCCGTCCTCCGCCTGGACTCACCCGGCCCCGTCAAACATGAGGTTGACGGCACACGGTGTCCGGTTTGTCGCAGCCAACTTCATGATCGGGGCATGCTCGCGGCGACGTCCGCACTGCCGGATGGAGATCTTGGTACGAAAGTGCCCCCATGAGGGCCGTTGCGTACCAAGATCTCTCGTCGGCGGAACGCCGGGGCCCGTGCGCCGGCGTTGGCGCACGCGCCACCGTGGGAGATCTTGGAAGGAAACGGCCGCCATAGGGGCCCGAATCTTCCAAGATCTCCGGCGGAGCGCCGCGCTAGGCGAACAGGTAGCGAGGATGCAACGGTCGATCATGAAGTTGGCGGGGACGAAACGGACGCCGCGCGCCGTCAACTTCATGATCGACGGGGTGGGGGCGGGAAGGGCGGGGGGTGTTGGGCCGGGTTGGGGTTACCCTGATGCCATGTCGGTCAGCGCGCACGCGTACCTCGCCCGTCCCGGGCGACCCGCCGTGGTGGCGCGCACCCTGGACGAGCTGACCGGTCCCACCACCGGCATCGTCGAGCTGCCGGTACGCCTCATGTGGAGCAGCGAACGCGCGTTCGACCTGGGCGACCCGGACGAGTTGCTCTGGATGTACGAGAACGTGCTGCGCGAGACGACCCGGGTGGAGGATCTGCGCGAGCTGATCCACGCGGGCACGTTGCGCCGGTTGTGGCCGCTGCTCAACCTGCCCCGGGGCGTACGCCTGGCCTGGGAGGGCCGGCACCGGAGCCTGCGCCCGGCGTGACCCACCCGCACGACTTCTACCGGCAGGTGGCCCGGGTGGCGCTGGCCGCCGCCGGCCCACACCGCTTCGTGCTCGGCGGCGGGGTGGCGTGGGCCGCGCACGGCCTGGTCACCCGCCCCACCGAGGACGTGGACCTGTTCGCCGACGTGGAGGGCGCCGCCGCGGCGGCGGCCGACGGGGTACGCGCGGCGCTGGAGCGGGCCGGTTACCGGGTGGCCGAGGTGGACCCGGGCGGGCTGGGCGAGGTGTTCGACGGATTCGACCGGGACCTGCGGGACTTCGTGGTGAGCCGGGACGGCCGGCAGATCCGGCTCAGCCTGGCCCGCCTGGACCGGCACCGCAGCCCGGTGGTGATGGACCTCGGCCCGGTCATGGACGTACGCGACCTGATCGCCAACAAGACCGCCGCGCTGGTGAACCGGCGGGAGGTACGCGACTACATCGACGTGTCCGCCGCGCTGGACCGGTACACGGTCGCGGAGCTGCTGGAGCTGGCCCGGCAGGTCGACCCGGCCCTCGACGACGAGGACGTGCGCGCCGCGGGCCGCTACCTCGACGGGCTGGCCGACCGACGGTTCACCCGCTACGGCCTGGACGCACCACGGATCGCCGAGGTACGCCGCCGGATGGCCGCCTGGCCCCGCTGACCAGCGGAACCAGACGGCCGAGGGCGGGACCGGGCGGCCGGCACCGGCCAGCAGGCCAGAACGGGACCAGCCGACCAGGACGGCACCGGACGAGACGGCTCACTTCGTCGGGCGGCCGCCAGTGACGCCGAGGATCTCGCCGGTGACGTAGCTGGACTCCTGCGAGGCGAAGTAGACGTACGCGGGCGCCAGCTCGGCCGGCTGACCGGGACGGCCCAGCGGCGTGTCGGTGCCGAACTGCTTGACCTTCTCCTCCGGCATGGTGGCCGGGATCAGCGGCGTCCAGATCGGGCCGGGCGCGACCGCGTTGACCCGGATGCCCCGGTCGGCCAGGTTCTGCGCGAGCGCCTTGGTGAAGTTGGCGATGGCGGCCTTGGTGGTGGCGTAGTCGAGCAGCTGCGGCGACGGGTCGAACGCCTGGATCGACGACGTGTTGATGATCGTCGAGCCTTCCTTCATGTGCGGCACCGCGAACTTGCAGAGCCAGAACATGGCGTACACGTTGGTCTTGAAGACCCGGTCGAACTGCTCGGTGGTGATGTCGAGCAGGCCGTTGTCCTGCGACATCTGGTACGCCGCGTTGTTGACCAGGATGTCGACGCCGCCGAGGTCGCGGACGGCCTGGTCGACGAGGGCGCGGCAGTTGGCCTCCTCGCGCAGGTCGCACCGGACCGCGACGCCGGTGCGCCCGGCCTGCTCGATCAGGGCGACCGTCTCCCGGGCGTCCTTCTCCTCCTCGTCGGCGAGGTACGTGACGAGCACGTCGGCGCCCTCGCGGGCGAAGGCGACGGCCACGGCCCGGCCGATGCCGGAGTCACCGCCGGTGATGACGGCGCGCTTGCCGGTGAGCCGGTCGCTGCCCCGGTACGACTCCTCGCCGTGGTCGGGCTTCGGCCCCATCTCCTGCTCGTTGCCGGGCGGCGTCTGCTGCTGCGACGGCTGGCCGTCGCGCTGTCCGTACTGCTCGGCCGGGTGCTGCTGGGTGAACTGGTCCTCGCTCATGGATGCGCCCTACCCCGGTGACGGGCGGGAAAACAGCAAGCCTGTGACCGGAAGGGAAACGATTCGGGCCGGTGTGGCGCAGGTGACATGTGGTGGTTATGGTGCGCAACGGCGCCCACGAGGCGCGTACCCCCATTGGAAAGGCACCTCCATGACTTCCTCCTCCGGCGCCTCCCGGCGCCAGGTGCTGGCCGTCGCGGCCGCCGCCGCGACCGCTCCCCTGCTGGCCGGCGCGCCCGCCGAGGCGAAGCCGAAGCAGCCGAAGACCTGGGACCTGACGATCCTCGGCACGTCTGACACCCATGGCAACGTCTACAACTGGGACTACTACAAGGACGCCGAGTTCGACGACAGCAAGCACAACGACGTCGGCGTCGCGAAGCTCGCCACCCTGGTCAACCAGATCCGCGCCGAGCGCAGGGGCAGGGCCACGCTGGTCCTGGACGCCGGCGACACCATCCAGGGCACGCCGCTCGCGACGTACTACGCCAAGCAGGAGCCGATCACCAGCACCGGTGAGACGCACCCGATGGCCCGCGCCATGAACATCCTCAAGTACGACGCGGTGACGCTCGGCAACCACGAGTTCAACTACGGCCTGCCGCTGCTGGCGACCTGGATCGAGCAGCTCGGCTTCCCGGCGCTGGCTGCGAACGCACTCAACGCGAAGACCGGCAAGCCGGCGTTCCTCCCGTACGTGATCAAGGAGGTCAAGCTCGGCGGGCACGGCGCGCCGAAGCTGCGCGTGGGCATCCTCGGCCTGACCAACCCCGGCGTGGCCATCTGGGACAAGGGCAACGTCGAGGGCCGCCTGGTCTTCGCCGACATGGTCGCCACCGCCGCGAAGTGGGTGCCGGAGATGCGCCGCCGCGGCGCCGACCTGGTCGTCATCTCCGCCCACGGCGGCGACAGCGGCACCTCCAGCTACGGCCCGGAGCTGCCGAACGAGAACCCGACCGCGCTGATCGCCGAGCAGGTCCCCGGCATCGACGCGATCCTGTTCGGCCACGCGCACAACGAGGTGCCGGAGAAGTTCGTCACCAACCTCACCACCGGCGAGCGGGTCCTCACCTCGGAGCCGTCGAAGTGGGGCCAGCGGCTGACCCGGATGGACTTCACGCTGGCCCGGGAGAAGGGCCGCTGGACGGTCACCGCCAAGTCGGCCACCACGCTGAACACCAACACCGTGGTCGAGGACCCGGCGGTGCTCGCGGCCGTGCGCGGCCAGCACACCAAGACCGTCGAGTACGTCAACCGGGTCGTCGCCCAGTCGAGCGTGGAGCTGTCGGCCGCCGAGTCGCGGTACAAGGACACCCCGATCCTGGACTTCATCAACCACGTCCAGACCGAGGTGGTCACCGAGGCGCTCGCCGGCGGCGAGTACGCGGGCCTGCCGGTGCTGTCCATCGCCGCGCCGTTCAGCCGTACCGCGGTGTTCCCGCAGGGCGACGTGCGCATCCGCGACGTGGCGGGCCTCTACGTGTACGACAACACGCTGGAGGCGGTCGTGCTGACCGGCGCCGAGGTGAAGGCGTACCTGGAGTACTCGGCGAAGTACTTCGTCACGCTGCCGGCGGGCGCGCCGGTGAACCCGGAGACGATCAGCGACCCGGCGGTGCCGGACTACAACTACGACGTGTTCTCCGGCGTCGACTACGACATCGACATCGCCAAGCCGGTCGGCCAGCGGATCACCCGCCTGGTGCTGGCCGGCACCGACACCCCGGTCGCGGCGGACGCCCGGTTCGTGGTGGCGGTGAACAACTACCGGCGCAGCGGCGGCGGCAACTTCCCGGGCATCGTGAAGACCCAGGTCTACAACGCCCAGCAGGAGATCCGCCAGCTGCTCATCGACTGGGCGCAGGCCAAGGGCGTCATCGACCCGGCCGACTTCTTCGTACCCAGCTGGAAGCTGGTCCGCGACGGCGTGCCGGTCTTCTGACCGGGAGGCGGCGGGGCCCGGCGGTGTCCGGGCCCCGTCAGCCGCCCGCGCGCAGGTGCCACTCCGACTCCCCGCCGACCGGGTCCGGCCGGTCCGGCGGGAACTCGGTCTCGGCGGACTCGACCCGCTCCTCCGGGCGTACCCGGGCGGGCAGTTCGCCGAAGCGGACGTGCCGCAGGAACGCGTACTCCTCGTCGGTGAACGACTCGGCCGGCTCGCTCATGACCGCATTGTGCGCCCACCCGTCCCGTCTCCGCATCAACCGCCACGGCACGGGTATGCCGCCGCGTCGACCGTCGGCGACGAGGTGGAGGAGACATGCGCGCAGTACGGATGACCGCACCCGGTGTGCTGGAGCACACGGAGGTGCCCACGCCGCAGGCCGGCCCGGGTGAGGTGCTGCTGCGCGTCGGCGCGGTCGGCGCCTGCCACTCCGACCTGCACATCCTCGACGCCCCGGCGGGCGTGTTCCCGATCCCGATGACGCTCGGTCACGAGATCGCCGGCACCGTCGACACGGTCGGCCCCGGCGTGGACGGCTGGTCGCCCGGCGACCGGGCCGCCGTCTACGGGATCATCGGCTGCGGCCGGTGCCGGGCCTGCCTGCGGGGCGAAGAGAACCGCTGCCGGGTCATCCCGGTCGGCGGCATCGGGCTCAGCCGCGACGGCGGGCTGGCCGAGTACGTGGTGGTGCCCGCGTCCCGGCTGCTGCCGGTCGGCGACATGGACCTGACCCAGGCGGCGCCGCTCACCGACGCCGGGCTGACGCCGTACCACGCGGTGGACCTGGCGCGGCCCCGGCTGCGACCCGGCACCTCCTGCGTGGTGATCGGCATCGGCGGCCTGGGGCACATGGGATTGCAGATCCTGCTCGCCACCACAGCGGTACGGATCATCGCGGTGGACACGAACACCGCCGCGCTGGACCTGGCCGGCCGCCTGGGCGCGCACCACACGGTGCAGGCCGGCCCGGACGCGGTGGACAAGATCCGCGAACTGGTCGGACCGGCGCCGGACGGCGCGGACGTGGTGCTCGACTTCGTCGGCGCGCAGCCCACGCTGGACACCGCCCGGCAGGTCGTCGCCACCGGCGGCCAGATCCTGCTGGTGGGCCTGGCCGGCGGCACGCTGCCGGTGCGCCCGGTCGCCGACGAGCCGCCCCCGGTGCCGCTGGAGACCGGTGTGGTGGTGCCGTTCTGGGGCACCCGGGCCGAACTGCACGAGGTGATCGCGCTGGCCCGCGACGGCCGGCTGCACGCCGACGTGCACACGTTCCCCCTCGCGGAGGCGCCGCAGGCGTACGAGGCGCTGCGCCGGGGCGAGGTGCGGGGGCGGGCGGTGATCGTCCCCTGACGCGGGGCGCTCAGTGGTGCGGGAACACCGGCACGACGCCCGGTCAACCGGCCACTGACCGTACCTTCGCGGGCAGGCGGTCGAGCATCGCCAGCGCGGCCCGTACCGGCCGCCGGTCGAGCACCTCGGCGAAGCTCGCCCGGCCCTGGCAGAACCGGACGAACATCCGCCAGCCGGGCGGGCTGGCCAGCATCGCGTGGAACACGTCGGGCCGCCGCTCGAACACCTCCAGCAGCCGGTGCCCGGCGCGCATCTCCGGCGTCAGCCGCCGGTCGACCTCCCGGGCGTACGCGTCGAGGTCACCGGCGGCCACCGCCTCCCCGGCCAGCCGGCCCGAGCGCAGCGCGTAGCTGATCCCCTCGCGGCTCCACGGTTCCAGCAGCCCGGCGGCGTCCCCGGCGACCAGCACCCGGCCGTGCCGCAGCGGGGAGTCCCCGGTGCGGCAGCGGGTCAGGTGACCGGAGTCCTGCTCCGGCCTCACCCCGGACAGGCCGAGCCGGTCGGTGAAGTCGCGCAGGTAGGCGCGGGTGCGGTCGCCGTCGCCGCGGGCGGAGATGACACCCACAGTGAGACGGTCGCCCTTCGGGAAGACCCAGGCGTAGGAGCCGGGCAGCGGCCCCCAGTCGAGCAGCACCCGGCCGCGCCAGCGGTCCCGTTCGGCGGCGTCCACCGGCAGCTCCAGTTCCAGCCCGAGGTCGACCTGCCGGAAGCGCACCCCGACGTGGCGTGCCGTCACGCCGGACGAGCCGTCCGCGCCGATGACGGTACGGGCGCGTACCGTCTCACCGCCGGCCAGGCGCAGGCGTACCTCGTCGGGGTCCTGCTCGATCGCGCGGACCGCGACGCCCTCGCGGACCTGCGCCCCGGCGGCGACGGCGGCGGCGCGCAGCCGGTCGTCGAACTCCTCCCGGCGGATCATGGTGACCAGCGGCGCGGGGTGCCGGCGGGTGAACGCGCGTCGCCCGTCCCGGGTGAACGTGACCCGGCCGATCCGGTCGTGGGCGGGCACCTCGACGCGGCCGGCGACCTCGGCCAGCGACGTGCCGATCAGGCCGCCGCCGCAGGTCTTGTAACGGGGGTGGGTGGCCCGTTCGACCACGAGCGTGCGCACGCCGGCCCGGGCCGCGGCGTGCGCGGCGGAGAGTCCGGCGGGCCCGCCGCCGACCACGACGAGATCCATGATCACGGGTGCAGCCTAGGGCACCGCCGTGCCTCGCCGCCCGGTACGACAGTCGAACGGGTGCGCATCATCGCGGCCCGTCCGGGTAACCGCCGGTCGCCGGCCGTCCGCGGGTCGGGCGGTCCACGCCGAGGAGGGAAGCGATGCCTCAGGTCCAGCTGTCTGCGGTCGAGGAACGGGTCTACCAGGCGGTGTCCGCGCTGGAGGTGCAGGGACACGTCCCCTACCCGGACCTGATCGCCCAGGAGACCGGGATGACCGAGGAGGAGCTGCGCGAGCCGCTGCACTCGCTCACCGAGCGGGGGCTGCTGCACCGCGAGGACTCCCCGATGTCCGGCCTGGACTTCGGACCCCGGTGGTGCGCGCGCCAGATGGCGTGATCGAGTCGTTTGCCCCACCGGGCACCGGGTAGCGATCGGAGTCGGGTGATCGACGGTCTGTGGGGGGCACGATGAGCGAGGGCCGGTCGTCGACGCCGGTGCCTGACACCGGGTACGACGGCCGGCGCCGCTGGCGCGCGCTGAGCGTCGGCCTGATCGCGGCGTTCATGACGCTGCTGGACGTCAGCATCGTCAACGTCGCGGTGCCGTCGATCGACCGGGCGCTGCACGCCACGCCGAGCGATCTGCAGTGGGTGCTGTCCGGGTACGCGCTGACGTTCGGCCTGGTGCTGGTGCCGGCCGGGCGGTTCGGTGACGCGCGCGGGCGGCGTACCGCGTTCGTGGTCGGGGTGGGGCTGTTCACGCTGACCAGCGCGCTGGCCGGGCTGGCGCGCTCGCCGGAGTGGCTGGTCGTCGCCCGCCTCGTCCAGGGCGCCGCCGCCGGTGTGGTGAACCCCCAGGTCAGTGGCATGATCCAGGAGCTGTTCCGGGGCGCGGACCGGGGCCGGGCGTTCGGGCTGCTGGGCGCGACGATCGGCATCTCCACCGCCGTGGGTCCGCTGCTCGGCGGGCTGCTCATCCAGCTCGGCGGCGCCGAGCACGGCTGGCGGTGGGTGTTCTTCGTGAACATCCCGGTCGGGATCGTGGCGATGCTGCTCGGCTGGCGGCTGATGCCGGCCCGGCCCACCAACCCCGCCGGACGGGGGCGGCTCGACCCGCTCGGCGTGCTGCTGCTCGGCGCCGGAGTCACGGTGATCCTGCTGCCGCTTGTGCAGCGGGAGCAGTGGCGGGGCCCGGGCAAGTGGCTGCTGATCCCCGCCGGCCTGCTGCTGCTCGCCGGGTTCGCGCTCTGGGAGCACCGGTACGCCCGGCGCGCCCAGCCGCTGTTCGACCTGCGGCTGTTCACGGTGCGCTCGTACACGCTGGGCGCGCTGATCGGCCTGATCTACTTCGCCGGGTTCACCGCGATCTTCTTCATCTTCACGCTCTACCTCCAGATGGGGCTCGGCTACAGCGCGCTCGTGGCCGGTCTGGCGATCACCCCGTTCGCGCTCGGTTCGGCGCTCGCCTCCGCGCTCGGCGGCCGGGTGGTCACCCGCTACGGCCGTCCGCTCGTCGCGATCGGGTTGCTGGCCGTGGTGGCCGGGCTGATCGCGACCGACCTGGTGCTGGCCGGCGGTCCGCACGACGACGTGCCGCTGCGGACCGCGCTGCCGTTGCTCGTCGCCGGGCTGGGCAGCGGCCTGGTGATCGCGCCGAACCAGACGCTCACGCTGTCCGAGGTGCCGGTGCCGATGGCCGGCAGCGGCGCCGGGATGCTCCAGACCGGGCAGCGGATCGGATCGGCCGCCGGCATCGCCGCGGTGGGCGCGCTGTTCTTCTCGACGATCGCCGACGACCGCGGCGACTGGAGTACGGCGTTCCGCCACTCACTGCTGCTCGCCGCCGGGATCATCGTGCTGGCGCTCGGCGCCGCGGTGGCGGACATCGCGCTCGGTCACCGGCGGTCCGCGGGCCGCTCCTGATCGGCGGCGGGCAGCAGGACTGTGGTGAGCAGCCGCCGGGTCCGGCCGGGCCCGGGGCCGAGAGCCGCGTACTCGGCGAACAGGTCGCGGAACCGGGTGACGAACTCGGCGGTCTCGGCGTCGGTGGCGTGGAACGCGTTCTGCCGGTAGCCGGCCACGTCGCGGGCCAGGTCGGCGTCGCCGCGGTCGAGGTAGCCGTCGAAGTCGGCGAGCAGGCCCGCGACGAAGGTGAGGAACGCCTGGCGGTGTCGCTGCGGGCTCATGGACCGGGCCTCGTCCGGGTCGACCGACGCGGCGGCCTCGTTGAGCCGGTAGCTGCGCTCGACCGCGCCGCGGGCGCGCCGCTCCCCCACCGTGTGCAGGACGCCGTGGTCGGCGAGCGTGGCGACCTGCCGGTAGAGCGTGGCCGGTGGCACGTCGCTCAGTCCGGTGCGCAGGTCGGTGGTGGTGAGCGTGCGGCCACCCAGGAACGCCTGGACGATGCGCAGCCGGACCGGGTGCAGCAGCAGCTCCACGGTGTCGAGTGCCACAGTGGCTCCCCTTTTTGTTATCGCCTCCGGTAATGTTCTCAGCAACGATAACAGAAGCGAGGAGTTCGCCGATGGCCACCATCGACCTCACCCCCGACCGCATCGACGTCCGGCTCACCACCGCCGAGAAGGTCTGGGCGCTGCGCGGCGACCTGTCGTTCCCCCGCTCCGCCGTCAGCGGCGCCGTCGTCGTACCGGACGGGGCGCGCGCCACCCGCGGCATCCGGGCGCCCGGCCTCGGCGTCCCCGGCACGCGCAACGTCGGCACCTGGCGCGGCAGGGCCGGCAAGGAGTTCGTCAGCGTCCGCGGCGGCCAGCCGGCCGTCCGCATCACCCTCACCGGCCAGGCGTACGACTCCCTGCTCATCGGCGCCGACGACGCCTCCGCCCTGGCCGCGGCGGTGCTGCCGTGACGGTCGACCGTCCGCTCGCCGTCGACTCGGCCGGGCAGCGGCTGTCCGGCACGCTCACGCTGCCCGACGGCGCCGGACCGCATCCGTTGGCGCTGCTGCTGCCCGGCTCCGGGCCGATCAACCGCGACGGCGACCACCGCCGCCTGCCGCTGGGCATCCAGCGGCACCTGGCCGCCGCGCTGACCGGGGCCGGGATCGCTGTCGCCCGGTACGACAGGCGGGGCGTCGGCGCTAGCAGCGGCGAGTTCCTGCGTACCGGCTTCCACGACAACGTCGACGACGCGGCCGCCGTGCTCGCCGCGGTGCGCGACGACCCGGCCGTGGACGCCGGGCGGCTGTTCCTGGTCGGGCACAGCGAGGGCGCGCTCACCGCTGTCGCGCTCGCCGCGCGCGGCGTACCGGTGGCCGGCCTGGTCCTGCTCTCCGCGCCCGGGCGCACCGGCGCCGAGGTCCTGCGCCGGCAGGCCGGGCTGCTGCTGCCCACCCTGCCCGCGCCGGTACGCCTCGTCCTCCGGCTCACCCGCACCGACCTGGTGGCGAAGGTGGCCCGCAACCACGAGAAGATCCTCGCCACCGACAAGGACGTGGCGTGGGTCGGCGGGCAGCGGCTCAACGCCCGCTGGTTCCGGGAGTTCCTGCGCTACGACCCCCGGCCGGACCTGGCCCGCGTCGACGCGCCGATCCTCGCGCTCACCGGCGACAAGGATCTCCAGACCGATCCGGCGGACCTGCCGGTCATCGCCGCGCACGCGGGCGGGCCCGTGCAGACCGGGGTGCTGCCGGACGTCACCCACGTGCTGCGCCGCCGGACGGGCCCGCCGTCGCTGCGGGCGTACCGGGACGAGGCGAAGCAGCCGCTGGACCCGTCGGTGGTCGAGCCGGTGCTGTCGTGGCTCGCCGCGCACAGCGGCTGAGGGCACGCGAAAGGCCGGCACCCGGATCGGGTACCGGCCTTTCGTCAGGTCTTACTTGTTCCAGTGCTCGGCCACGATCTCGGCGGCCTGCTTCTCCCACTGCGCGTACGCGTCGGGGTAGGCGCTGACCTGCACGGTCTGCGCGGCCTCGGTCAGCGGCATGTCCTGCCAGCCGTCGACCTGCTTGAGGCCCTTGAGGAACGCCAGCGTCGAGTACTCGGGGTCGGTGATCTGCTCCGGCGTGCCCCAGCCGCTGGACGGCCGCTGCTGGAACAGGCCCAGCGAGTCGTGGTCGTTGCGGTCACCCAGGTGACCCAGGTTCTCCAGCTTCGACTCCTGCAGCGCGGTGGCGATCGAGATGACCGCGGCGCGCTCGGGCAGGCCCGCCTTCTTGGTGGCCGCGATGATGGCCTTGGCGTTGGCGAGCTGCTCGTCGTTCAGGTCCACGTGCGACTGCGCGCCCTGCGGGCTCACGCCCTGGACCGCGACGGCGGCCGGCGTGGCGGTGTCCGCCGCGTGGGCGGCGACCGGACCGGCGAACACGCCACCGGTGAAGGCCAGACCGGCGATACCGAGGATGCTCTTGCGCAGGATCGTGTTCATGGTGGGCTCCGTTCGGGGGTCGACGCATCCGGGGGGATGCGTGGGCACCGTCAGGCGCTCAGGTTTCTCGGGGGGATCCGGCAGCGCGCGGCGTGCCGGGTGCATCTGCAACGACCGGCAGCCCGGGGCTGTTCCCGGTGGGCGCTCGGCGGCGCCGCTCCGGTCGCGCACCGGGTTACAACGCCATCCGCCCACCCCCGATTCCGCCCGCGCAGTGCCGCCCACCACAGCGCAACCGGACACGGCGCGCACAGTCCCCACCGCCCCGTCGATCTTGGAGTTGTGGCGCCCAGGATGTCTGGTTTCACGAGGTCTGCGAGGTGCCACAACTCCAAGATCGGCGAGGGCCGGGCCTGCTCCATGCGAGAACGGCCGGCCCCGGAAGGGCCGGCCGTTCGCTACGGGTGTCGGGTCACCAGACCTGCTGGACGATGTCCGCCGCCTGCTCCTCCCACTGCGCGTACGCGTACGGGTAGGCGGACACCTGGACCGTCTGCGCGGCGGTGGTCAGCGGCAGCTCGTGCCAGCCGCCCACGTTCTTCAGCGCGTTGAAGAACGCCTTGCTGGAGTACTCCGGGTCGGTGATCTGCTCGGACGTGCCCCAACCGGACGACGGGCGCTGCTGGAACAGGCCCTCCGAGTCGTGGTCGTTGTACGCGCCGAGGTGACCCAGGTTGTACAGCTTCGACTCCTGCAGCGAGGTCGCGACGCCGATCACGGCGCCCCGCTCCCCCACGCCGGTCTCCTTGGCCGCCTCGACGATGGCCTTGGCGTTGTCGAGCTGCGCGTCGTCGAGCGGGATGCGCGACTGCGCGCCCTCGACGCCGTGCGGCACGAGCTTCTCCTTCGCCGGCCGGTCGGCCCGGGTCGGCACCTTGTCCAGGCCGGTGGTCTGGCCGGGCTTGACCGCCTCGGTGGAGGTCTTCTTGCCGGTCGCCAGGTCGATGGCGGCCTTGGCGCCGGCGTGCGGCCCGCTGGTCACCGGCGCGGCCACGGCTACGGGGCCGACGGCCAGGCCGCCCAGGACTGCCACACCCGCCACGCTCAGCGCGGCGCGGCGGTTACGGGTGACGGCGGCGGTCTTCGCGACGGCGGTCTTCGCGATGGCGGGGAGCCATCGAGTGAAGTGCTGCTTCACGATGGTTGCCCTTTCGATCGTTACGACGCGCTCCGGGGTGAGCGCCCCTCGAGGGACTACCGCCGGGTAGGTGTTTGGCTTCCGGCGGTACGGGGGACACAACCAGCCCGCAGTGTCGGTCATTCCGGAAATGCCGGGCAGGGCCGAGGCTGCGGTCCAGGTCACCCGCGATTCCGGGCAGCGGCTGCCGGAGCGCGGCGGACGGGACGAAAAGGGATGATCAGGCCGGAACGCCGAACCGGACCAGCACGTGCCAGAGCTGCTTGAGGTGCTGAAGCGTCACCGCGGCCGGCCCCCGGTCTGCCCAGCGCTGCGGCTCGCGTACCACCGAGGCGGCGGCGCGCCCGACGAGCGCGGCGTGCAGCGGCTCCCCCGGGCGGGCGAACTCGGCGGCGACCCGGACGGCCAGCGGCGGGATGTCCGGGCCGCGGAACTCGGCGTCCACGGCGTCGACGGGCAGCACGAAGCCGGGGTGGAAGCGCAGCGCCACGCCGTGCCGCGCGGCGATGTCCTCCAGGCGGCGCCCCACGTCGGTGCCGCGGAACGACGGGTCGACCACGAGCGCCTCGACGTCGCGGGCCAGGCTGATCTCGCCGTGCACCTGCGCCTCGATGTAGTCGTCCAACGCCCGGCCGACCCGCCCGGACTCCCGTTCCCGGCGGCGCAGCAGCGTCCGCAGCAGCGTGCCGGTGTCCATGCCGGCCACGCCCAGGGCGACGCCGGTACCGGCGGTGGCGGTCAGCAGCGCCGCGAACACCGGCTCGAAGACGTCGACGGTGCCGAACTCGGTGGGCTCGATGTGGCTGTCACCGAAGCTGAACGTCGCCCGGGCCAGCACCTCCGGGCGCAGCCGCAGGTGACACGAACCGAACCGGGGGCAAGCACCGTCGGCGTGGTCGAGCAGGTTCAGGCCGCCGTACTTCGGGCGCTCCGTGGGGAGCACGCCGGGACGCTGGTACGCGCCGCCGAACATCGCCTGCTCCCAGACGTCCCGGTCGCCGCCCGCGTACGCGGTCAGCCCGCCGTTGGAGATGCCGGTCTCGAACTGGCTGCGGTAGACGCCCTCCTCGTCCAGCGCCTCGACCACTGTGCGGCCGTCCCGCAGCACCCGGTCGGGGTGGAAGTTGACAGTCAGGCGCCCGTACCCGGTCACCGCGGCGACGACCTCCTCGTACCGGTACCTGGCGCCGGAGGCGGCGAGGTGGCGGGCGATGACGGCGAGCGCCGCCGGGCGGTCGCGCAGCGCGACGTCGCGGACGTGGCGCAGCGCGGCGGACTGGGCGGCGGTGAGTGTGGCGACGGACACGGGCCCGAGTATCACCGGACGGGACCTCGCCCGGCCACACGGTTTCGGTGCCGTCCGAAGCGGACGGACGCCCGCCGGCGCGCGGACGGGCCGGGAGACGCCGCGGGCCCGGACCGGACTGCTCCGGCCGGGCCCGCGCGGGTGTTCGGTCCTCAGTGGCCCCGGGCGATCCACTCGTCCAGGTGCGGCGCCTCGGCCCCGATCGTGGTGTCGTCGCCGTGCCCCGTGTGCACCACCGTCTCCGGCGGCAGCGTGAGCAGCCGGGTACGGATCGACTCGACGATGGTGCCGAAGTCGCTGTACGACCGCCCGGTCGCGCCCGGTCCACCGGCGAACAGGGTGT
Organism: Micromonospora sp. CNZ296; assembly: GCF_007827635.1. Lineage (NCBI taxonomy): Bacteria > Bacillati > Actinomycetota > Actinomycetes > Micromonosporales > Micromonosporaceae > Micromonospora > Micromonospora sp. CNZ296. The sequence continues at coordinate 196,174 of NZ_VISW01000014.1, forward strand.
CGCCGGTGAAGACCGCGCCCAGGTCGGGGGCGTACAGGCTGCACGCGCCGGGACTGTGGCCGGGCGTGTGCAGCACCCGCAGCGTGGTGCCGCCGACGGCGAACGTCTGCCCGTCGGTGAGGTCGCCGTCCGGGGCCGTGCCCGGGTGCACCATGTCCCACAGCACCCGGTCGGCCGGGTGCAGCAGCACCGGCGCGCCGGTGGCCCGGGCCAGCTCGGGCGCGACCCGGACGTGGTCGTCGTGGGCGTGGGTGGCGATGATCGCCAGCACCCGCCGGTCACCGATCACCTCGCGGATGGCCGCCACGTCGTGCGGCGCGTCGAGGACGACGCACTCCGAGTCGTCACCGATCACCCAGACGTTGTTGTCCACGTCGAACGTCTGGCCGTCGAGCGAGAACGTGCCGGAGGTGACGGCGTGGTCGACGCGGGCGGTCACGGGAAGACCACCACCGAGCGCAGCACGTCGCCGTGGTGCATCCGGGCGAACGCCTCCTCGACCTGGTCGAGTGCGATCTCCTCGGTGACGAACGCGTCCAGGTCCAGCCGGCCCTGCCGGTACAGCTCGGTCAGCATCGGGAAGTCGCGGCTGGGCAGGCAGTCGCCGTACCAGCTGGACTTGAGCGCGCCGCCGCGGCCGAAGACGTCCAGCAGCGGCAGGTCGACTGTCATCTCCGGGGTCGGCACGCCGACCAGCACGACGGTGCCGGCCAGGTCGCGGGCGTAGAACGCCTGCTTCCACGTCTCCGGGCGGCCGACCGCGTCGATCACCACGTCGGCGCCGAAGCCGCCGGTGGCCGCGCGGATGGCCTCCACCGCGTCGTCCTCGGAGGCGTTGACGGTGTGGGTGGCGCCGAACTTGCGCGCCCAGTCGAGCTTTCGGGAGTCGGTGTCCACCGCGATGATCGTGGTCGCGCCGGCCAGGGCCGCGCCGGCCACCGCCGCGTCGCCGACGCCGCCGCAGCCGATCACCGCGACCGAGTCGCCCCGGGTCACGTTGCCGGTGTTCATGGCCGCGCCGAGACCGGCCATCACGCCGCAGCCGAGCAGGCCGACCGCCGCCGGCCGGGCCGACGGGTCGACCTTCGTGCACTGCCCGGCGTGGACGAGCGTCTTCTCGGCGAACGCGCCGATGCCGAGCGCGGGCGTCAGTTCGGTGCCGTCGGTGAGCGTCATCTTCTGCGTCGCGTTGTGGGTGGCGAAGCAGTACCACGGGCGGCCGCGCCGGCAGGCCCGGCACTGCCCGCAGACCGCGCGCCAGTTGAGCACCACGAAGTCGCCGGGCGCCACGTCGGTGACGCCGTCGCCCACCTGCTCCACGATGCCGGCGGCCTCGTGGCCGAGCAGGAACGGGTAGTCGTCGTTGATGCCGCCCTCGCGGTAGTGCAGGTCGGTGTGGCAGACGCCGCACGACTGGATGCGGACCACCGCCTCGCCCGGCCCCGGGTCCGGCACCACGATGGTGGTGACCTCCACGGGCGCGCCCTTGCGCCGCGACACGACTCCCCGGACTTCCTGGCTCACGGTGCCTCCTTCGTTGCGTGCATCTGCACCCAGAACCTACCGCTGATCATGACCCGCGAACCAATGAAGGCCGCCGGATTGTCCTGGTCATGACCGGGTACCCGGTGTGCCGGTTCTACCAGGTGGGACGGGAGTGATCATGAGGCTGTCGCATGCGCCGCTGCGGGTCGCCATCGGCGCGTACATCCTGAACTCCGGGCTGGGCAAGCGGGGCCTGGAGGGTGAGGCCGCCGCGGGCATGCACGGCATGGCGGCCGGCGCGATGCCGCAGCTGCGGCAGATCCCGCCGGACCGGTTCGCCGTGCTGCTGTCCCGGGGCGAGGTCGCGCTCGGCGCGGCGCTGCTCGCCCCGTTCGTCCCGTCGCTGCTGGCCGGAGCCGCGCTCACCGCGTTCGGCGCGGGTCTGGTGCAGCTCTACCTGAAGACGCCGGGCATGCGCGAGGGCACCAGTCTGCGGCCGAGCCAGGAGGGCATCGGCCTGGCCAAGGACGTGTGGCTGGTCGGCGCGGGGCTGACCCTGGTGCTCGACTCGCTGGTGCGGCACCGGCCCTGAGCCGGCCGCGCCCGGCCGCCCGCGTACTCAGGCCGCCGCCGGCACCGCAGCGGCGGCCCGCTCGTCGGCGAGGCGGCGGCGGGCGGCGTTGCGGTAGCGCAGCACCTGCGCCGCGCCGAGCGCCCAGAGCAGGAACTGCACGGCGAACGCCCAGCGGAACGCGGACAGCGGCGGCGCGTCCCTCCCGGCCGGGGTGGCCAGGTCGAGCACTACGCCGACGGCCAGGATCAGCGCGATCGAGGCGACGAAGCCGCCCACGTTGACGATGCCGGTGGCACTGCCGATGCGGTGCACCGGGTTGAACGTGCGGGCGTAGTCGAACCCGATCATCGAGCCGGGTCCGTTCACGGCGAGCACCACCACAAGCGCCACCAGCAGCCAGTGCGGCGCGCGGCCGGGCCAGGCCAGGACCACCGCCCACACCCCGGCGGTGGTGGCGGTGATCGCGAAGACCACCACCGAGCGGTGGAACGGGTGGCGCGAGCACAGGTGCGCGATCACCGGCCCGCACACGAGCGTCACCACTGTCATCAGGGTGAGCATCCCGGCCGCCGCGGTCGGCGAGAACCCCTGCCCCTGCACGAGGAACGGGTACCCCCACAGAAGCGCGAACACCGCGCCGGAGAACTGGGTGACGAAGTGCGTCCACAGGCCCAGCCGCGTGCCGGGCTGCGCCCAGGCGTCGGCGAGCTGCCGCCGTACGGTAGGCAGGTCGGGGGCGAGCGCGGTGGCGTGTTCGGCGTGCGGGGTGTCGCGTACCGCGACGAGGACCAGCAGCACCACCGTGGCGCCGAGCGCCGCGGCGGTCAGGAACGCCGGGGTCCAGCCCGCGCGGTGCAGCAGCAGCACCAGGGGTACGGCGCCGAGCACCGCACCGAACTGGCCGACGGTGCCGGTGAGCTGCACCAGGAGCGGGTTGCGCCGGCCGGGGAACCAGAACGCGACGATGCGCAGCACGCTGATGAAGGTCATGGCGTCGCCGAGACCGACGAGCACCCGGGCGGCGACGGCGGCCGGTACATCGCCGGCCACCGCGAACAGGAGCTGCCCGGCCACCATGAGCGCGCCGCCGGCAAGCAGCAGCCGGCGTGAGCCGTAGCGGTCCAGCAGCACCCCGACCGGCACCTGCATGGCGGCGTAGACGGCGAGCTGGGCGACGGAGAACGTGGCGAGCGCGGCGGCGTTGATGTGGAAGCGCTCCGCCGCGTCGACCCCCGTCACGCCGAGGGAGCTGCGGTGGAACACGGCCGTCAGATAGGCGGTGACGGCCACCGCGTACACCAGGGCGGCGGGGCGGCGACCCGCGTTCACCGCAGCGTCCCGAGCATCCGCGCGGCGGTGTCGATGTGCGCGGCGACCGCGTCGTGCCAGGCCTGCGGGTCGTCGCCGTCGAGCGCGGCGAGCTGGCCGGCGTGCTCGGTGAGGGCGACCTCGGCCCAGCCGGGTGAGAGCCGGAAGCTCGCCTCGCCCATGCGGAGCTGCCTGTCGCGCAGCCGGTGGTACAGCTCGGCGAGGATCTCGTTGCCGGCGGCCTCGACCACTGCGGCGTGGAACGAGCGGTCGGCGGCCATCAGGGTGGTGATGTCACCGGCGGCGTGCGCGCGGCGCATCTCGTCCAGCCAGCGGGCCAGGTCGGCGCGCAGCTCGGCGCGGCGCGGCCAGACCCGGTCGGCGGCGTGCAGTTCGACCAGGCGGCGGGCCTCGATCACGTCGGCGATCTCCCGGGCCGACACCGGCCGGATCAGCGCGCCGCGCTTCGGGTAGAGCTTGACCAGCCCTTCGGTCTCCAGCCGCAGCAGCGCCTCCCGGACCGGGGTGCGGGACACCCCCGTCGCCTCGGCGACCTCGCCCTCGCTGACGAGCTGGCCGCCCGGGTAGACCTGTTCCAGGATGGCCTGCTTGAGGTGCCGGTACGCCCGCTCGGCGGCGGACGGCGCGGTCCGGCTGGGATGCGTCATGTATCTAAGCTTGCTCCGCCGGCCGCCCGCCGGCCCGGCGCGGGCCGGGACAGTGGCGCAGGCCACGGTCAGGCCCACAGCTCCCGCAGCAGCGCCTCCACCTCGGCGGTCCGCTCGATCTGCGGCATGTGCCCGGTGTCGCGGAACAGGTGGCTGCGCGCCTCGGGCAGCCGGGTGCTGGCGTACGCCAGGTGCGCGGCGGGCAGGACCAGGTCGCGCTCGCCCCAGACGAGCAGCGTGGGCAGGCCGAGCGCGGCCACCGCGTCGAGCAGGTCGGCGCGCCACTGCGGGCGTACGCCGCGCCAGGTGCCCAGGTCGCGGACCAGCTCCAGCATCACCCGGGCGGCGTGCGGCTGCCGGGCCACCGCGAGCGCGGTGGCGAGCCGCTCGGCGGTGACGTACGCCGGGTCGTGGAAGATCGCCCGTTCGGTCCGGCGGACGATCCCCGGGTGCGGGCGCAGCAGCAGCCGGGCCAGCGGGCGTACCGCGAGCAGCCGCAGCGCCACCGTCACCTCGCGGCCGAAGCCGGCGCTGTTGAGCAACGCCAGGCTGGCGACGCGCCGCGGTTCGTCGGCGGCCAGGCGCATCGCGACCGCCCCGCCGAGGGAGTTGCCGACCAGGTGGGCGGGGCCGGTCACCCCTGCCACGTCCAGGAAGCGGGCCACCGCGGCGGCCAGCGCCGGGAGCGTGTGCGGTCCGTCCAGCGGCGCGGAGCCGCCGTGCCCGGGCAGGTCCACCGCGAGCACCAGGTGGTCGCGGGCCAGCTCCGTGTGCAGGGCGGTGAAGTCGTCGAGGGTACGGCCGATGCCGTGCAGAAGCACCACGGGCGGCCCGTCGCCGCTGATCCGGCAGCGGGTACGCCGCCCGTCGACGGTGCGCTCGCCGGCCGGGGGCAGGGCGAGCGTCACGCCCGGCGTCCGGGTTCCGCCCCGGCCTCCTCGCCGGTCCGGGGAGACGGCACCGGCACGCCGGCGTCGGCCCGCCGGGCCGGACGGAGGCGCATGCCCAGGGCCAGCACCCGGCCGTACCCGGCGGGGGCGACGCGGGCGAGCAGGTCGGGCAGTTTCGCCGACCAGCCGATCAGCACCCGGCCGCGACGGCGCTGCGCGCCGCGCAGGATCACCTCGGCGGCGGTCGCCGGGTCGATGGTGAGCAGCTTCTCGAACTGCTTGCGTCCGGCCTCGTACTCGTCGAGGGCCACGCCGCTGCCCACCCGGGCGCTGGCGGCGATCCGGGTGCGGATGCCGCCCGGGTGCACCGATGTGACGCCGACGCCGTCGTCGACGAGCTCGTGCCGCAGCGCCTCGGTGAACCCGCGTACGGCGAACTTGCTCGCCGCGTACGCGGCCTGCCCGGCGGGCGCGATCAGGCCGAACAGGCTGGACACGTTCACCAGGTGGGCGCCGGGTTCGGCCTTGAGCGCGGGCAGCAGCGCGTGGGTCAGGCGCACCACCGCCCGGAAGTTGATCTCGATGACCCAGAGGAACTCCTCCAGGGTGACCTGGTCGAAGCGTCCGCCCAGCGCCACACCGGCGTTGTTGATCAGCAGGCGGATCCGGGGGTGCGCACTGTGGATCTCGGCGGCGACCCGGTCGGTGGCGTCGGCGTCGGCCAGGTCGACCAGATGGGTCTCCACCCGCCGGTCCGGGTACGCGGCCCGGATCGCGGCCACGGTGGCGGCCAGGCCGTCGGCGTCCCGGTCGAGCAGCACCAGATCGGCGCCGCGCCGGGCCAGGCCGTGGGCCAGTGCCGCGCCGATGCCGCTCGCCGCGCCGGTGAGCACCGCCGTGCCGCCGGGGAAGACGAGGTCACGCATCGGTTCCTCCCGAGGTGGTGGCCGCCGTGGCGGGTATGCCGGCGCGGTCGAACCGTACGCCGTCGGTGAGCGGGCCGTGCCGCATCAGGCGTACGTCTCGGGGATAGTTCTGGTGCAGCCGCCACGGCGCCTGCGGCCCCTGCTTGGGCAGCTGGTCGACGGCGCGCAGCACGTAGCCGGACTGAAGGTCGATGATCGGCACCAGGTCGTCGGTGTCCGGGGCGAGCGGCGTGACGATCTGCCGGCCGGTGTCGTCGAGGTGGCGCAGCAGCCGGCACACGTACGTGGCGACGAGGTCGGCCTTGAGCGTCCAGGAGGCGTTGGTGTAGCCGATGGTCATGGCGAAGTTCGGCACGCCGGACAGCATCATGCCCTTGTAGGCGACAGTCGAGGCGAGGTCGACCTCCGCGCCGTCGACAGCCAGCGTCATGCCGCCGAGCGCGAGCAGGTTGAGGCCGGTGGCGGTGACCACCACGTCGGCGGGCAGCTCCTCACCGGAGGCGAGCCGGATGCCCTGCTCGGTGAACGTGTCGATGGTGTCGGTCACCACCGACGCGCGGCCGGCGCTCAGCGCGGCGAACAGGTCCCCGTCCGGCACCACGCACAGCCGCTGGTCCCACGGGTTGTAGCGGGGCGAGAAGTGCCTGTCGACGTCGTACCCGGACGGGAGGCGGCCCTTCGCGGCCCGGCGCAGGAACCGCTTCACCACGCCGGGGGCGCGGCGGCTGAGCTGGAAGTTGGCCACGCCGAGCGTGACGTTCTTCCACCGGGCCACCGCGTACGCGGCCTTCGGGGGCAGCCAGCGCCGCGCGGCGTCGGCGAACGGGTCGCGCGAGGGCAGCGCGATCACGTACGTGGGTGAGCGCTGGAGCATGGTGACGTGGGCGGCCCGCTCGGCCATGGCCGGGACCAGGGTGACGGCGGTGGCGCCGCTGCCGATCACCACGACCCGCTTGCCGGTGTAGTCCAGGTCGTCGGGCCAGTGCTGCGGGTGCACGAGCGTGCCGGCGTACCGCTCGACGCCGGGGAACCGCGGCGTGTACCCCTCGTCGTAGCGGTAGTAGCCGGAGTTGGTGAACAGGAAGGCGCAGGTGAGGGTGACGTCCTCGCCGGTGTCGTCGCGGTGGGCGTGCACGGTCCAGCGCGCGGTGGCGCTGTCCCACTCGGCGCGGACGGCCCGGTGATGGAAGCGGATGTGCCGCTCCACGTCGTACTCGCGGGCGGTCTGCCGGACGTACGCCCGGATGGAGTCGCCGTCGGCGATGGCCTTCGGGTCGGTCCACGGCTTGAACGAGTAGCCGAGGGTGTACATGTCGGAGTCGGAGCGGATGCCCGGGTAGCGGAACAGGTCCCAGGTGCCGCCGATGGCGCCCCGGGCCTCCAGCACCACGTAGGTCTTGCCGGGGCACTCACGTCCGAGGTGGACGGCGGCGCCGATGCCGGACAGGCCGGCCCCGACGATGAGGACGTCGACGTGGTCTGCGGCCATCGCTTCTCCCGTTCGCACCGGCGGTGGACCGGACACTATCCATCGCCGTCGACCGCAGTCAACACCGTGTCGAGTCGAATCGACAGTGTGTCGAGCGGGTGTAGCATCTGCCGACATGACGACCGCCCGTACGCCGACCGGCGCCGCGCCGACGCGCGGGCGGCGGGCCGGCCGGTCCACCGGCGACGACCGGGAGACCGCGATCCTGGCCACGGCCGAGCGGTTGCTCGCCGAGCGTCCCTTCGCCGACATCTCCATCGACGACCTGGCGCGCGGCGCGGGGATCTCCCGGCCCACGTTCTACTTCTACTTCCCGTCCAAGGACGCGGTGCTGCTCACGCTGCTCGACCGGGTCACCGAGGAGGCCGACGCCGCCGCCGGGGGCGTGTTCGAGCGGCTCGCCGAGGATCCGCGCGCCCACTGGCGGGAGCTGATCGCCCGGTTCCACGCCACGTTCGGCGGGCACCGGGACGTGGTGCTGGCCTGCGCCCAGGTGCGCGGCACCAACGCCGAGGTGCGGCGGCTCTGGGCCGAGGTGCTGGAGCGCTGGGTCCGCGCGGTGCAGGCCGCGATCGAGTCCGAACGCGCCCGCGGCGCGGCCCCGGACGGGCTGCCCGCCCGGGACCTCGCCATCGCGCTGAACTCGATGAACGAGCGCGTCTGGTACGCCACGTTCGCCGGGGACGGCCCGGCGGTGGCCGAGCGGGACGTGGTGGACGTGCTGCTCGACGTGTGGCTGACCGCGATCTACCGGACCGCCACGCCGCCGGTCACCGCGTCCGGCGGAACTCCATGACCCAGTTGGTCTCCCACGTGCGCTCACCGTCGGTGGAGAACGCCTGCTCCCAGCGGCATGAGTCGGCGGTGACCGCCGACCAGAGGAACCGGCAGCGTACCGGCCGCCCCTCGTCGGTGTCGTCGGCGTAGAACGTGCCGACGCCGCCGGTGAACCGGCCGACCACCGGGGGCAGTTCCAGCACGCCACGGCTGCTGTGCATCCAGTAGATCGACCACAGCCCGGTCGACGGGTTCAGGATGCGCACCGTCGAGCCGGAGAAGCCCCGGCTCGGGCAGCGCATCTCGTCGAAGCTGCCCGCGCCGTCGAAGAACGATCGCGCCTCGCTGACACCGGCGAACTCGTCCCAGTCGTCGCCGCCGACGTGGCGCTGCCGCAGGCGCCGGTTGGTCACGTCCCAGGTGCCGACGAGGAAGTCGAAGTCGCCCATCAGCGGCCCACCGGCCCCTCGGCCCGGGCGTCGGCCAGGTAGCTGGCCAGGTCCGGCCGGTCCGGTGCGAGCACGTGCCGGATCCAGGCGGTGCGCTCGTGTTCCAGTACGCCCAGTTCCCAGACGCAGCCGACGCCGGGACGGGTGAGGTCGACGAAGTGCGCCGGGTCGTCGTCCGGGCAGTCCAGCGCGGGCTGCCCGGCGATCGCGATGCGGCACTCGACGACGTTGTCGAAGAACCAGCTGTACGCCAGCAGGTACGCCCCGGTGTCCGCGCCCCGGTGCAGCACCACCCAGCTCGCCGGCGGGGTGGAGCCGTCCGGGCCGGGCAGCAGCGACGGCAGGTACGCGTACGCGGCGTCGACCACCCGCGGTTCGAGGCGGCGGTCCGGCTGGTCCATGTGGTAGCGCTTGACGTGCCGGCCCGCCACCTCGACGGTCCCCGGCACGGTCAGCTCCTTGTCGTGAAAAGCCATGTGGGCACGCTAGGACCGCTCCCCTGACAGCTAGTGTCAGTGGAATGCGGGCCAGTCGACTCCTGTCCATCCTGCTGCTCCTCCAGGCGCACGGCCGGCTCACCGCCGCCGACCTGGCCGCCCGCCTCCAGGTGTCGGCGCGCACGATCTACCGGGACGTGGAGGCGCTGCACGCCGCGGGCATCCCGCTGTACGGCGAGGCCGGACACGACGGCGGCTACCGGCTCGTGGAGGGCTGGCGCACCCGGCTGACCGGGCTCACCGCCGAGGAGGCGGACCGCCTGCTCTTCGCCGGGCTCCCCGGGCCTGCGGCCGAGCTGGGCTACCAGTCGGTCGTCGCCGCCGTCCAGCTCAAGCTGCGGGCCGCGCTGCCCGCGCCGCTGGCCGACCGGGCGGCCCGGCTGGAACAGCGGTTCCACCTGGACACACCGGGCTGGTACTCCGACGGCGACCCGTCGCCGCACCTGGCCGAGGCCGCCGAGGCGGTGTGGCGGCAGCACCGGCTCCGGGTGCGGTACCGGGGCTGGCGGGGCGAGACGACCCGGGTCCTCGAACCGTACGGGCTGGTGCTCAAAGGCGGACGCTGGTACCTGGTCGCCGCCCGGCCGGACCGCGCCGACCCAGCCACCTACCGGGTCAACCAGATCCTGGACCTGACCCCGCTGGACGAGCCGTTCGAGCGGCCGGAGTTCGACCTGCCGGCGTGGTGGCGCGCGCACGTGGTGGAGTTCCGGGCCGGCCTGCACCGCGACGAGGCGCGCATCCGGCTGTCGCCACGCGGGTTCGCCCGGCTGCGCGAGATCGGCAGCGACGTCGTGGTGGCCGCCGCCGAGGCGAGCGCCGGCCCGCCCGACGCCACCGGCTGGGTGCACGCGGTCATCCCGATCGAGTCGCTCACCCACGCCCACGGCGACCTGCTCCGGCTCGGCGCCGACGTGGAGGTCCTCGCCCCGGCGGCGCTGCGCACCCGCCTGTCCGAAACCGCCGCCGCCCTGGCTGCCCTCTACCACCCGCCCTCCGCCCCGCCTCTCCCCGGTTGATCAAGGAGTTGGTGTCCTTCCAGGAGATCGACTCGGACAAAAACCCCTTGATCACGGGGGCGGGGTGACGGCGTCGGCCACCGTGGAGAGGGCTCGGTCGATCTCGGAGGGCGGGGTCGCCGCGTAGCCGAGGACCAGGCCGGGTGGCTGCGGGCGCCGGCTGTGCCAGGACAGCGGGTGGACCTTGACGCCGCGGCGCAGCGCCGCCGCCGCCAGCGCCCGGTCGTCGACGTCGCCGGGCAGCGTGACCATCAGGTGCAGCCCGGCCGCCGCGCCGTGCACCACCGCCCCCGGCAGGTACGCGCGGACCGCCCGGATCATCGCGTCCCGCCGGCGTACGTGCCGGTGGCGCAGCAGCCGCAGGTGCCGTTCCAGCGCGCCGGACTCCATCAGCTCGGCCAGCACGAGCTGCGGCAACGCCGCGTTGCCGAGGTCGGCCGCCCGCTTCGCGGCCACCACGTCGGCGTGCAGCGCGGGCGGCACCAGCATCCACCCGATCCGCAGGGCCGGCGCGAGCAGCTTGGAGATGCTGCCGACGTAGCAGACCCGATCCGGCGCCATGGCACGCAGCGCCGGCACCGGCGGACGGTCGTAGCGGTGCTCGGCGTCGTAGTCGTCCTCCACCACCAAGCCGCCGTCGCGTGCCCACCGCAGCAGCCGCCGGCGCCGGTCGCCGTCGAGCACCACCCCGGTCGGGAACTGGTGCGCCGGGGTGAGCAGCACGGCCGGAGCGCCGGAACGCTCCAGTTCGTCGACACACAGGCCCCTGTCGTCCACCGTGATCGGCGGTGTCGCCAGCCCGGAGTAGACCAGGTGCTGCCGTACGCCCAGCGAGCCGGGATCCTCCACCGCGACGGTGTGCGTACCCCGGTCGTGCAGCACCCGCGCGAGCAGGCCGAGCGCCTGGGACACCCCGGCCACGATCACCACCTCGGCCGGATCCGCACGAACGCCCCGGTTGCGGGCCAGCCAGTTCGCGACCGCGAGCCGCAGCGCGGGCGTGCCGGCCGGGTCGCCGTAGCCGAGCGCGGCGGGCGTCATCCGGTGCAGCACGGCCCGCTCGGCCCGCAGCCAGGCCGCGCGGGGAAAGGCCGCCAGATCGGGTACGCCGGGAGTCAGGTCCACCTTCGCCGGTACGGCGCGCAGCTCGTCGAACGCGTCGACGCCGGGCCGGGTGGCGAACACCTGCGGTGCTCTCCTCGGCTCGGGCGGCCGGGTGACCACGGCGGCCGGCGTGGCGACCACCACCGTTCCGGCCCGGCCGCGTCCGGCCACCTGCCCGTCCTCGGCCAGCCGCTGGTACGCCTCGGTCACCACACCGCGGGAGACACCCAGCTCGGCGGCGAGCACCCGGCTGGCGGGCAGACGGGTGCCCACCGGCGCCCGTCCGTCGGCGATGGCGGATCGCAGCCGGGCGGCGAGCCAGTCCGCGCGGCCGCCGGGCGGCGCCTCGCCGACGTCGAGCTGGAGGAAGTCCGCGCCGGCCGCTTTGGACTCCTCGGGAACGGCAGCTTTGACCCTGTCCATCGGGCCATTATGGGCACAGGCTGGACCGCATGACAGTCGCCTTCCTGCTGACGTCGCTCGTCGTCGCGATCACTCCGGGCACCGGGGTGATGCACACGCTCGCCACCACTGTGACCGCCGGACGCCGGGCCGGCCTGGCCGCTGCCGCCGGGGGCACGCTCAGCCTCGTCCCGCACGTGATCGCCGCGGTGACCGGACTGGCCGCCCTGCTGCGCGCCGGCACCCCGGCGTTCCGCGTGGTGACCTGGCTGGGCGTGGCGTACCTGCTCTGGATGGCCTGGTCGGCGCTGCGCGACCGGGGCACGTTCGCCCTCGACGGCGACCGGCCCCCGCGTCCGGCGGCGGCCGTGTTCCGGGACGGGGTGCTGCTGAACCTGCTGAACCCGAAGGTGACTGTGTTCTTCGTGGCGTTCCTGCCGCAGTTCGTACCGCCGGACGCGCCCGCCGCCACAGCGCGCATGCTCGCCTGCGGCCTGGTGTTCATGGCCGTCACGCTGCTGGTGTTCACCGGTTACGCGCTGCTGGCCGGGGCGTTGCGCCGACGGGTGCTGTCCCGGCCCCGGCTGACCGGGCTGATGCGGCACACCTTCGCCGGCAGCTTCCTCGTCCTGGGCCTCGGCCTCGCGTTCACCGCCTAGCCCTCAGCACCTGGAAGGAGTCTTCCCGTGCGTTTCCGGCACTCCCCCGAGATCTGGTCGGCCTTTCCCGAACTGACCTGCGGCGTCCTGCACGCCACCGGCGTCACGCCCGACGTCGACGTCACGCCACGGCTGGCCGGGTATCTCGGCACCGCCCGGGACCGGCTCGCCGCCGGGCCGGAGGGCGGCTTCCCGGAGATCCAGGCGTGGCGTCGCGCGTTCGCCCGGATGGGCTGCCCGCCGACCCGCTACCGCTGCGCGGCCGAGTCGCTTTTGCGCCGGTTGCGGCGGGACGGGGACCTGCCCCGGCTGCATCCGCTCGTGGACCTCGGCAACGCGCTCTCGGTCCGGTACGCGGTCCCGGTCGCAGTGCTCGACGTGGCCCGGATCGGCGGCGACCTGACAGTGCGCCCGGCCGACGGCACGGAGTCCTATCTAGGGCTCGGCGGTGACAGCGAGCAGCCCACGCCCGGCGAGGTGATCTTCGCCGACCAGGGCGGGAACGCGCACGCCCGGCGCTGGTGCCACCGGCAGAGCGGCACGTCAGCGGTACGGGCCGGCACCACCGAGGTGCTGGTGGTGGTCGAGGCGATGCACGACGGGGCGGCGCCGACCGTGCGCCGGATGCTGGACGAGCTGGCGGCGGCGCTGGCCGAACAGTGGCGCGTGCCGTCACGGACGGCGCTGCTCACCGCTGACGCGCCCGAGTTGGCCGTGCCGGTCCGGACGGGCTGACCCGCCGGCGTGGTGACGGCCGGTCGCGTGGCGTGACGCCGGCTCCGGGCGTCCGGCGACGACGCCGGCAGCCGCCCGGCTCGTCGTCAGGCATCGGGGTCGTCGGGGCGGTCGCGCGCCATCAGCTCGTCGTCAGGCGTCGGGGTCGGTGCGGTCGCGCGCCATCAGCTCGTCGAACTCGGCCGGGGTGATCTCGCCGGTGCGCAGCCGCCGGGCGTTGGCGGCGAACCGGGCCGTCGCCGCGCCGCGCGGGTCCGGCTCGGTGAGCAGCCCGGCGTCGGCCGTCAGGGCGCTCGCGGCGCCCGCCACATCGTGCGGATCGGCCAGGTCGACCGGCTCGCCGTGCAGCTCGCGCAGGGCGTCGGCGAGTCGCGCGTCGGCGGCGTCACCGGTGCCCCACAAGCGCCGGGCGAGGTCGACGGTGCGGCCGAGCGAATCCTCACCCACCCGTTCGGTGCCTATCTCGGCACGCATCATGCGCAGGAAGCGGATTGTCACAGCGTCGGAGTCATCGGCGATCACGCCCGTACCCTAGCGAGCGGCTACGACGAAACCGCCGGGCGAGCCGGGGTCGTCCGGCCGGTTGAGGTCGCCACCCGCGGGTAGTGCGCGGACATGCCCGAACGATACGAGGACTACGACCGCGTCGCGATCGTCACCGGTGCGGACTCCGGCATCGGCAAGGCGTGCGCGGTGGCGCTCGCCGAGGCCGGTTACGACATCGGCATCACCTGGTACGGCGACGCGGCGGGGGCCGACCGTACCGCCACCGAGGTACGCGCCACCGGCCGCCGCTGCGAGACCGCCGAGCTGGACCTGACCCGGCTGCCCGAAGCGGCGGCGGTGGTCGACGAGTTGGCCGACCGGCTCGGTGGCCTGGGCGTACTCGTCAACAACGCCGGCACCGGCCTGTCCGAGCCCTTCGTGGACGTGAGCTGGGAGAAGTGGCGGGACGTGCTGGCGGTGGACCTGGACGGGCCGTTCCTGTGCTCGCAGCGGGCCGCCCGGCGGATGCGCGCGGCCGGGCGAGGTGGCCGGATCATCAGCATCACCAGCGTGCACGAGCACGCGCCCCGGGTCGGCTCGTCGGCGTACTGCGCGGCGAAGGGCGGGCTCGGCCTGCTCACCAAGGTGATGGCGCAGGAACTGGCGGCCGACGGGATCACAGTCAACGCGGTCGCGCCGGGCGAGATCGCCACGCCGATGACCGGGCAGGAGGACGTCGACCCGTTCACGCAGGAGCGTCCCGGCGTGCCGGTGGGGCGCCCCGGTGACGCCCGCGAGGTGGCAGCGGTGGTGGCGATGCTCGCCTCACCGGCTGCGGCGTACGTGACGGGGGCGTCGTGGGCGGTGGACGGGGGGATGCTGCTGATGGGTCCGCAGGCTTCTGCGCTTTCCTCCCATTCGTGGCGCGCTGCTTAGTCCTTGGTCACTGTTCGGGCTCCGGTCACCGTTCAGGGCCGGGGGCGACCGTGCCCGGCTCCGGGCGGTCAGGCTTGATCCCTGCGCCGTGCACGGTCGCCCCCGGCCCCGTCGTGGGTCAGGTGCGTTCGTTGCTGCCGGGATCGGGGGTGGCTCCCACCGCCGCATCCTCTCGGGAGCTTGTGGGCTCGTTCTCGGGGTAGTGGCAGGCGGTTTGCTGTCTGCCGTCGTCCCGGGTGGTCAGCGCCGGTTCTTCGGTGGCGCACCGGTCGGTGGCCTTCCAGCAGCGGGTACGGAAGCGGCAGCCCGACGGCGGGTTGAGTGGCGTGGGCACGTCGCCGGTGAGACGGATCCGTCCGGCGGGCCCGAGCGTGGTGACGTCCGGGATCGCCGACAGCAACGCCCGGGTGTACGGGTGCTGCGGCCGCGTGTAGATGTCGTCGCGGTCGCCGATCTCGACGATCTTGCCGAGGTACATGACGGCGACGCGGTGGC
>NZ_VISW01000015.1:0-184672 GCF_007827635.1 Micromonospora sp. CNZ296
CGGACAAGCCGACGAATCCCCTAGAAGACACCCAAGGTCAGTCAGAGGGTGAGTCAGACCGGCCGGGTGACCCGCTCCCACATCATCACTGTCAGTAGGGGTTGGGGTGGCCCGGGAGTTGGCCTCTGGTCAGGGCTGCGGGCCGCCCCGGAAGCGCCGGATCCGGGGACAGCGGCGGGGAGCCGGTCCCGGCACGAGTGGCCATGCCGGCGAACAGCTCCTTCAGCGCGGTCACCGTGTCGATGCTCGGGCTCCACCCGAGTTCGGTCTCGGCGCGGTGGCTGGACATCAGCGGCACGTTCAGCGCCAGGTCGACCCACCCGGTGTCGACGGGTTGCAGCCGCGCCCGCCAGGTCAGCGCCGCCGCGGCACGCAGCACCGGCGTCGCCACCGGCAACGTCCAGCCGTGGAAGTGCCGGGCCACCAGTTCCGGCGTCAGCACCGGGTCGGCCGCCACGTTGAAGGCGCCGCTCGCATCACCCACGACCGCCCGGGCGTACGCGTCCGCGACGTCGTCGGCGTGCACCGCCTGCATCCGGAGTCGCCGGTTCGACGGCACCAGCGGAATCCGGCCGTACCGCAGCAGGCGCACCGGCACCAGCGGGCCGAGGAAGTACCGGCTGATCTCCGTACCGGCCTCCCGCTGGAAGATCAGTCCCGGCCGCAGCCGTACCACGCGCAGCTTCGGGTGCTCCCGCTGTACGCCGTCGAGTAGTGCCTCGACCTCCGCCTTGTCCCGGCTGTACGACGACGTCTCCACACCGGTCGCCGGCCAGTTCTCGCTGACCGGCTGGTTCTTCGGGCCGGGCGCGTAGGTGCCGACAGATGAGGCGTACACCAGGGCCGGAACGCCGACCCGGACGGCGGCCTCGATCACCGCGCGGCTGCCGCCGACGTTGGTCCGGTAGAGCGTGCGGCGGTCGTGGCTGGGCTGGATCTGCCAGGCCAGGTGCACGACCGCCCGCGCCCCGGCGAAGATCCGCACGAGTTGGTCGGCGGCACCGGGTGCGCCGATGTCGCAGGAGTGCCACTCCACGTCGTCGTACGGTTCACCGGCGTCCGGTCCAGGCAACCGGCGGGCCACGCCGACCAGTTCGGTGCCCGCCTCCCGCCGCAGCCGGCGCAGCACTGCCGTCCCCACGTTGCCGGTCGCCCCCACGATCACGATGCGCATGACGGGTGCGGTACCCGCTGAACCGGGCAGCAACCGCTCACGGACGGGGGTTCGTCCGCACCCAGCCCCTCTCGCGGTCGCGGCGACCGGCGGTGGCGGCCAGGCAGCGCGGGCAGAGCCAGCCCTCCGGGTCGGCCTCGGTGAGCACGTCGGTGCCGGAGTAGTCGAACGGCACGTGCGGGAAGCGGCGCAGCCGGGTCCGGCTCAGCGGCAGCCCGCACAGCGTCTGGTTCCGGCCCGGCAGCCAGGCGTGCACCTCACCGCCGGGGCGGCGTACGCCGTCGTCGCCCGGCACCTCGCGGGACGCCGCCACGGCGGCGGTGCTCGTGACTCGCATGGTCGCCCAGGTTCCCCGGCCGCCGCCGTTCACGCCTGGCGGCGACAACCCCTGGGGTACGCGGGCGCAGCGCGTACTCCCGTGGTGGTAGCCCGATCGACGACTCCGGGGCGACGACCGGCGGCGATGCCCGTCCATACGCTGCCGCCGTCACCACTTGCCGCGACCCGAGGGAGTCCCAGAATGTCCATCCGTCACCTGCTCGCCACCACTGTCGTCGGAGAGTTCGCCCCGGCCGCGCACACCTCGCTCGCCGCCGGGGGCATCGGCGGCTCCGGGCGGGCCGGCGCCACTGTCATCGCCCTGGTGGGCCTGGCCAGCGTGGTCGTCGGCGGGCTGGCACTCAGCCGCTCTCGCCGGGGGCCGGGCGAGGGGCGGGTTCAGGCCCTGGTGGCTGCTGCGGCCGGACTGGTCAGCCTGGTCCTCAGCGCGTGGCATCTGGCGCTGACCACCGAAGGACTCGGCAGCGGTCAGGGGCGTGCCGGTGCGGTCGCCGGTGTGGCGTTGGGGCTGATCGGGGCGGTGCTGGGCGGGCTGGCGCTGGCCCGTTCCCGTCGCACCGCCTGACCGGCCGCCCTCTTTGTCCCGGCCGCTCGTTCCGCCCGAGTCGCTCGTTCCGTCCCGGCGGCTCGCTCAGGAGGCGGTGAGCCAGCCGGGGACGGTGAGCCCCGACTCGTATGCGAGCACCACCAGCTGGGCCCGGTCCCGTACCCGCGTCTTGGTCATGATCCGGCTGACGTGCGTCTTCGCGGTGGCCGGGCTCAGCACCAGCCGGGCCGCGATCTCGTCGTTCGACAGGCCGGCGGCGACCAGGGCGAGCACCTCCCGCTCCCGCTCGGTGAGCGCGTTCAGCCGGGGGCCCGGGTCGGGGTGCCGGGTCCGGGCGGCGAACTCGGCGATCAGCCGGCGCGTGACGGCCGGGGCGATCAACGCGTCACCCCGCGCCACCACCCGTACGCCGTGGATCAGCTCCGCCGGCTCGGTGTCCTTGACCAGGAAGCCGCTCGCGCCGGCCCGCAACGCGCCGTAGACGTAGTCGTCCAGGTCGAACGTGGTCAGGATGATCACGCGGGCGTCGGTGCCGGCGACGATCTCCCGGGTGGCGGCCAGCCCGTCCAGCAGCGGCATCCGGATGTCCATGAGGACGACGTCCGGCCGTAGTTCCCGCGTCAGCCGTACCGCAGTGGTGCCGTCGGCGGCCTCGCCGACCACCTCGATGCCGTCCTCGCCGTCGAGGATGGAGCGGAAGCCCGCGCGTACCAGAGTCTGGTCGTCGGCCAGCAGCAACCGGATCATGTCGTCTCCCCCTGTGCCGTGCGTGGCGCCGGGACCGGCAGCGGGACGGGCCGCAGCGGTAGGCGGGCCCGCACCAGGAAGCCGCCGTCCGGGCCTGGCCCGGTGGTGAGCGAGCCGCCCAGCGCCCGGGCCCGCTCGCCCATGCCGAGGATCCCGTTCCCGGGCGGGCCGGCGGGACCGGCGCCGTCGTCCGCCACCTCCACCAGCACCTCGTCGCCGTCCGGCACGACCCGGACCACCGCCGTGGTCGCGCCCGCGTGACGGCTCACGTTGGTGAGCGCCTCCTGGACGATCCGGTACGCGGACAGATCCACCTCCGGCGGCAGCGGCCCGGTCTCCGTCACCTCGGTACGCACAGTCAGCCCGCGCCGCCCGGCCGCCGTGACCAGCTCGTCGAGGCGGTCGAGACCGGGCGCGGGCCGGTTCGGCGTCGTACCCTCCTGCCGGAGCACGCCCAGCGCAGCCCGCAGCTCGCGCAGCGTCTCCCGGCTCGTCTGCTTGATCACGGTGAGTGCCTCCGCCGACCGCTCCGGATCGGGCCGGTGCAACGCGGCGCTCGCCTGCACACTGATCAGCGACAGGTGATGGCCGAGCAGGTCGTGCAGCTCGCGGGCGATCCGCAGCCGCTCCTCGGTGGCCCGGTGGCGAGCCTCCTCCTCCTTGCGCTGCTCCGCGGCGAGCACCCGGGCCTGCACCTCGGCGAGATAGGCCCGCCGGTTACGGGTGACGCCGACGATGACCGCGACCAGCCACCCGGCGTGCAGCAGCGTCGCGCCGTTCCCGCTGACGCCGGTCCGGGTGTAGCTGTCGGCGACGGCGAACGAGACGACAGAGGCCAGGCCGAGCCCCACCGCGACAGCGAGGTACCCCTCGTCGACGACCGTGTACAGCGCCACGACGAACACCAGCATGATCGGCCCGGGCCGGTGCAGCAGAGCCCCGTACGCGGCGACAGCAGCCAGCGCCACCAGCCCCACGGCCACCGGGTGTCGCCGGCGCAGGTAGAGCGCTGCGGACGAGGCCAGGACGACGAGCAGCGCGACGAGTTCGGCGGTGGTGTCGATGCCGTCCGACTGCATGATCAGGCCGAGCAGGGCCACCAGGGCGACGGCAGGCACCACTGCGGCTTCTGCCTTGGGGCCGTGTCGCCGCCAGCTCGACATTGCCGAAGCGTAGCGGTCCGCAGACGCAGCGGAGGACCCCGTAGCGGCGTCGTGGCGTGCCGGAGCGTGGTCGGGAGGGTCGGTGCGCGACGCACGCCGGGCTGATCGGGTTCGGGTAACCTGTGCCGTGCGGGCCGCTAGCTCAATGGCAGAGCTGTGGACTTTTAATCCATAGGTTCAGGGTTCGAGTCCCTGGCGGCCCACTCCGCTCCAGCTCAGCGGCCCTTTGCGGGGTCGCTGTCTTTGTCAGCACGCCTCGTACAGCAGCGAAGTACAGCAGTAGCGCCTCACCGGTCCAGTGCGCTGCCGAGCCGCTTGAGGGCGTCGCGGGTGGCCGCCGAGGACACCACCGTGTAGATCTCCATCGTGATGGCGAACTGCGCGTGCCGGAGGATCTGCATCGCCACCCGGGGGTGCACGTCCAGGTCCGCCAGGAGCGAGGCGCAGGTCCGCCGGGCATCCCTGACGGTGATCCGCCGGACTCCGGCCGCGTCACAGCGCCGGTCCCAGAAGCGGTTGAAGTTGCGCGGCTCGACTGGCCGCCCGTAGCGGGTGGTGAAGATCAGGTCTGAGGGCTGCCAGGCCGGACCGGCGGCGTCCCGGGCGGCAGTCTGCGCGGTGCGGCGGCGGTCGAGCGCCACAGTGCAGATGTCCGGCAGCGGCAGGGTGGCGTCCGAGGCAGCCGTCTTCGTCTCCCGGTGCAGCAGCTCGGCACCGACCCGCTGGAGCTGCCGATCGATGGTCAACTCCCCCGTGTCGATGTCGACGTCAGCCCAGGTGAGCCCCAACATCTCGCCCTTGCGCAGACCGAGCACCAGGACCAGGACGTACGCGGCGTAGAGCGGGTCATCGTCGGCACGGGCCGACTCCAGGAACCGCCGTGCCTCGTCGCTCGTCCACGCCTTCCGCTTACGCTTCCGTACCGGCGGCAGCTTCACCAGGGATGCGACATTGCGGGAGATCAGCCCTTCGGTGATCGCCTGGGACAGCAGCGTCCGGAGCACGGTCCGCAGGTGCGTGACGCTGGTTGCCGAGGGCAGATCCTGGCAGCAGCGGCCGAGGGCGCAGCAGCGACGCTGGGCCGGCTTGCGCCGCTCGTCCTTGCCCTGGGTGCAGCACTGGCAGGTCCGCCCGACCTCGTTAATCCAGGTCTGCACATCGCTGACGCGGAGTTTGTCGAGGCGCTTCCGGCCCAGCCCCGGCACGAGGTAGAGCCGGACCACCACCTCGTAGGTGACGTAGCTGCCGGGGGCGAGGTTCGGCTTGACGACTTCGCGCAGCCAGTAGCCGGCGTACTCCCCCACCGTCGGGAGCGGGTCGCCACCGGGCCGGCCTTGGCCTGCCCGTGGAGCTTGATCCACTTGTCGTGGACCTCCTCGCGGGTCTTGCCGTAGACCCACTTCCGGCCCCGCTTGCCGTCGGGCTTCTCGACCCAGACGTACGCGGCAAACCCGTTCCGGTAGGGGAAGATCGAGCCTTCGCCGTTGGCCCTTGCGCGTCCAGGCATCAGGCGGCCTCCTGGCGTTCGACCTGGTCGCGGATGTAGTCGTCGACCCATTCGGGGAGGATCCGGCGGTATTTGCCGTCCTTGATGGAGCGCAGTTCGCCGGTGGCGATCTTCATTTTGACCTTGGAGATGCCGAAGCCGGGCAGCACGGCGACCTCGGCGGGCGAGTACCAGCGGGGGCGGAGGTCGTGGGTCATGCGGCGGCTCCGGTGAGCCAGGCTTCGTGGGCGAGTTCTTCTCGGCCGATGCGTCTGCTCTCGCGCCGCTGGCGGGCGGCGGTGTTGGCGAGCAGGGCGTCACCTTCGGTGAGCCAGCCGGAGCCGAGGTAGGTGAGGGTGCCGACGCTGATCGTGTCGGCCGGTTCGTCGTCCTCTTCGCGGCGGTAGGTGGTGCGGGTGGCGCGGAGTTGGCCGAAGGTGACGGAGTAGCGGCGGGCTTTGGTGAGGAAGTGGCCGCCGAAGCCGAGCATGTGCGCCCAGCGGCGCAGCCCGGCGTAGACGTTGGGTTTGGCGTCAAGGATGCCTTGACGGTCGTCGGCGGTTGCGGCGCCGCCGGTTGTGCCGGTGTGGGTGGGGCGGCCGAGGTGCCAGCAGGCGTCGATGAGGCGTGCGACGTGGTCGCCTCCGGGGTCGGCGTAGTCGTCAACCGTGGAGGGGGTGAGTCGGGTGGAGGAGTGGCCGGTGGCTTCGGTGGCCTTGGTGGCGTACTTGGCGAGGTAGGCGGCGACCTTGGCATCGGTCAGCTCGCCGTCGCTGCTGTTGATGCGTTTGACGTCGACCTGCTCGCCCCAGGCGATCAGCCAGCCCTGCGGCTGGTCGGGTGCGAGGGTGTGGTGACGGTGACCTGCCGGGCGGCGGCGTGGATCGCGTCTTCCAGGTCGTCAATGGTGATGCCGGCCGGTGGCGGCACGAGGGCGTCCGGGTCGTCGGGGTCGACGCCGTCCAGGCGCAGCAGGACGTGGAAGTGCACCGCTGCGCGGCGTTGCATCTCGGCGACCTTGCCGTGGGACACCCGCACGGGCGGCACCCAGCGGACCTTGCCGGAGGCGGTGACGACGCCGGCCTTCGGGATACCGCGTCGACGGCACGTTGCGGCGACGTGGCGTTCAGCGGCTTGCTTGGTGCGCCGCCACAGCTCGCCGGAGAAGTAGTTCCAGACGACCTGGTGGGCGTGGTCGTAGCAGTCGAGGCACAACGGCTGGCCGAGCCGCGGATCGTCGGCGTCGTGGCGGGCGAAGCACGACGTGAGCTGTCCGTGCGGGCAGGTTCCGGCGTTGCTGCGGGCGCGGCAGGGGGCGGGTCGGCAGTCGCAGCGATGCCGGGTGCGGCAGGTGTGGTTTGGGACGTGGCGGTGGTGGACCGGGCCGAAGGACGGGGCGGTGAAGGTGACGAAGACGACCGGGTGTCGGCGACCGAGGCGGGGACGCCCTTGCCGCCGGTCAGGCCGCGACAGACGACTTGGTAGGCGTCGCCCTGGTAGACCCAGGCGCAGTCCGCGCACGCCGATTCGCGGCGGTTGCCGCACGCCTTGTACAGCGTCCGGTCGGGCAACTCGTCGGTGTGCTGCTCGCTCAGGATTCGGCCGGTGTTCCGGTCGACGGCGGCGATGGTGCCTGTGAGGCGGATCGGGCGAGCACAGCCGCCGGCGGGGCGGGTGTGCTCCAGCCAGCCGGAGAACTCCGGCGATGCGGCGCGGTGCAGGGCCTGGGCGTCACGACCGGCGGCGAGGCCGGGGCGGTAGGCGGTGAGAATGGCTGTCTCCTCTTGCGGGGGGTGGCAGGGACGGGAGACAAAGCACCACCAGCCGTGGACGTAGGTCCGCTGGTGGTGTTCGTCGTGTCTCCTGGCACCGCCGAGAGGGCGGCTGACGCCGGAGGGCGGAATCGTGGTCGTGCCACTTCCCGCCGATCGGTCATGTCCTTTCACGCTCGTGAACTCGGTGATGAGGGCCGGCACGGGTGGGGAGCCTGATATCGGCATCCGGCGGGTTTGCCGCAGGCTGCCCCACCCGCGGAGGTGTGCGAATCCGGGCCATCGTGGACGGCAGGCAAAGGCCGTGCTGGGCCGATCAGCGGATTCGGAGAGCCGCCATAGCGGCCGGTTCGATCGAGAGCCGACGGGACATGGCCCGCATCAGCGACAGGACGGCCGCTCGGCATCTCAGAAGTCGAGTCCAGCGATCCGGCAGGAAGGCCGCGCTGGCGTGCTCGACGAGCGCCAGAATAGCACCGGGTACCGACACGTCAACCCGTCGTGACCTCTTGCGCCGGGGCGGGAAGGCCGGCTGCCGGCCGGTGTGGGAGGACTTTCTGTACGTCTATCAAGGCGGCCCTTGACGGGCCGCACGCGCCGCCCCCTGGGCGCGCGCTGGCCGCTCCGCTGTCGCTCTGCGGCCGTCACGCCTGACGCCCGGCGGCTGGCGCGGAGAGCGGGAAGCCCGGTGGGCCGCCGCAGAACGGCAGACCGTTGACGGGTGGTGGTGTGCCGGCAGTCGGCCAGGGCCGCGCGGCCACGAGCCCGCGCGACGTGGGGGAGAGCGCGCCGGCCGCGTCGGCGAGCTGGCGGCGGTCGCGGGGTTGCGGCTACTGCGCCTCCGTTGAGCGGCGAGTTATGCTACCGCCTATCCACACGCCCGCGACCGCAACCATCGATGCGCCGATCGGCGCAAGAATTCTTGCCACTTCCGCCCAGTTAGTCGCCACGGATCCCAGATTTCTCAGCTCTGCTTCGTCGCCAGGCTCTGCTCCGGGCAGCTCATGGCTCCTGCTTAGGCCTGCGAAGGAACGCCGCAACGATCAAGACGAGGCCGCCACCGCCGAGAATCGTTCCAGCAATTGGCTGCCCCTTATAACCGAGAAAAACGCCAGCAGCAATAGCCATCGAGGCGAGCAGGAATGCAAACCCCATCCCCGCCCATGCAAGAACATACTCGCGCCTATCGGCACGCTCTAAGCGCCATGCTTGGCGCTCGTCCATGCCGAGTCGGTGCTCCTGCTCCCTTTCCGCATATCTGAAAGCGCGCTCGGCCCCATTCTCGACAACAGCGTCGAGGCGCTGCAACTCATGGGATGGAACGAACGGTGAAGACCACTGCTCAAGTTGCTCCCGGCTCACTCGGAGGTCGACCAGCTCAACCTCATGGGGAGGATCGGGGTCGCTGCGAGGTGCGGGAACGACGCGCTGAATCTCGCCGACGCCAGAGCCGGCGGCGTCTTCCGTCATCGATGATCTCCGTCTGACGAGTCGCGAGGTTGGGGATTACTGGCATCTGCAGGAGCGGACCGCACTCCACTAATCCGTCCGTCAACCGCTTCGCGGACGGTGATGGAGCGATACTCCTCTTGAATCCTCGTGTAGGTTGACTCCATTTCGTCGAAGGTTGGAGTCGCCGTCTCGGCCGTCTCAGGATCGATGCCGGTGTACCAAACCCGCCCTTCACGGTCTGTCCACCGCATCGCAAGCTCGTAGTTGCCACCCTTGTCCAGGAACTCCCGCAGATAGGAGCCAGAGGTCTCGCGGGCTGTTGTCTTCAACCACCGCTCGCCTATGACGAGGCGAATGCCCTCAAGGATGTCGCGTCGGAGAGCGCGGAAGTCCCCACGGATTGAGTCTCGGTCGTGACTCGCGGGGGTCGCACGAATGGGGCCACGCGGACGACGGGCACGGTAAAGAGATCCGGAGAAGTCGCCCAGTCGTTGAACGCCCTCGAAGACTGACCTCGCCGACCCACGGTGCTTCGCCACAGTTGACCCCTCCCCTCGCCCGCGATGGTACCCGGGCCAGTCCATACAGACGAGCGTCACTGAAGGAGGTAGCGCGGCTCCACCGGCAAGTCATCTGGGTCGGGCCGTCCCTGGGCCGTCTGGGCCGTCGCCGGGCCGTCAAACGCCAACCAGGGATGACAAACGACGACCAGCACTACCCAAAGAAACACCAGCTCAGACACCAGATGTGGGCGTCTGAGCTGGTGGGCGACGGACGAGTCGACCTGTACGCCGGAGATCGTGGCATCGCCGGCCGGTCGGTGGCGGACTGGTGACGAGCGTCAGTGCTGAGGCACCTGGACTGTCGTTGGCATGGTCCCCGTTTCGATCTCACAGGGTAGGTACCAACTCCCATGATCCTTGTGCTCGGCAGTGAATGCCAGACGGATAGCCGAACCCCGTTCGAGTAGCCAGGACGCCTGCGTGTAACTCCTCATCCAGCGGCCAGGGTGGGTGTGCTCCAGTTGGTACGGCAGCTCCTCGCCGACCGGGAGACTCTGGTCGTACACGACCTGACGCCCCATGCCATCAGCCCGCGCATCGTCCGGCCCAGTGTGAGGCGTGAAGCGGTAAGGCCCCCAGACGTGCTGCTTGACCTCTTCCTGGGTCGGGCCGTCCATGTACTGCTGGAGCTCACCCTCACCTCGGCGGTGGTGGTCATTCCTGACGGTTACGGTAAGTCGATCTAGGCGGTCGAGCCCTGGCGGGCCAATCAACGCCACACGCAGGCGCACGGTGTCTTCAGAACCCGGGTTCAGGGGCTCGCACGTCACACGCAGCCGAGGGGAGAGCTCACTCTTGCGGCGCTCGCTCTCGATGGCGGCCATTCTGACGGCAGTCTTCCTCGACTGCCAGGCCGCGACGGCCGCGATAAGAGCGGCAGCGACAGCCGTAGCGCTCTGAACTGGTGCCCAGATGTCCAACGGTTCAGCCGATCGTGCGGAGGGGTGGAGGGGTGCTTGCGAGCGGTGATCGTGCCATCGACCGGGGACATAGATTCGTCCGCCACGCCGGACCGTACCGACTGACGCAGCCGGTGCGGCAAGATCGGCGTGGCAAGGCTGTCGACAGCAACAAGCCAGGACGCCGTCAGCCAGCAGCACCCCTGGCCGGACGGTTGTCCGAGGTGGGCGACGTGGCTGGACGCCCCCGGACGGCGCGCCCAGAACTTACAAGCGAGGGGTTATCAGCCGCTGCTACCGGCCGACGCGGATGCGATCGGCGGCGTACAGCTCGCGGGAACCGTCGGCACGGAAGATCACGATGACCGGGATGCCCTCGCCCATCTCCAGCTCGCGCCGCTCGACAGGGGTAGGCATCCGAGCAGTGGCGGTGTCGCCCTTGAGGAGCGTTACCGTCTCGGTTGGTTCGACGGCGCGAACGAACGTGCCGCGCGGCGGTTCCACGATTACGAGCCCTTCCGACCGGAGCAGTGCTACCGCTTGTCGGACGCTGGTGCGGCTCAGCCCGTACTCCTGAGCCAACCGCAGCTCGCTGGGAAGTGAAGCCCCGGGCGCCAGGTCGCCAGAGGTGATCCGGTCTCGCAGGAGGTCTGCGAGCTGCCGGAACACGGCGCGATCCGCACTCGGGTCGATCACGAAAGTGACGCTACGTGTCCAACAGCTCTACATCTTATTGTATCTACAGTCCTACGTCGTTACGGTGATGCGAGCTGCGGCATTGCGCTGAGCCGGTCTGCGGGAACACCCGCGACCTTGGTCGAGAGCCGAGGGAGGCCCGATGCCTCGCGTCTCGTACGAGGAGTACCTGATCGCCGTCGCGCTCACTATGGCCAGGCGGCACCGGCCGGTCTGGTCATGGGAGCGATGGCGGAGGGTCTGCCGTTGCGGAAGCGAGCTGCCCTGTCGTACGACGCATCGGATCCCGATCAATCGAGGCCACTGGCCTTCTGAGGACGACCGGCAAGACGCCCGACCAACGAACCAGGCGGCGGCGAAGGAGATGCGGAGATGACGACTCACCTCCCGGTCACACCGGCTTGGAGCTGCGGCGGCTGCGGTGCCGACTGGCCCTGCCAGACGCGGCGACGCGAGCTGCGAGCCGAGTACGACCGCGCCCCGGTGTCGATGGCTCTCTACCTGGCCGCCCAGCTCGTCGACGCCGCCCAGGACCTGGCCCACGTCCCCGCCGGCCACCTGCACCACCGATTCCTCGGCTGGACCCGATGAGCATCCTTCGGCCCGGGGACGAGAAGTTCCACTACAGCGACGGCTCCCACAGGTGGACCCCGCCAGACCTGGACTACGACCAGGAGGTCTGGGAGGAGCAGGTCCGCCAGCACAAGCAAGGCCACCTCAGGAACGAGCGCCCGAGGGTCCGCATCCAGCGGCTTATCTGATGCCAGCAGTACAGCAGCGAAGTACAGCAACCGTGCCAGCCGAACCAAGCCGAGAAGCGCGCCAGCAGGCCCGATAACCTCGCACCGCGCCCGACCCAGCCAGTTCGCCGGCAATCCATAGGTTCAGGGTTCGAGTCCCTGGCGGCCCACTTCGTTCCAGCTCGGCGGCTCTTTACGGGGCCGCTTTTGTTGTGCTCCGGGCCGGTGCAGCGGCGAGATGCAGCAGCGAAGTGCAGCAGTGAACCAACCGCCAGCCCGACCTCCGTGTCGGGGGTGCTCTCCTAAGCGGCAGCGGACCGAACAGATGGAGGTCGGCGATGCCGGACGAACCGCTCGTGCGCAATTCACGGTTGCTCGGCCTGTTCGTCGAGATCGTTCAAGGGCCCGAAGGAACCCTGCGGGCAGTCGAGACTGCTGGCCGTGGCATCACGGCAGAGGCGCGCTGCACACTGACAGTGGTCGCAGACAAGATGACCATTAGCACCGGCAGCCCAGCCGAGGCGCGTCAGAGAAGCCTCGCCTGCGCCGATCGACTCGTCGAACTTGGCGCCATCGAGGATGACCTGAGCGACTTGTGGTCCCGCCGCCGAGAAGGCGATCTTGATGAGGCCGCGTTTGAGGCAAGCCTCCTGCGAATAGTCATGCGTCTGGAAGCGTGGCCGCAATCCTGGCCGCCCCTGTCAGCCTGATAAGCAGGGTTCGTACCTCCGGCGCGGATGAACGGGCGGTCGGGACTGAGTCGAGTCGTCGGGGCACCGCTCGACAGCGCTCCGGCACCGCCGGTCGGATACTGGCCGAGTGACGGACGAAGTGGCTGGCAGGTCGACACGGTGGACGATTCATGGTGAGCGGGTCGTGGACGGCAGCCGGCGCTCCCGGTTGAGCATCGCAGATGTGGAGTTGCCGGACGGGGTCCGCTTCGAGCAGTACGTGATCCGGGCGCCCCGGTCGGCCATGGTTGCCGTGCTCGACGGCCAGGAGCGGCTGCTGCTGATGCGGCGGCACCGGTTCGTGTTCGACCGGTGGGTGTGGGAGCTGCCGGGCGGCTACGTCGATGAGGGCGAGGATCCGGCGAAGTGCGCGGTCCGGGAGGTCGAGGAGGAGACCGGGTGGCGTCCCGAGGCAGTAGAGCCGTTGCTGTCGTTTCAGCCTTGGGTGGCGACCGCGGACGCGGAGAACCTACTGTTCCTCGCCCGGGAGGCGGAGCACATCGGCGCCCCGGTGGACGTCAACGAGACCGAGCGGGTGGCCTGGATGCCGCTGGAGGAGGCGCGGCGACTCGTCTCCGAGGGTGAGATCGTTGGCGCCGGCACGGTGATCGCAGTATTGGAGTTGGTGGCGCGTAAGGCTCGGGGTGAGCTGTAGTCAGCGCCGTTGGCCGAGCGCCGCGTCGACCCGGGTGATGAACTGCCGTACTGCTGGCTCGCGACGGTGGGGTGTCAGACCGGTTTGCAGATCACGCACGTAGCGAACGGCACGGGCCGACCGTAGCTGCGCGGTCAGGGTGAGGGCTTCCGTCCCGATGGCGCTGGCACGTTCCGGCTCGCCGTGGCGAGCATGGACGCTGGCCAGCAGGGCGAGGTTGAACGCTTTGCCGCGTACGTAGCGCTCGTCCATCTTCAGCGAGCGAGCGGCGAAGCGCTCGGCTCGACGGTGTTGACCGAGCGCATGAAAGCAGTGGCCGAACTTGGCTGACAGGTACGCCTCGTCGAAGTAGCCGAGCCATTGCGGGTCGCTGCTGCGGTCCGCGCGGTCCAGGGCTTGCTCTGCTTGGTGAAGCGCGGCGGCGCAGTCACGTTCGTGGAGGGCGACAGCGTGAGCGTGGGCTTCCATGACCAGCGCTTCGGCAGTCAGGACGGTGAGACCGGCGCGCTGTGCCGTTTGCCGGGCGGCGCGGGCGAGGTCGATGCCCGTGGCGGCGTGCCCGAGGTAGGTGGCCTGGTGGCTCATCGCGGCGAGGATCTCGGCGCCCAGCCCGGCGTCGCCGGCCGTTCTGGCCAGGTCGAGGGCCTGAGTGAGGTAGCGCTGCGCGAGGCCGTGTTCGGCCATGTCGTACGCCTGCCAACCGGCGAGTTGGGCCAGTTCGGCAACGGCGGTGAGCAGTTTGCGTCCGGTCGCCGGGTCGTACCGGCCCTCGACCATCAGGGGTGTGACCTCGTGGTGCAGGAAGCGGGTGACGTTGTCGCGTGCGTGCCCGCCGCCGTACTGGTTGTCGAGTCGCCGGTAGGTGGCGGTCATCTGGCGGATGGTGTCGATGTCGGGTTGACCGACTGCTCGGCGCCCCTCCTGCTCGACGGGCTGCGCCGTGGTGGCGGTGAACCAGCGTAGGGCGGGCAGGGTGTATGCCGTGGAGCTGAACACTGTCTGGCGAAGCATGTCTCGACGGTTCACATCGCCTTCCCATAGCTGCGCGGCGGCCCGGACGTCCTCGCGCCAGGACCGGTTGGCCGGCACGTCACTGTGCCGACCGCGGAAGTGTTCCGCCATGGCCGGGCGATATGACCGCTGGCGGGGCGCGAGGCCCAGCGTCATCCGGGCGTCGTCGGGCATGCCACAACCGGTGGCGATCCGTTCCAACACGTCGATCGAGGTCACCCGCCGACCGGCGATGATGCGGCTGACGTAGCCCTGCTCAAGGCCGACAGCCGCACCGATGCGGGTTTGGCTCGCACCCGTGTGCCGGGCGAGCAGCCGGAACAGTGCGCCTATGTCACGGCCCGCCAACGCGGTGTGCACGTCCTCTCGCGACCAGAGGTCGTCAGGTATCCGGAGATTCCCCACCAGCACAACGGCTCCCAGCGTCGTCGGGCGACTACCCAAGGTGCTGAGTCCGGAGCCTACGGTCGGCGTACCGGCAGGTCGAGCCGGCTCATGTCACCGTGACATGACCTCTCGACATGGTCGCCGCAGCTCAGTCGGCGGAACCGTATCCGGCATGGATTTCGATGCCGATGACCCGAATGGCCTGCCCGAGTTGGACGCCGTCTCCGGCTCTGAGCGGGCAGGCTCGTGACGATGCGTGGCTACCTGGACCAGTTCTTCCGATGGCTGGCCCGGAAGCACGAGCCCTTACCACGGTCCCGGAGAGGGCAGCAGCACCAGGACGCCGAGTACGCGGCCGCTCGGCAGCGGCTACTCGACCACGCAGCACAGCTACGACGATCCCAGGGCGACCGAGGGCCGGCGCCGGACGTGCCGACGAAGCAGCGGTGAGCCGAATGGGCCTCGGCGGGATCGGCCGGATGCCTCCGGCCAGGCAGCACGTCTCGTACGAGGAGTACCTGATCGCGACGGCCCTCACTTTCGGCCGGAGGCACCGGCCGGTCTGGTCCTGGCGCAGATGGCTACGAGTCTGCCGCTGCGGAGCCGACCTGCCGTGTCGTGCCCGGCATCGAATCCCCATCAATCGTGGCCACTGGCCGGGACAGGACGCGCCGTGAAGGACGACCAGGAGCAGACGATCCTGGCCGTGCATCTCCGAGGGCTCGACGGCATGTGCACCGGCTGCCGGGCCTGGTGGTCGCGGCTGACTCCGTACCCGTGCTGGCAGGTGGAATGGGCGACCAGCCGACAGGCACGGACGATCACCGCTCGTTTCCTGGAGGGTGTGCGGTGAGCACCCACGGCCCGGTCATGCCGGTCTGGAGCTGTGGCGGCTGTAACCTGCCCTGGCCGTGCCCGACGCGGAAGCGCGAGCTGCGCGCGGAGTACGCCGACGCTCCGGTGTCGCTGGCCCTCTACCTCGGCGCCTACCTCGTGCAAGCCACCGAGGACATGCACTGGATGCCGGCCGGAGCGCTGCATCGGCGTTTTCTGGGCTGGACCAGAGAGGCCGATGAAAAGGTTTAGCGGTGTTCTCGGTGGCTATGAGGGGGATCGATCCGCAGACCGACGATCGAGGAGAGAACCGATGGCCAGCGGTGCGATCCCGTCCGACGATCCGACCCGTACCCTCGTCCACGCCCGTCCCGACGACCCCGCCCTCTCCCATCTCGCCATCGCGGGCGGCACCTACACGATCCTGGTCACCGGCGAGCAGACGGCCGGCCGGTACTGCCTGATCGACATGGGCGTTCCGCCCGGCGGTGGACCGCCTCCGCACCGGCACGACTTCGAGGAGATGTTCACGGTGCTCGACGGGGCGGTGGAGTTCACGTTCCGGGGCGAGTAGACCGTCGCGCGGGCCGGGGAGACGATCAACATTCCGGCGAACGCGCCGCACTTCTTCCGTAACTCGTTCGACCAGCCCGCGCGGCTGCTGTGCATGTGCACACCGGCCGGGCAGGACGAGTATTTCCTGCGCGTGGGCGACCGGGTGGACGGTCCCACCTCGCCGCCGCCGGCTCTCACCGACGAGGAACAGGCCGAGCGCCGGAACCGGGCCGCCGCGCTGGCCTCCGAATACCGCTCGGAGTTGCTTGTCCCTTGACCCGGCGGGCACGAGTCAGGCGTGCCGGGCGGCGATCTCTCGCAGGCCTTCGTGGAACGTGACCATCTCGGTGTCGCTCTGGTCGATGGTCCGCAGGCGGCGGGTCACGCCCTCAACGAGCGCTGCCGCGATTCGCTCGGCTCGATCCGGTTCCATGCCCGGCAGCCTCAGCAGGCCCATCGCCCGGGCGGGCCACATATGCAGCTCCAGGTCGTCGTCCTGGAGCATCCCGGCCGGCACCGACTCGATGATGTTCGTGTAGACGCGCCCCTGGATGTACCACTCCCGGTCGGCGTCGAAGACCACGATGACCATTGCCGTCTCCGCTCCCCCGTGCGGCCGCCTCACACACTCCGATCCAGCCTAATGCTCAGAGGCGCGACGAGCGGGCCCGGTGTTCGCGTCCACACCGGGCCCGCCCGTCGCGCGCCTTCCGTACGAGGAGGTCAGCTCGTCGCGACGAGCTGGAACCGCTGGTTGGCCTGGCCGTTGCAGTCGTAGATCTGCACCTGCTGGCCGTTGCCGGTGCCCCAGACGTCGAGGCAGCGGCCGGACTGGACTCCGGTGATGGTGCCGTTGGAGTTGACGTTCCACTGCTGGTTCGTCTGCCCGTTGCAGCTGTAGATCTGGACGGCCGAGCCGTTGCCGGAACCGGCGGCGTCCAGGCACATCGAGCCGTACACGGTCAGCTGCCGGCTGGAGGTGTACGTCCACCGCTGGTTGGTCAGGCCGTGGCAGTCGTAGAGCTGCACCCGGGTGCCGTTGCTCTGCGAGGAGTTGGGTACGTCGATGCACCGGCCGGACTGGTTGCCGACGATCCGGCTCGCGCCGTTGGTCGGCGGCGGCGTGGTCGGCCCGGCGGTCGGGGTCGGTCCGGCGGTCGGCGACGCGGTCCCGGTCGGCGTGGGGTTGGGCGACGCGGAGTTGAGGACGTTGAGGACCGAGGTGTACGCGGCCTTCTTGTTGCCTCCGCCGTCGAACAGCAGCGGGTTCTCGTTGGAACGCCACGAGTCGCTGTCGCGCACACCCCACACCGTGATGCCGATGCAGCGCGGCACGTTCAGACACGCCTGCGTCAGACCCGCGTACTGGCTGGTCGACGAGTTGGTGACGTCGACCTCGGTCAGCGCCACGTCGACACCGAGCGCGGCGAAACTCGACAGCGTGGTCTGGAAGTTGCCCGGCAGCGAGCTGCCACCGGTGAAGTGCGTCTGCAACCCGACGCAGTCGATCGGCACACCACGGGACTTGAAGTCCCGGATCATGTTGTAGACGCCCTGCGTCTTGCCGTACGACCAGTTCTCGATGTTGTAGTCGTTGTAGCAGAGCTTCACCGACGGATCCGCCGCCCGAGCGGTACGGAACGCCACCTCGATCCAGTCGTTGCCGGTGCCCTGCAGGTTCGACTGGCGGCGGCTGCCGTCCTCGTTGAACGCCTCGTTCACCACGTCCCACGCGGCGAGCTTGCCCCGGTAGTGGGCCATCACGCCGTTGATGTGGTTGATCATGGCGGTGCGCAGCGAGCTGCCGCTCAGGCGCTGCATCCAGGCCGGCTGCTGGGCGTGCCACGCCAGCGTGTGGCCGCGGACCTGGAGGCCACGCTGAGTCGCCCAGTTGTAGATCTGGTCGCCGGAGGAGAAGTTGAACTGGCCCTGGTTGGGCTGGAGCGCGTCCGGCTTCATCTCGTTCTCGGCCGTGATCATGTTGAACTCACGGGCCGCGATGGTGCTGTAGGTGGAGTCGCCGAGCCGGCTCGCCGCGATGGCGGTGCCGAAGTACCGGCCCGACTGTGCCGCGGCGGCGCCGAGCGTGCTCGCCGCCGCCTGGGCCAGGCTGGGCACCACGAGCGCGGCACCGGCCAGTGCCAGCGCGCTGGTGACGGCGGCCAGCACCACGCGGTGACTGCGCCTCGGTAGATGTTTCATGACACTCCTCTGCATATCGGACGATGATGCGCTGGCGATGCCCGGCTGGACGCGGATGAGAGCCGGCGGTGCGCTCACTCCCCGCGTCACTGCCCTGAAACTTTTCGAAGATGTACCGGTAACTTCCCTGGGAAGATATCCGCGACGGCACGATCGGTCAATGTCGATGTCAACGCGAACATGGACTCAACCGGCTGATCAGCGCGGGAGTCCATGCATGACCATGAGAGCGAAGCGCAACGAGAACCGGGACGCGGACCGAAAGTTTCGGAGAATCCCGGCCCGGCCGCTCAGCGATCGGCGGCGTCGTACCGCTCGCGGTTGGCGTGCACCTCGTCCATGTGCGCCTCGGCCCACAGCTTCATGCCGTACATCAGCCGGTGCAGCGACTGACCGAGGTCGGTCAGCTCGTAGGTGACTGTGACCGGCACGCTCGGCGTCACGGTGCGGGTGACCAGGCCGTCGCGTTCCAGGGACCGCAACGTCTGGGTGAGCATCTTCTGGCTGACCCCGGCCAGCCGCCGGGACAGCTCGGAGTAGCGCATGACCTGCGGCTCCGCGTTGCGGTCCGGGCCGTCGCGGCCGAGCGCCGCCAGGATCAGCGCCACCCACTTGTCGGAGATCCGGTCCAGGAGTTGCCGGCTCGGGCAGCCGGCGAGGAACGCGTCGTACTCCTCACGCGCCTGCGCCCGCTTCTCCGCCGCCGTCTGCGTCGGCATCGTCCGCGCCTCCTCCTACCCGGGGGTACCCAACGCACTCCGAAGTGCGTACTTCCCGAAAGAAAGTTACCCCTCCATCGTGGAGCAGGGCATTCCTCAAGAACAAGGAGACACCATCATGGGTACGCGTACCTTCCGCGCCGCCGTCGTCCGCACTCCGGGCGGACCGGACACGATCGAGATCATCGACGTTCCGGAGCGCGAGCCGGGGCCCGGCGAGGTCCGGGTGGACGTCGCGGCGGCACCGGTCAACCCGGCCGACCTCGGGGTCGTCGGCGGCTTCTTCCACTCGCTGGGGCTCATCCACCAGCCGCACCACACCGGCCTGGGCTGGGACTTCGCCGGTGTCGTCGCCGCGGCCGGGCCGGGCGTCGACCTCGCCGTGGGCACCCGGGTCGCCGGGCTGGTCGGCGGGTTCGACCGCGACTTCGGCACGTACGCCGAGCAGCTCGTCGTAGCCGCGGCCGACGTCGCCGTCGTACCCGATGATCTGGATCTGGTGGCGGCGGCGACAGTGCCGCTCAACGGCCAGACCGCGGCGCAGATCGTCGACCTGCTCGGCGACCCTCCCGCCGACGGCCGGCTGCTCGTCACCGGCGCGGCCGGCGCGGTGGGCGGCTACGTCGTGCCGCTCGCCCGGGACCGGGGATGGCGGGTGACCGGCCTGGCGCGGGCCGGGGACGAGAAGTTCGTCCGCGGACTCGGGGCCGACTTCATCACGGCGGCCGAGCCGGGCTGGGACGCGGTCGCCGACGCCGCCGGATGGCAGGACCAGGGGCTCGCGCTGGTAGGCGACGGCGGCGTGTTCGTCGGCGTACGGCCGAACGCCCACCCGCCCGCCGAGCGCGGTGTCACGGTGCGCGCGGTCGAGGTGCACGCCGACGGGGCACGCCTGGCCGACCTGCTCGCCCGCACCGCAGCCGGCGAGTTGCCGGCGCGGGTGCACGCGGTCCTGCCGCTGGACCGGGTGGCGGACGCGCACCGGGCGGTGGCCGAGGGCGGGGTACGCGGACGCTACGTGCTGCGTCCCTGATCAGCAGCGCACCGCCACCCGAGCGACCGCACGGTCTGCGGCCTCGGGTGGCACGTCGCTCCGGCCGCCGACGTCCAACGCCAGCAACCCCTGGTCCAGGCCGACGAGCAACGTGCCGCCGACCGTGCAGCAGGTGAGCGCCGGGTGGTAGACGGGGATGGTATGCAACACCCGGCCGGTGGACGGATCCCAGATCCGTACCGTCCGGTCCCGGCTGGTCGAGGCGAGCAGATCCCGTCCGCCGACGCACACCAGGCTCAGCCCGGTGACGGCAGCCGTGTGGCCGGTGAACACGCCCACAGGCTCGCCCCACTCGGCGTCCCAAAGCCGGATCGTGTGGTCGGCGCTGGCCGACGCCAGCATCCGGCGACCCGCAACGACGAGCCCGCAGAGCGCGGTGACCGCGTCCTGGTGTCCCTGCCGGGTCCAGACCGGTGTGTCACCACCGCCCCACAGCATCACCGTGCCGCTCTTGTCGGCCGAGGCGAGCGCCTCCACACTGGGCCACCGGACCGTCGCGAGGGCGGTCACCCAGGCACGGGTGACGTGCCCGAGCAGGACCGCCCGCACGGTGCCGGTCTGCGGGTGCCAGAGCCGGATGGCCTGGTCGTCGCCGGCCGACGCGACAAGCGTCTCACCGCCGATGACGATCGGGCAGACCGCCGCCACCGGGGCGTGGTGCTCGGTCATCGACCCCATCTGCGCGCCGTGCCGCACACTCCACGTTCCGACCGTGTTGTCGTCCTGCGCGGTGACGAGCAATGGCTCCTCGACGTCGGCGACCGCGCACATCGCGTTGACCGGCCCGCCGGGTGTCGGAATCTCCCGCAACCGCTCGCCGGTGGCGGCGTCCCAGACGCCCACGCGCCCGTCGGCGCCGCCGGAGGCGACGAGACCCGGCCGCTCGCCGGGGACCGCGCAGAGGCTGTGCACGGGCCCGAGCCGGTCCCGCTCGGCGACCGTGTCCGGTCGGCCGCCCGCCGGATCCCACAGCCGCACAGTGCCGTCGTCACCCGCCGTCGCCAGCATCCGGTCCTTCGCCGTACGCAGCTCGCAGACCGCGCGGATCCAGCTCGCATGTCCCCGCAGGCTCGGCCGAATGGTCCAGGCCGAAACGTCCCAGATCCGGATGAGCCCGTCCTCACCTGTCGACACGAGCAGACAGCCCTCGTCGACCTCGACCGTGCAGAGATCCGTGACAGGCCCGCCGGTGGCGAGGATGTGGACGCATTCGCCGCTCTGCGGATCCCAGAGCCGGACCGTACCGTCGTAGCCGGCCGAGGCGAGCAACGTGCCGCCAGGCGCACGGACGGCGTAGAGGGTGGTCACCCAGCCGACGTGTCCGGTGAGAGTCAGCGCCGGGCGCGTGTCACATGTCGGCTCCCAGACCCGGACCACGCCGTCGAAACCGGTGGAGGCGAGCAGGTGCCGGCCGCCCGCCGGAACGTACGTCACAGCGGTCACCCAGCCCGAGTGGCCGGTCAACGCGTAGCGCTGCGTCCCGGTCACCGGATCCCAGATCCGGACCGTCCGATCGTCGCCGGCCGAGGCGAGCAGGTCGCCGTCCGGCAACGGGATGACGCAGATGTTGCGGACCCAGTCGTCGTGCCCGCGCAGTTCGTGCCGGCGCTGACCGGTTCGCGGATCCCACAGGCCGACGGTCCCGTCGTGACTGGCGGTGGCGATCAGCGTCTCGCCGGCGCCGGTACGGACGGCGCACAACCCGCGGATCGTGTCGCCGTGACAGGTGAAGACCGCCACGGCCTGGTTGGTCAACGGATCCCAGAGCCGGACCGTGCCGTCGTCACCGGCGGAGGCGAGCAACCACCGATCGTCCAGCTCGACGGCTGCCACGTCGTAGACGGCCTGCGAATGCCCGTCCAGCACACTGCGCTCCTGCCGGGGCGGGGTGTGCGCCCAGCGCGCGCGGTACGGCGCGGGGTCGGCCTCGATCCCGCTGCCCAGCCCGTCGAGTCGGTCGACCACCGAGAAGAGGGCGGCGCGTTCGGCCGGCGCCGCCGCGACCGCGAGCGGCGTGCGGTGCAGCAGCCGTACCCGTGATCGGGACAACGGTTCCAACGGTCTCTCCATGTCGACGACCGAGAGCAACCGCTCCAGGTGCGCGTGCAGGAGGTAGTCCTCGTCGGCGAGGAGCCGTTCCACGAGCCCGGCGCGGGAGGCGTGCTGCGGCAGGGAGCGCCGCAGGTAGTCGGGCACCGAGGCCCATCCCACCTCAGCAGCCAGGTCCGTCCAGGCCGCGACCAGCCGTCGCTGATCGTCCCGCCGCGATGCCCCGGCCAGCAACGCGTCGTTGAGGGCCTGGTGGAACAGGCGGTACGCGGGCTGGCTACCGCCGCCGGTCTCGACCAGGAAGTTCGCCGCCGACGTACGGGCGAACGCGAGGAGTTCGTCCTCGGTGACCGTACCGCCGAGCGCGGTCACCGCGATCCGCCAGAGCGACAGCGGCAGGCCCGGCGTCTCGGCGTACGCCAGGGCCGTGAGGGCGAGCCGGGCGGAGGCCGAGCCGGCAGCCGGCAGCCCGGCCAGGTAGGAGTCGAGCGCATGGGCCACTGTCGCGGTGAACGACACCGAGGCCGGGTCGACCGGCTCGATGTCGCGCAGCGCGTGTGCCCGGGCGACGAGACCGGCCACGAGGAAGTTCCCCTTCGCCAGCCCGGCGATGCGGCGGGCCAGCGGGGCGGCCGCCGCCGGGTCGGTGTACGGATTGCCCGGCCGTTCCGCGCCC
Source organism: Micromonospora sp. CNZ296 (assembly GCF_007827635.1). NCBI lineage: Bacteria > Bacillati > Actinomycetota > Actinomycetes > Micromonosporales > Micromonosporaceae > Micromonospora > Micromonospora sp. CNZ296. Next base: position 22,452 of record NZ_VISW01000015.1, read on the forward strand.
AGCAGCCGCAGGGTCGCCAGGGCGTAGTTCATCAGATCGGCCTCGGCGAAGTACTCGGGCGTGTCCAGATCCACCAGCTCGACCGGATCACCGAAGCAGGAGATCAGGTCACCCCGGTCGTCGCCGCGCCGGGTGCCGACGACCACCCGGACGCCGTACCGGCCGCACTCCCGGGCCAGCGGTAGCAGGACGTCGTCGATGACCTGCCGCGCCTGACCGGGGGCGGCCGTCTCGTCCAGCGCGTCGATGACGAGCGCGAAACGAGCCGGACGACGCGCCAGCCGGTCCCGCACCGCCGGCATCAGGTCAGCCGGCGCACCGGGCAGTTCGACGGCGGCGGCCCGTGCGATCTCGACCGCCACCTCGAGCGCGGTCTTGCCCTTGGCGTGCACGGCGCAGGACACCGAGCCGACAGTGGCCCGCACGGCGTTGTCGCCGCCCGGCAGGCCGGCCCGGATCTGCTGGTCGGCCGTGGTCACGACACGGCCCAGGACGGCGGACTTACCGACCCCGGGTGAGCCCGTGACGATCAGCGGCCGGGTGGCGGGCGCCTCCCCGTCGATGAAGTCGACGATCCGCCGGAGCGCGGCCGTACGACCCCGGAACCGCGCGCCACCCTCGGTGTCCACGGCGACGCCCCGCGCTCGGGGCAGCCAGTGCCGGCCGGCCTCACCGTCGGTGCTCAACGTCCACCCCCAGGCCGAGAGGGCGGCGTCGTCGGCGTCCTCGACCCGCCAGGCCGACAACGCGCCCAACGTCATCGCCGGCACCTGTTCGTCGGCGTGGTGCAGGGTCACCGCCTGACCCTTGCCCTTGCCGTCGGCCGTGACGACGACGCCGACCACCGCCTCGTACTCCGGGGACCACAGGGCGCCCCCGCTGAACCCCTTGCTGAGCGGCCCGGAGGCGCCGCTGTCGATGGTGACGTGGCCGTACCCGCCGGTTTCGACGACGGAACCGGTCGCCTGGAGGCCACCGACCACTCCCGTCGGGAAGCCGTACGCCCAGAAGGGACGGTCGAGCAGCGGCTCGGGGGCGAGGCAGCGCAGCCGCGCCGGGGTGACGGTGGCCGGCACCGGCTCGACGAGTTCGAGCACGACCAGATCGACGTACGCCTCCCGCATGCCGTCGTGCCGGCACTGCCGGACCTTGCGCCGATCGAAGTAGGCGACCTTGGGTGCGCGTGGAAAGGCGACCATGAGATCAGGGCGGAGGGTGCCGTCGGTGGCGAACGCCACGTGGTGGCAGGTGAGCACCAGGTTGGTGGCGATCACGATGCCGGTGCCGAGCGCCGTGTGCGGGTCCGCCTCGCGGTGCAGAGCAACCGCCCACGAGCTCTCGTCCGGGGCCGCTGTCACGGGCCGACCCGGCCGTCAGCGCCGTGGGCCGGCACCGCGATCGGTGGGGCCGTCCGGCTGCCAGGCGAGCGTGACCTCGAAGTTCGCCTCTCCGGTCGCCTTCGCCACCACCCAGCTCGCCGTGCCGGTGGCCTTGATCCCGAAGCGCACCTCCACCGCGTCGGGAGAAACGGTCTTGACCTGTTCCAGCAATTCCCGGGCGGCGGCGACCGCCGGCGCCGCGGATTCGCGTACCCAGCCGGCGACATCGCCGAAGCCGGCGGGCTGGAAACCGGGCGTCGGCTCGACTTCGATCAAGGCAACCGTTTCGTCATCGACCTGGTAGCGGACCACCTCAGACTGCACGGTCACCTCCGTGACGTATTTCAGGAGAACAGGCAGGAGGGCTCGCGGCGGAGCAGAACTCCGGCCCTCTCACCGGTCTGCCATGCTGCCCGCTGTCCTTGTCACTTCGCAATGGTCGGGACGGCGAACCGCGCCGAAGCCGCCGAACAGGCGTCTCAATCGAGCCGCCCACGCAGGACCGTTGGAGATCCACTACGCGGCCCTGTCGGCTTTCGTCAGCGAGATCGGTGACCTTGCGCGAGTCCGGCACCGTCGGCAGAATCGGCCCGTGCGCCGGGGCCAGCCCTCGTTGCCCACCTCGATCATGGCCACCCCTTCCGAGCCTTCGATCACACCGTCGACGCGGTGGGAGCTCGTGCCGCAGAGGAGCATCCGCATGCCGGAAAAGGAACTGACCCTCGTCGACCGGTGCATTCTTGTCACGCTGATGGTGAAGGCGGCGCCTTTGCCGCAGACCTACTTCACCAATGTCGCCGGAATCGGGCTGAAGGCGGATCACCGCCGTCGACTTCAGTCACTCGGCCTGATCGAGGTTACGGAGAAGCCCATCACCCTGGCGCTCACCGACAGAGGATGGGATCGGGCCACGGAGGAGCTGGGCGCGGAGCCACCCAAGGGTGCCGGTACCGCCGGCGGCACGCTCTACGTGGCGCTCGACTTCCTGCGCCGGCTGATCGACCACTCCGGGACCCGCGCCGACGACCTCTTCCGGATGCAGATCAACCGGAGCGAGGTCGTCGCGCCGCCGGTGACGTCGTCGGGGGCACCAGCCGTCGACGCGGTCGCGCTGATCCGGCAGGCGTACCACGAGCTGGCCGCCAAGCCCGGTGACTACGTGATGCTGGCCGACCTTCGCGGCGCTCTCACCGACCTGTCCCGCCCCGAGTTCGACGCCGCACTCATGACGCTCAATCGGGAGCGTGGCGTACACCTGGTGCCCGAGTCCAACCAGAAGGTCCTCAAGCCGCAGGAGCGGGCGGCGGCGGTGACCATCGGCAACCAGGACAAGCATCTGGTCGCCATCTCGTCATGATCGGTGACGAGCAACGCCGTGCCCTCGCAGCGCTGAGGTTCAACTGGGCTCCGACCCCGGACGACGTCTGGAAACCCACGCCGTTCCACGTGGAGGGCCTGCACCACGACGTCGTCACGACGGTCCTGGACAGCTTCGCGGAGGCTCAGGCCAGCACCGACTCCAGTCCGGTGGGGGTGGCCATCCTCGGCCAGCGCGGCACCGGCAAGACCCACCTCATCGGCACGGTCCGCCAGCAGGTGCAGGCACGCGGCGGGTTCTTCTTCCTGGTCGAGCTGCTCGAGGCCCGGACGTTCTGGCAACGCACCGCGATCTCGATGCTGGAGGGCCTTGTCCGGCCGATGCCGGACGAGACGACCCAGCTGCGGACGTTCCTGCGCCGGCTGGCCGACGAGGTGGGGGCGCCTCGGACGGTACGGCGCGCGGTCGCCGGCGAGACCGAACTCAGCCGGTCGACGCTCGACGCGTTCGCCGACCTGATCCGCAAGAAGGACCGCCAGATCGGCACGGAGTGCCAGGACACCGCGCGGGCCCTGGTGCTCTACGCGGCCGAGCAGTCCGCGGTGCAGGACATCGGCTACGACTTTCTGTCCTCGATGGACGAGGAGGAGCCCGGCCAACGGGCCGGGTGGGGGCTGCGGCGCAACCGACGGGCTCCCCAGGAGGTGGTCCGGGACATCTCCCGGCTGCTCGCCGTCGTCGGCCCGACCGTGATCGCGGTGGACCAGATCGACCTGATGATCGCCCAGTCCGTGAAGGCCACGAACCAGGACGCCCGGGGCGAGGCGGACTGGCAGACGTCGCTCCTGCTCGAACAGGTCGCCAGCGGCCTGATGGCGCTGCGCGAGACCACTCGCCGGACCCTGTCCGTCGTCTCGTGCCTGCCGCAGACGTGGCGCAGCATCCAGCAGCAGGCGACGGACACCGTCCAGGACCGGTTCCGGGAAGCCGCCCCGCTCAAGGAGATCCCGTCCGTCGAGGTGGGTCGCGAGCTGGTCGAGAAGCGGTTCGCGGTGCTCTTCGAGGGCCTCGGGTTCACACCGCCCCACCCCACCTGGCCAGTCCACCCGGACGCGTTCCAGGAAGTAGTCGGCTTCACCCCCCGTGAGCTGCTGCGACGGATCGACGCACACGTCCGGGCCTGTCTGGCCGACGGTGAGGCGCGGGAACTGCGGCACCTGCTGCACACGACCGGCGATCGCGCCGCCGACGGGCTCGCCCACGCCCCGGTCACCGGGCCGCCGCCGGAAGACCGGACGAACGGATTCGGCAAGATCGACGCCCGGTATGCGGAGCTGGTCGCCGCCGCCGACACCACCTCCGCCCTGTCCCCGCAGTCGGAGGACGCCCGCGTCCCGCGCCTGCTCGAAGCCGGCCTGACCGCGTGGATCGCCGCGCAGGGCACGGCCGTCGACGCGTTCAGCCTCGACCCGATCCCCGCCGGCACCAAGCCGGCGCTGCACGCCCGGCTACGGCACAGCCTGAGCGAGGACAGCGAGGACGAGGAGCACTGGTCGTTCCGGGCGATCTCCGCGCCGCACCACATCGCCGTGCTCAACCGGATCCGCAACGCGATCACGACCGCCGGGCTCACCGAGGGGGTCGCCAAACGCCGGCTCTTCCTGCTGCGAAGCGCGGAGTGGTCGGCCGGTGCCCGTACCCGCGAGGTGCTTGACGCGTTCGAGCGGGCCGGCGGCCGGCGACTTCCCCTGAACGCGCCGGACGTCGCCCGGCTGGCCGCGCTCGAACAACTCATCCAGGACTACGGGCGGGAGACGCTGCGGCCGTGGTTCGCCGATCGCCGGCCGGCGTCCGACATCACCTGCCTGCGGGAGGCGCTGGGCGACCGGCCGGGCGAGCCGGCAGCCGTCCGGGCCGAAGAGGGACCGGAGGAGGCGCCGGACCGGCCCTCGGTCGGGAAGCCACCGCCGGTCACCGCCGCACCGCGCTCTGCCGATCCCGTCCCGGTGCCGCCGGTGGTCGCTCCCCTGCCGCCGGTTGCGGGCATCGACCCGGAGCGGATGGAGATCGGAACTGTCACCGGACGGCCCGACCCGGTCGGCATCGACCTGGAGGCGCTGCGTCGACACACAGTCATCTTCGCCGGCTCCGGGTCCGGCAAGACCGTCCTGATCCGCCGCCTGGTCGAGGAGTGCGCCCTGCGCGGCGTGTCGGCCATCGTGCTCGACCCCAACAACGACCTGGCCCGGCTCGGCGAGGACTGGCCCGCGCCGCCGCCGGGCTGGGGCGCCGACGACGCCCGCCGCGCGGCGGAATACCTGGCCGGCACCGACGTGGTCGTCTGGACCCCGGGACGGCAGGCCGGCCGGCCGTTGAGCTTCCAGCCGCTGCCGGCCTTCGCCGACGTGCTCGACGACCCGGACGGATTCACCTCGGCCGTCAACGCCGCCGTCGCCACGCTCGCCCCACACGCCCGGGTGGACGGCGGCACCGACAAGGCCCGGCTCGGCCGGGCCGTGCTGCGCGAGGCGCTGATCGGCTACGCGCGCAGCGGCGAGAGTGACCTGCGTGAGTTCACCGACGTCCTCAATGACCTACCGGACGGGGTGAGTCAGCTCGAAAGCGCGCCCAAACTGGCCGCCGGCATGGCACAGCTGCTCAAGGCCGCCCTGATCAACGATCCGCTCCTGGGCGGCGTCGGAACCCCTGTCGACCCGGGCGAACTGCTCACCCCGCCACCCGGTCGCCGTGCCCGGGTCTCGGTGATCAACCTCGCCGGCCTGCCCGAGGAGAATCAGCGGCAGAGCTTCGTCAACCAGTTGCAACTCGCCCTGTTCACCTGGATCAAGCGCCATCCGGCCGGGGACCGGCCACTCGGTGGACTCTTCGTCATGGACGAGGCGCAGACGTTGGCTCCGTCCGGCGCCGTCACCGCCTGCACCCAGAGCACGCTCGCGCTGACCTCGCAGGCCCGCAAGTACGGGCTGGGGCTGGTCTTCGCCACCCAGGCGCCGAAGGCGTTGCACAACCAGATCCCCGGCAACGCCGCCACGCAGTTCTTCGGCCTTCTCACCGTGCCGGTGCAGATCGAGGCGGCCCGGGATGTGGCCAGGGCGAAGGGTACCGACGTCCCGGACATCGGCAAACTGCGTACCGGCCAGTTCTACGCCGCGGTGGAGGGTGCCCGGTTCGTCAAGATGCAGGCGCCGATGTGCCTGACCCACCACCCCCGCAGCCCGCTGACCGCCGAGGAGATCGTCCGGCTCGCGACGCTCAGGTGATGTCGCGGCGCATCGGGACGACAACGGCGATCGCGGCGGCGGCGATCGCGTACCCGGTCAGCAGCAGCGCGCCGGCCGCCGGTGGCAGGAGCGCGACGGCGTCGCTGCCGAGCTGCGCGGACATCGCGTCGGCGACGTACGTGAAGTCGGTGAGTGCGGCGGTGGCGCCGCCGGGCAGGAGCGGGTAGAGCGCGTTGACGCCGGGGATCATCATCAGTACGGGCTCGGCCAGGTACAGGTAGCCGACCACGACGCACACGGCCGCGACCTGGTTGCGGAGCAGCGCGCCCACGCCGGTGCCGACGAGCAGGTACACCGCCATCGCGACGCCGATGCGGGCGAGCAGCGCCAGCACTGTGGGAGCGGGCAGGCCCAGCGACACGCCACGCGCGGCGGCGACTGTGAACAGGGCCACCGCGGCGGAGCCGGCCAGGGCGATCCCGTAGCCGAGGCCGACGATCGCGTGGGTGGCGAGTTTGGCGGCGAGCACCCGCCCTCGGCGCGGCGCGAACATGAACGTGACGGCGGCGGTGCCGTGCCGGTACTCGGACGTGGCCGCGAGGGCCCCGGCGGCGGCCGGCACGAAGGCGGTGAAACCGAGGATGCCGAGGATCGACCGCAGGCCCTCCTCGGTGTGCAGGCCGGGCATCGGCGGGTCGAAGTTCTCCGGTCCGACGAGCGCCATGAGCCCGACCAGGCCGCCGCCGAGCGCGAGGGCGGCGAGCAGCAGCCCGGTACACATGCGGGTGGCCAGGATCCGGCGTAGTTCCGCTCTGATCAGGTTCATCGGGCCTCCGCCGTATCGGTGGTCAGGTCGAGGAAGAGCTGTTCGAGGCTCGTGGTCTCGGTGACCAGCTCGTGGATCCGCAGCCGGTGGTCCGCGGCCAGGTCGGCGACGCGCGGCGCGTCCAGTCCGCGTACCCGCAGTCGGCCGGGCCCGGCCGGTTCGACGGACCCGGCGCCCGCCGTCAGGGCGGCGGCCAGGTCGGTGGCGTCCGGCGAGGTGACGAGCACCGTGGGTGGGCCGGTGAGCCGGGACCACGGCCCGGCGGCGACGAGTTCACCGCGCCGGATCACCACCACGTCGTCCACCACCTGCTGGACCTCGTGCAGGACGTGGCTGGAGACGAGCACGGTGCGGCCCTCGTCGGCGAGCCGGCGCAGCAGGCCGCGCAGCCACGACATGCCTTCCGGGTCCAGGCCGTTCGACGGTTCGTCGAGCAGCAGGACGCGGGGGTCGCCGAGCAGCGCCGTGGCGAGGCTGAGCCGCTGCCGCATGCCGGTGGAGAATTCCCGGGTACGACGGTCGGCGGCCTGCGCGAGGCCCAGCAGATCCAGCAGTTCCGCGACGCGACCGTCCGGGCAGCCGGCCATCGCGGCGTAGACGCCCAGGTGGTCACGGGCGGTGTGGCCGGGGTGAAACGCGTTGCCGTCGAACACCGCGCCGACGGTCCGCGACGGCTGGGCCAGCCGGCCGTACGGCTGCCCGCCGATCGTGGCGGCGCCGCTGGTCGGCGTCACCAGTCCGGTCAGCATGCGCATCGTGGTGGTCTTGCCGGCGCCGTTCGGGCCGAGAAAGCCGGTGACCGCGCCGGGTCGTACGGTGAACGTCAGGTCGCGGACGGCGGTGACGTCGCCGTAGCGCTTGGTCAGGCCCGACGCCTCGATCGCCAGCCGGTCGCCGGTCATGGCCGGCTCCCCGTCGCACGCCCGATCGTTTCGGCGAGGCGCGACGCGGCCGGGTCGGAGACGACGACCTCGTCGAACTCCCCGCCGGCCGCCGCGCGGTCCAGCACCAGGTGCAGACCGGGCTTACCGCGCCGGGCCGCCACGAGCTGCCGGGGACCGCCGAAGATGCCCCAGACGCCGACCTTGGCGAAGCCGGACACCGCGTACCCACGCCGGGCGCCACGGGCCAGCCGGATCGGCTCGTCCACCGGGGCGGCGTGCCGCACGGCGGCCAGGCGCAGCGTGAACCGCTCCCGGCCGACCCACATTCGTTCCCATCCGGTGAACCGGATGTCGATCACGTCGCGGTCAAGCGTTACCGATGCCATCAGTCGTCGCCCTTCGTCGTGTCGGAGTCGTGCGCTGATGTGTGCGTGTCGCCGGGGGCCGCCTGGCGGTCGGCGGGCATCAGGATGGTCGCCAGCAGCCGGGGGATCCGTCCGTCGCCGGGCCCTCTGGCGAGCAACGGGCCGACCAGCGCGTTGAGCCCGGCCGCGAACTCGTGCAGCTCGGCGTCGGTCAGGTGCAGGACGAGCTGCTGGTATCCGACGCCGTCGGCGACGAAGTCGACGGAGTCCCTCGCCAGGTAGCGGGAGAACTCGGACAGCAGGCTCGACACGAACGCGGTGAAGTAGCGCGCGTGGTCCTCCGGCGTCGCCGTCGCCAGTGCTGCGGGGTCCAGCGCCGCGCCGTGCGCGGGCAGTGCGTACACCCGCTCGACGGCCCCGCGGACCTTGCGCTCCTGCACCACGTCGAGCATCCCGGTCTTCACGAGCGTCGCCAGGTGCCGGTAGAGGGTGGCCTGCGGGACGTCGGGCAGCAGCTCGACCAGGTCGTGCGTGGTCACCCGGGCACCGGCGACCGCGCGCAGGATGCGGATCCGCACCGGGTGCAGCGCGATCTCCGCCCACCGCTCCATCGACGTCGTCACGCCACAGACGTTATCACTATCGAGAACGATAATGGTAGGGCGTGCCCGAGAACCGCGCCGGAAGGCGGCGGTCAGGCGGGCGGGCGGGTGTGGTGGGCCAGCACTCGCGACAGGAGCCGGGTCAGGTCCGCGCGCTCGTCCGGCGACAGCGGCGCGAGCAGGTCGTCCTGGACGGCGGCGAGCCGCTTCTCCAGCCGCCGCAACTGCCGCCGCCCGGCTGCGGTGATGGTGACGACGTTGCGCCGCCGGTCGGCCGGGTCCGGGCTGCGGGTGACGAACTCCCGCTCGGCGAGTTCGTTGAGCGCCGCCACCACGTCACTGACGTGGATGCCGCTGCGCCGGCCGAGCGCCGCCTGACTGGCCGGCCCGAACTCGTCGAGCGTGGCGAGCAGCCGGAAGTGGTAACCCCGCGCGTCGACAGCGGCGAGGCCGTCGGCGACCAGCCGCCCGGCGCGTACGGCGGTCCGGGTGATGAGCCAGCTCGGCAGGCCGGCCAGGCGGGTCGGTACGAGGTCCGGCTCCGGGTTGTCCACGAACCCAGCCTAACCGAAACCGTTGGCGCCCCCAACGATCTGCGATACCGTTGGTCGCGCCAACGTTAGTGTGACCAACGATCGGAGAGCGACAGTGATCGAGCCGTTCCGCGTCCACGTCCCCCAGGCCGACCTCGACGACCTGGCCGACCGCCTGGCCCGCACCCGCTGGCCCGACGAACTGCCGGACGCCGGGTGGGACTACGGCATCCCGCTGACCCGGGTACGCGAGCTGGCCGAGCACTGGCGCACCGCCTACGACTGGCGGGAGGCCGAGGCCGAGCTGAACCGGTATCCACAGTTCACCACCACAATCGACGGGCAGAACATCCACTTCCTGCACGTACGCTCCGCCGACCCGGACGCGCTGCCGCTGATCCTCACCCACGGCTGGCCCGGCTCGGTCGTGGAGTTCCTCGACGTGATCGGCCCGCTGTCCGAACAGTTCCACCTGGTCGTGCCGTCGATCCCCGGGTTCGGCTTCTCCGGCCCGACCCGGGAGCGCGGCTGGGACGTCGACCGCGTCGCCCGCGCCTGGGCCGAGCTGATGCGCCGGCTCGGCTACCGGCGGTACGGCGCACAGGGCGGCGACTGGGGTTCGGTCATCTCCACCCGGCTCGGCGGCATCGACCCGGAGCACGTCGTCGGCGTCCACCTCAACTACCTGCCCACGCCCCCGCCACCCGGCTGGACCGGGGAAGCCGGACTATCAGGCGAGGACCGGGACCGGCTCGACCGGATCAGGCGGCTCAAGACGCAACGGCACCCTCATCAGGTGCTCTATGCCAGCCGGCCGCAGACCGTGTCGTACGCGCTCAACGACTCACCCGTCGGGCAGCTCGCGTGGATCGCGGAGAAGTTCACCGAGTGGACCGACCCGGGATCGGCCGTCAGCGTGGACCGCGTCCTCACCGACGTCTCGGTCTACTGGTTCACCGGCACTGCCGCCTCGTCCGCGCGGCTGGTGCGGGAGAGCGCGTTCGGTGGCCCGCCCGCGCCCTGCCCGCCCCCGCTCGGGGTCGCCGTGTTCGCGCACGACATCACCCGGTCCGTGCGGCCGATCGCCGAACTGACGTACACGATCCGGCAATGGAGCGAGTTCGACCGGGGTGGTCACTTCGCCGCGCTGGAGGTGCCGGAGCTGTTCGTCGACGACGTCCGGTCCTTCTTCTGGAACCTGCGGTGACGGCGGCGCTCAGCCCATGGCCGCCGCGAACATCCCAGGCTCGTACGAGCCGCCGCGCTGGTGCACGAGCACCGCGAACCGGTTCGCCGCGTTGATCAGCCCGAGCAGGCAGACCAGCGCGGCGATCTGGTCGTCGTCGTAGTGCTTGCGCACCTGCTCCCACGTCTCGTCGGACACGCCCTGGTGGGCGTCGGCGAGCCGGGTGCCCTCCTCGGCGAACGCCAGCGCCGCGCACTCGGCCTCGGTGAACACAGTCGACTCGCGCCAGGCGGCGACCAGGTTCAGCCGGACCGCGCTCTCGCCCCCGGCCACCGCCTCCTTGGTGTGCATGTCGATGCACCAGCCGCAGCCGTTGATCTGGCTGGCCCGCAGCGACACCAGCTCCTGGACGGTGCGGGGCAGCGACGACTGGTGGATCATCAGGCCCGCACCGGCGAAGCGCTTCATGAACGTCGCCGAGACCGGGTTCTCGAACAGGTTGAATCGGGTCTGCATGGTTGCGCCCTCTCTGCTGGGGTGGACGTCGGACGAACACGAGATGCCGGGGACCGCCCCGGCGTGACGGCGGCACCGGGTGAGGACCACCACAGCGACCGGCTGTCACACGGCGACAGCGGCCGGCGTCTGGTGGGGAACGCAACCGAGCAGCGAAGGAGCCAGTCATGGCGGACCGCGCCACCGAGGACTTCCTCGCGCACCGGAACCTGCTCCTCACCGTCGCGTACGAGATGCTCGGCTCGGCGGCCGACGCGGAGGACGTGGTGCAGGAGACCTGGCTGCGCTGGGCCGGCGTCGACCTGGAGGCGGTCCGGGACCGGCGCGCCTACCTGGTCCGGATCGCCACCCGGCAGGCGTTGTCCCGGCTGCGCACGCTGGGGCGGCGCAAGGAGTCGTACGTCGGCTCGTGGCTGCCCGAACCGCTGCTCACCGCGCCCGACGTCGCAGACGACGTGACGCTTGCGGAGAGCGTGTCGATGGCGATGCTGCTGGTGCTGGAGACGCTCACGCCGACCGAGCGGGCCGTGTTCGTCCTGCGGGAGGTGTTCGACGTCGGCTACGACGAGATCGCCGAGACGGTCGAGCGGACCCCGGTCGCCGTGCGGCAGATCGCGCACCGGGCGCGGGCCCACGTCGCGGCGCGCCGCCCCCGGCGTACCGTCCCGGCGGCCGAGGCCCGCGACGCGCTCGACGCGTTCCGGCGGGCGGTCGAGACCGGCGACCTGGACGGGCTGCTCCGCGTCCTGGCCGCGGACGCCGTGCTGGTCGGCGACGGCGGCGGGATCAAGCAGGCGATCGCCCGCCCGGTCACCGGCGGCGACAAGGTGGCCCGCCTGCTCGCGGGCGGCTGGCGCCGGATCGCCGCCGTGGCGTCGATGGAACCGGTGCAGGTCAACGGCTACCCGGCGCTGCTGGTACGCCTCGACGGCGAGCTGGACACGGTGGTCGCGGTACGCCTCGACGACGGCCGGATCAGCGGCCTCTACGCGGTGCGCAACCCGGAGAAGCTGTCCCACATGACCCGCGAGACGACGCTGCGCCGGTGACCGGCGGAAAGGCACGGCGGGAGGGCACAGCGGGCGGACCGTGCGACGATCGCCGGATGAGCAGCGCCGCCTCCCCCGACGTCAGCGCCCTCGCCATCAACGTCACAGTGCCGGAGGAGTTGCGCTGGACCGACACCCGGCGCGGCGAGGAGTTCACGCTGACCACGCTCAACATCCGGCTGCTGCCGGACGGGCGCCTCGCCGCGAAGGCGTACGGCCGGCCCACTGCCGGTGGACGCGGCGCGTACGTGTCGTTCCGGGTGCCCGACCGGCCGGAGCTGGCCGCGCTCGTGGCCGCGGCGGCCGACCGCGCCGCCGCGCTCTGGGCCGCGCACGGCGGCCTGGACTGACCGCGCTCAGCGGCGGACGCCCACCCCGCCGTAGCCGTGCGACACCGCCGCCTGCGGCTCGCCGTCGGGCCGCCAGTCCGCCACCTTGACCAGGCCCGGCTCGACCAGTTCGTACCCGTCGAGGAACCGGGCCACCTCGTCGCGGGTGCGGGGCACGAGCGGGGAACTGCTGCGGCGGTAGATCGCTGTGCCCTGCTCGGTGGGCAGCGTCGGCAGGCCGTCCAGGGTGAGGTGGGACAGCGCGAGCACGCTGCCCGGGACTGTCGCGTCGCGCAGCGTCGCCACCGCCGCGTACGGGTCGTCGGCGTCCGGCACGAAGTGCAGCACCGCGAGCAGCAGCACCGCCACCGGCTCGCTCAGGTCGATGGTGTCCCGCAGCGTCGGGTCGGCCAGCAGGTCGCCGGGACGCCGCAGGTCGCCCTGGAGCACGACGGTGCGGCCGTCGGCAGGCAGCAACCGCCGGGCGTACGCGACGGCGACCTCGTCGTGGTCGACGTAGACCACCCGGGCGTCGGGGCGTACGGCGCGGACCACCTCGTGCACGTTGCCCTGGGTGGGCAGGCCGGCGCCGATGTCGAGGAACTGGCGTACGCCCTGCCCGGCCGCCCAGCGCACGACCCGGCGCAGGAACGCGCGGTTGCTCTGCGCGGCGACGCCGGTGTCCGGGAAGATCTTCAGGACCTCCTCGGCGGCGGCGCGGTCGGCCGCGAAGTTGTGGCAGCCGCCGAGGTAGTAGTCGTACATCCGGGCGACATTGGGTCGGTTCTCAGCCTCCGTCACGCCTCGATGTGTAGCACTCTGGGCGACACACCGCTGACCCGTCGTGTCGGTGGTCCGGCCGATCCCGCCGTCCACCTGGTACGACGGTGGGACACGCCGGCGCGAGGAGGTACCGATGACAGGTGGACGGGAGACAGTGGAGGTCGAGCCGGTGGTGTTCCGCGCCGTCTACGACTCGCCCGCGTCGCTGCCCGGGCGGCACCGGTGGACCACCCCGGAGGCGGACGTGCGACGGCTGGAGAAGCTGCTGAACATGCCGGCGCGCAGCATCGGCGCGCCGCTGTGGGTCAGCGGCGACGAGCCGGACTGCCCGAAGTGCGAGCGGCGGGTCACCTGGTACGACATCGTCGCGTCCGCGCTGCACGGCGTACACGACCACACGATGATCGCGCGGGTGATCCTCGGCGAGCGCAAGTACGTGAACACGGAGGTGCCGGACGCGATCCCGGGTGTCCACTGTGCCGACTGCCGCACCCCGATCACCGGGCTGCGCAGCTTCAAGTGCCACAACTGGGCGTACGCGTTCGAGGCGCTGGAGGAGGTCGTCGCCCGGATGTCCGGCCTGCCGGCTCAGTCGCCGCCCGCCTCCTGAGCGCGCCGTTCCGGACGGCGGCCGGGCGGGGCCTCCGGCTCGGGACCGGGGTCGGGCACCGGCGGCATCGGCCGGGTGACCGGCCCGTCGCCGGTGACGCGGAGCTGTTCGCCGTGGTGCCACAGCTCCACCGCGTCACCAGGCCCGGCGTCCGGCAGCTCGTAGCGGGCCTCCTGCGGCGTGAGCGTGACCCGCAGCCGGTGCCCGTGCCGGCGCAGGTGGAACGCGAGCCGGGTGATCGGCCGGGGTAGCCGCGGCTCGAATGCGAGCACGCCCCGGTCGTCGCGCAGCCCGCCGAAGCCCTGCGCCACCACCAGCCAGGCGCCGGCCAGGGACGCCAGGTGCAGCCCGTCGGCGGTCTTGTCGCCCAGGTCGGCGAGGTCCTGGAACGCCGTCTCGGCGAACAGGTCGTACGCCAGGTCGAGATGCCCGACCTCGGCGGCGAGGATCGCCTGCGCGGACGCCGACAGCGACGAGTCCCGGACGGTCCGCGCCTCGTAGTAGGCGACGTTGCGCGTCTTCTCCTCGGCGGTGAACTCCCCCGGGCAGCGCAGCATGGCCAGCACCAGGTCGGCCTGCTTGACCACCTGCTTGCGGTACAGCTCCTGGTAGGGGAAGTGCAGCAGCAGCGGGTAGTCGTCCTCGCCGGTGCCGGCGAAGTCCCACTCCGGCTGCGCGGTGAATCCGGCCGACTGCTCGTGTACACCGCGCTTGCCGTCGTACGGGACGAACATGGCGTCGGCGGCGGCCCGCCAGCCGGCCACCTCGGCGGCGTCGACGCCGAGCCGCGCGGCCACCTCCGGGCAGTCCTGCGCGGCGTCGGCGGCGCCGCGCAGGTTCCGCCGGGCCATCACGTTGGTGAAGACGTTGTCGTCGACGAGCGCGGAGTACTCGTCCGGGCCGGTGACGCCGGTCAGGTGGAACGCGCCGCCGTCGTCGAAGTGGCCGTAGCCGTGCCACAGCCGGGCGGTCTCGATCAGCATCTCGGCGCCGCACTCGGCGAGGAACGCGGTGTCGCCGGTGGCCGCGACGTACCGCAGCACCGCGTCGGCGATGTCGGCGTTGACGTGCAGGCCCGCGCTGCCCGCAGGCCAGTAGCCGGAGCACTCCCGGCCGCTGAGCGTCCGCCACGGGTAGGTGGCGCCGGTCAGGCGCAGCTCGGCCGCACGCTCGCGGGCCTCGGGCAGGTGGGCGTGCCGCCAGCGCAGCGCCGAGCGGGCCAGCTCCGGCGCCAGGTACGTCAGCACCGGCAACACGTAGCCCTCGGTGTCCCAGAGCACGTGCCCGTCGTAGCCGTTTCCGGTCAGCCCCTTCGCCGGGATGGTCCGGTCGCCGTCGGCGCGGCCGGACTGGAGCAGGTGGAACACCGAGAACCGGACCGCGAGCTGCAACTCCGGGTCGCCGTCCAGCTCGACGTCGGCGGTGGCCCACGCCGCGTCGAGCGCGGCGCGCTGCTCGGCGAGCAGGGCGTCGAACCCGTCGTCGCGGGCCGTGTCCGCCTCCGCGACGACCAGGTCGGCCAGCTCACCGGCCGGGGTGCCGTCGACGTCCGCGCACTCGTACGCGGCGAACCGGGTGACCCGGATCCGCTCGCCGGGGCGTACCGGACCGGACAGCGCCAGCCGGAACCGGTCGGCGGTGAGCTCGGTGTCGGTGGCGATCTCGTCGGGCGCCTCGACCCGGTGCGCGACGGCGACGGCGACCCGCTGGCCGCTGCGCCCGGTCCGGTGCACGAGCACACCGTCGAGGCCGTCGTCGCGGCCGATCTCGCCGGTGAGCGGGTCGTGGATCACCGAGGCGGCCCGGGGGTCGTCGGCGCGTTCCGGCACCCGCTGGTTGGCGAGCAGGTCGGCGCCGACCCGCAGCCGGACCGGCTCGTCCAGCGGTTCGACAGCCCAGTCGACGGCGGCGACCGGACGGCGGGTCAGCGAGACCAGGCGGGTGCTGCGGATCCGCACACCCCGGCCACCCGGCGAGACCCACTCGGTCTCCCGCCGGACCACCCCGGCGCGCAGGTCCAGCTCCTGGTGGTGCCGCCGGATCGTGCCGGTGCCCAGGTCCAGCGGCTCGTCGTCGACCCAGAGCCGGATCAGGGCGGCGTTCGGCGCGCTGATCACGGTGTCGCTGCGTTCCGGGAACCCGTACCCGCTCTCCGGGTAGGTCAGCTCGTGCTGCTCGTGGAACCCGTTGAGGTAGCTGCCGGGCATGCCGCAGGGCTCGCCCTCGTCGAGCGTCCCGCGCCAGCCCACCCAGCCGTTGGCGAGCGCGAAGACGGACTCGGTCTCGCCCAGCCGGTCCAGGTCCGCGCTCGTGCGCCGGATCCGCCAACCGTCGTCGCCGTGCGGCACGTGCCCTCCCGAGTCCGAAGCCTGGACCGCCACCGAACCAGACCCGGCTGGGAGGTGGCTGGGACTCCGATACCCCTGGCGAACCCGCCCGCACCTGCGGGTGGCCGATCACACGGTGACGAGCACCAGCGTGGCGGCGGTGCCGAACACCAGGAACGGCCCGAACGGCAGGTGCCCGGACCAGCGGACCCGCCGGGCGGCGAGCAGCGCCACCCCGGCCACCCCGGCGAGGAGGAGCGCGAGCACCAGCCCGGCCACCAGCACCGGCCAGCCGTACCAGCCGAGCAGCGCGCCCGCGCCGAGCGCCAGCTTGGCGTCGCCGAGGCCGAAGCCACGCCGCCCGAACAGCAGCGTGGTCGCGGCGAAGCCGCCGCCGAGCGCCAGGGCGGCCAGGACGGCGCGTACCAGCGGGTCGACGCCCGGACCGGTCAGCGCGGCCACCCCGAGCAGCGCCCACACGCCGCCGGCGGCCGGCCAGGTGAGCCGGTCGGGCAGGCGGTGCGCCATCGCGTCCACGATCGTCATCGGCACCGCCCAGACCAGCCACCACGCCAGCGCCAGCCGCGCGGCGGGCGCCCCGCCGGCGAACACCGGCACGGCCACCGCGAGCAGCAACGCCACCTCCACCACCGCGGGCGGCGCGCCGACCCGGGCCCGGCAGGCCGGGCACCGGGCCGCGGGGCCGAGCGCCGGCAGCGGCCGGTCCAGCCCGATCGAGGCGCCGCAGCCGTCGCACGCCGTCCGGTCCGGAGACCCCGGCGGTACGGCGTAGCGCGCCACCGCCAGCCGGAGCAGGGGTACGACCGTCAGGGCGGCGACCAGCCGGGTACTCGGACGGCGGGCATCGGCCACCGGTCCGGTACGCCGTACCCGTTCAGCCGTCATGCCGGATCCCCCGTCCGGTCGCCGTGCGTTCCACCGTGGAGCACGCAGAGTGATTTCTCCTTCGCGCGGATGTGACGACCGAGGCGTGCCGGGGCGTCTGATGCGACGCGGCGGCGGCCGGGGCGAGCCACGGCGTGAACCCCGGCGAACCGGCGGGACGGATCGGACGAGCGGCACGCTCCCCACCCATACCGGCGGTCCGTCGCGACCACCGCGGCGCGTACGGGTGAGCACACGCCCGCCGGCCCGGAGCCCCGCCGGAGCCCACTCGTCATCGCGGCGACACACACCGGCCACCACCTCCCGTCTTCACTCACCGTGTTCACGTGAATTACCTCTGTTGCATCGGCGGACGTGAGCCTATGCTCGCCCCTTGGGTACGACGCAACCCCCGATCAATTGGCGTCGGAGGCACCAGGGCACAGAATCCGCAGCGATCAGTACAGGTCAATACAAATGGCGGCGACGGGGGCCCGGAGTGACAGTTCCGGGCGCGCTTCCGCATGCCCGGAGCGGGTCGGCGTGATCGCCCCGGGCCGGCACCGAGGAGGGATCGGCGTTGCGCACACGGCAATCCCGCCGATGGGAAATCGTCCTGCTCAGCGTTGTGCTGGTGGTCGGCTCGGCCGGCTGCGGCACCGAGCCGGAGGCGGCCACCCGTCCGCTGACCGGTCGTGCCGCCGCACCCGCCGCCCATTCCAGCGCCGAGGAGGACGCCGCCGGAAAAGCGGCCCTGGCCGCCTATTCCGGCTATCTCGACGCGTCCCGGGCAGCCAGTGCGCGCAGCGATCCGTCCCATCCCGCTCTGACCCGTTTTCTGGCTGATCCGCTGCTGACCCGGGTGCGAATGGCGATTCTCGACGCGAAGGAGCACGGCGCGATGCGTACCGGGAAACTGCTCTCCGACCCCGAGGTCGTGTCGGTCGACCTGGCCGCCCGCCCGCCCACAGTCGAGATCCAGGACTGCCTGGACGCGAGCGGATACCGGCTCGTCTACGCCAAGAACCGCAGGGCCGTACCCGGCACCCGTGGCGGGCGCTACCTGGCCACCGCCACAGCGGTCCGTTTCCCGGACGGCCGATGGCTGGTCAACGGCGGCGCCGCGCACCAGGACCAGCCGTGCTGACCTGGGGAGGAAGGGGTGTCCCGGCCCGTCCGACCCGGGCCGGGACGCCCCGCCGGCTGCTGCTCGCCGCCGGCCTGGCCGCGCTGCTGACGCTCACCGGCGCACCCGCCCGCGCCGCCGACCCCGGCGGCTCCTGCCCGCCGGAACAGACCGACTGCGACGTCTGGGACGACGACCCCGGCACCCCCGGTGGACCAGGCGGACCGGGTGGCGGCGGTGACAACGGCGGCGGAGGCGGCAACGGCGGAAGCACGCCGAAGTGCCAGTGGAACGGCCGGGCCATCGCCTGCTACCACCCGGTTCTCGGCTGGTTCAACAACGCCGACGGCTGCTACTACAAGCTCGAGGAGCCGCAGGGCGAGGCGGCTCCCGGCCAACAGTGGTACCAGCTCACCTGCAACGGCGGCGACCTCGGCAGCATCCGTCGGGCGCTTCTCGACGCCCCGCCGCCCGGCTACGGCGCGCCGCCGGACCCGGAGGAACTCGCCCGCCGCGCGCTGGCCTCGATCTCGCTGCTCCCGCCCCGGGCCGCCGTGGCGCCCCGGCGCAGCCAGGGCCCCGGCCTGGTCGGGCTGCCCGTCTGGATGTGGGCCAGCCCGGGCGAGGCCTACTTCGGGCCGCTGTCCGCGTCCGCCTCCGACCGGGGGCTGACCGTGGAGATCACCGCGAAGGTGGACCGGATCGTCTGGCACATGTCCGACGACATCGACGTCACCTGCGACGGGCCGGGCACGCCGTACCGGGCGAACGGGCCGAGGGCCGGCTCCACCTCGCCGGACTGCGGCCTCGACCAGGGCTATCCGAAGGCCGGCACCTACGAGGTGAGCGCCACGACGTTCTGGACCGTCGAGTGGTCCGGCGGCGGCGAGAGCGGCGTCATCGCCCAGAGCCGGTCCAGCGGCGTCGTCCCGGTACAGATCAACGAGCTTCAGGTGGTGACCCGATGAGTGTCGTGGCAGCCCGCAACGGAACCCCGGTGGAGGCACCGGTCGCGCCGCCGAAGGTGGTCCGGCAACGACGCGTCCGCCCCGGCCTGCTCGGCCTGGCGGTCCTGCTGATCGCGCTCGGCGGGCTGGGCGCGGCGTTCGCGGTCACCTCGGTCCGCTCGACCGGCACGTACCTCGCAGTGGCCCGGCCGGTCGACGTGGGACAGCAGCTCACCGCCGACGACCTGGTGCCGGTACGCGTCTCCGGCGGGCGGGAACTCCAGCCGGTGTCCGCCGACCGGATGGACGAGGTCCTCGGGCTGCGGGCGGCCGTCCGGCTCACCCCGGGCACGCTGCTCACCCCGGCCCAGCTCACCGAGGCCCCGCTGCTCGGCGCCGGGCAGCAGCAGATCGCGCTGGGGCTCGAACCCGAGCAGGTGCCGGCCCGCAAGCTGCACCCCGGCGACAAGGTGCTGCTGGTCAGCACGCCCTCGAACGCGACCGGCGGCGGCTCCGACGCGTCCCGTGGCGGCGGCACCCGGTTCGAGGGCACCGTGATCGACACCGCCGCGCCGCAGAACGGTGACGTGGTGGTCTACCTGGCGCTGGCCGTACGGGACGTGCCGGCCGTCGTGGCGCTCGCCGCCGACGACCGGATCGCGCTCGTGCTCACCGAGGCGGCCTGATGGCGATCATCGCCCTGGTCTCGGCGAAGGGATCGCCGGGCGTCACCACCGCCGCGCTCGCCGCCGCGCTGAGCTGGCACCGGCGGCTCGTGCTGGCCGAGTGCGACCCGGCGGGCGGCTCGATCCTCGCCGGGTACCTCGGCGGGGCGCTGGACGGCCCGCGCGGCATCGGCGAGCTGGCGGTGGGTGAGCTGCGCGACGGCAGCCTGGAACACGCGTTCTGGTCCCAGCTGGTCGACCTGGACGCGCCCCGCCGCGAACGGCTGCTGCTGCCAGGGGTGGTGGACCCGGCCCAGGCCGGCAGCGTGATCCCGCTCTGGCAGCGCTTCGCCGACTACTTCACCGGGCTGGAACGGGGCGAACCGCCGTACGACGTGCTGGTCGACTGCGGCCGGCTGGCGGTCGGCGGTCCACCGTGGCCGCTGCTGCGGGCCGCCGCGGTGGTGCTGCTGGTCACGCGCGCACACCTGCCCGACCTCTCCGCCACCCGGGCCACCGCCCGCGCGATCGAGCGGGACCTCACCGAGCACCGCGTACCGCCCGGCACGCTGCGCCTCCTCGTCGTCGGGGACGGGCACGGCACCAGCGAGATCAGCAAGGCGCTACGGCTGCCGGTGATCGCCCGCCTGCCGCACGACCCGCGTACCGCCGAGGTGCTCGCCCACGGCGGCACCGTACGGGCCAACCGGCCGCTGATGCGCGCGGCCGGCGCCCTGGAGGTGCCGGTACGGGCGCTGCTGGACCGGCGGCGCGCCCGGCTGGCCTGGCCCGGGGCGACCACACCGCGCGCGGTGACCGCGCCGAGCGTGCCGGGGGTGTCCGGTGCGGTTTGAGCCGGTCTCCCACGACCCACGCGCGCAGCAGCCGGGCGTCGTCTCCACTGTGCCGCCGCTCGCCCCGCCGAACGGGCGGCACCACGTCCCCGGCCCGGCGCCCGCCGCGCCACCGGCGCCACCGCCACGCCCCCGGGTCGACTTCGCCGTGGTCCGCGAGCTGCGCCGGGAACTGAGCGAACGACTCACCCACTGGCAGCGCGGACGCGAGTTCGACGCCGACGCCGAGGAGGTCGAGCGCGCCCGGCTGGCGGTAGCCGTGGTGTCCGCGTACGCCGACTCGGTACGCCGGGCCGGCACGCCGATGGCCGCGGACTCGGAACGCCTGCTGCTCGACCAGGTCACAGCCGAACTCGTCGGGCTGGGCCGGCTCCAGACGCTGCTCGTCGACGACAGCATCGAGGAGGTGCACATCCTCGGCTGCGACCAGGTACGCATCACCCGGCACGGCGGCGGCGTCGACTGGGCCGAGCCGATCGCCGAGACCGACGACGAGCTGGTGGAGATCCTCCAGGCGGCGGCCCGCCGGGCCGGTGCCACCGAGCGGTCACTGTCCACCTCGAAGCCCACGCTCGACCTGCAACTACCGGACGGCAGCCGGCTCGCCGCCGTGTTCCTGGTCAGCCACCGTCCGTACGCGGTGATCCGCAAGCACAACACGCTCGAAGTGAGCCTGGAGGACATCGCGGGCGGCCGGCCCGACCTGGACGAGATGATCGATCCGCTGCTGCGCGACTTCCTCCGCGCGTCCATGCGGGCCGGGCTGAACATCATGGTCGCCGGGCTCGCCGGTGCCGGGAAGACCACTGTCATCCGCGCGCTGATGGACGAGATCCCGGCCGACGAGCCGTACGTGCTGTTGGAGGAGAGCCGGGAGCTGCTGCCGGCCCGGCGCGGGCACAAGCACCGGGCGGTGATGAGCTTCGAGTCCCGGGAGGGCCACGGCGAGCGCGGCGCGGACGGGCGACCGGCGGGTGAGGTCAGCATCGCCGACCTGATCCCGGTGTCACTGCGCATGGGCGTGCTGCGGATCATCGTCGGCGAGGTGCGGTCCCGGGAGATCGTGCCGATGCTCCAGGCGATGACCACCAGCCGCGGGTCGATGTGCACCATCCACGCGCGTACCCCCTCGGGGGTGAGCGAACGCATCATCGAGCTGGCGCTGTCGCACGGCCGGGAGATGACAGTCGACCAGGCCCGCCGGATGGCCGGCAACGCGCTCGACCTGATCGTCTACGTGACGGTCGAGGACGAGACAGCGATCGGCGGGCGCAAGCACCGTTTCGTCTCGCACGTCGAGGAGGTCATCGGCGTCGGCGAGGGCAACCGGATCACCACCACGACCGTCTTCGGCCCCGGACCGGACGGCCGTGCGGTCCCCCGCCACCTGCCCGAACGCATCCGCGACCAACTGCTGCGCGTCGGCTACGACGCCCGCCTGCTCACCCGGTTCGTCGAGGCCGGCGTGGGCGCGTGGCGGCGGCCCCGGCACACCCGCCTCGGGGCGCGGCCGAGCGGAGGCCCGGCGTGACGCAGATCGAACTGATCGCCCTGGTCTCCGGCGCGGCCTGCGTGGCCGGGCTGGTGCTGACAGTGGTCGCGCTCGTCGGCACCCGTCGCCCGCCCGGTCCGGCGCCCGGTGCCGGGCCGGGCCTGAGCCGGCTCTGGACCGGTTCCGGCGCGAGCCGCGCCGACCAGCGCCGCTACCAGCTCCTGCTCGGCGCCGCTGTGGTCGCCGGGGCGGCGGCGTTCCTGCTCACCGGGCTGCCGGTGGTCGGCCTGCTGGTGGCGCTCGCGGTACCGGGCGTGCCGTGGCTGTTCGCGGTCGGCCGGGCCGAGCAGCGGGCCATCGCCCGGGTCGAAGCCGTAGGCGAGTGGACCCGCCGGCTCAAGGACATCTCGGCCACCGGCCAGGGACTCCAGCAGGCGATCATCGGCACCATCGCCACCGCGCCGGAGGAGATCCAGGAGGAGGTACGCACGCTCGCCGCCCGCCTCCAGGCCGGCTGGCTGGCCCGCTCCGCGCTGCTCGCCTTCGCCGACGAGATCGCCGACCCGGTCGCCGACCAGGTGGTGGCCGCGCTGATCCTGCACCTCACCGACCGGGGCGAGCGCCTCGGCGACGTGCTCGGGTCGATCGCCACCGCCGCCTCGGCCGAGGTGGCGACCCGGCGCGAGGTCGAGGCGAAACGCACGCAGCCCCGGTTCGCGGTCCGCTTCCTCACCGGCATGACGCTGGCGACGCTCGCGTACGGGCTGGTGAACAGCGACTACATCCGTCCCTACGGGACGCTGACCGGTCAGCTCGTGATGGCGGTGCTCGGCGCGGCGTTCGTCGGCCTGCTGGTCTGGGTGCGCTCGATGAGCCAGCCGCCCCGGCCGGCGCGGTTCCTGCCCGCGCCCGACCTGGATGAGGCGATCGCGTGAGCGCGAGGAGCGAGCTTGCGAGCCCCGCAGTCGCGAACGAAAGGCGGGCACCGTGAGCGCACTCAACTGGCAGCTGGCGATCGCGGTGCTCGGCGGGTGCGCGGTCGGGCTCGGGCTGTTCCTGGTCGTACGCGAGGCGCTGCCGGCCACCCCGGCGCTCGGCCCGGCGCTGCGCCGGCTGCACCAGCCGCCCGGCCAGGCCCCGGCCGCCGGTGCCGGGCCGGACTGGCTCGGCGGGTTCGCCCGCTGGCTGCGCCCGCCGCACCGGCAACTCGCCCTGCTCGACCGCACCCCGGAGCAGTACGCGCTGTCGGTGCTGCTGTCCGCGCTCGTCGGCTTCGCCACCCCGGCGGTCGCGTCGGCGGTGCTCTTCGTCGGCGGGGTGGCGCTGCCGGTGGCCGTACCGGTGGTGGCCAGCCTGGGCCTGGCGCTCGGCGCCGGACTGCTCGCGCACCGCACGGTCCTGGCCAAGGCGGACGCCGCCCGGGACGAGTTCCGGCAGGCGGTCTGCACCTACCTCGACCTGGTGGCGTTGCAGCTGTCCGCCGCGCACGGCCCGGTGCAGTCGCTGGAACGCGCGGCGGCGGTCTGCGACGGCTGGGTCTTCGACCGGATCCGGGAGGCGCTGCGGCTCGCGCAGCTCCAGATGCACTCGCCCTGGGACGAGTTGCAGGAGCTGGCCGAGCGCATCGGCATCCCGGAGCTGGGTGATGTGGGCGCCATCATGCGCTCCTCCGGCAGTGAGGGCGCCCAGGTGCACGAGACGTTGCGGTCCCGCGCCGACTCGCTGCGCGACCAGATCCGCACCGACAACCTGGCCCGGGCCGAGGGGGTCACCAGCAAGTTGGACATCCCCGGCTCGCTGCTGGTGTTCGTCCTGCTCGGCTTCGCCGTCTATCCGTTCCTCGCCCGCCTGTGAACCCACCCGAGAAGGAGACGACCATGCACCTCTACGCCTACCTGTACGTGGCGGTGAGCACCCGCCTCGCCGAGCTGCGCCGGGACTCCGAGCGCGGCGACAGCCCGGTGCCGACCGCGGTGATCATCTTCGGCCTGGTCGCGGTGGCCATGGCGGTCACCGGGCTCGCCCTGGCCAAGGCGAACAACTGGATGAACGCCATCCCGAACAACACGGCGCCGCAGGCCCCGTGATGCCCCGCCCCGCCCTGCGCGCCCGCCTGGCCGAGGGCGAGCGGGGCGCCAACCCGGTCGAGCTGGCCGTGGTGATGCCGGTGATCCTGGTGATGCTGTTCGGCTCGATCCAGGTCGCCGTCTGGTTCGTGGCCCGGTCCACAGCGCTGAACGCCGCGCAGACCGCTGTGAACGCCCAGCGCACGATCGACGCCGGGCCGGACGCCGGACGGCAGCGGGCGATCAGCTTCCTGCAACAGTCCGGGGACTGGCTGGTCGGCTGGGAGCAGACCGGCCCGACCTGCGTCGAGACAGCCACAGCTGTCACCTGCACGGTGCAGGGACGCTCCCTGTCGGTCATCCCGGGCGTCTCGTTCGAGGTCACGCAGACCGCGCACGGCCCGGCCGAACACTGGACCACCGGATGAGCGCCGGGCCACGGCGGGACCGGGGTTCCGTCTCGATCGAGGTGGCGGTGCTCGCGCCCGCCTTCATCGGGCTGATGGTGCTGGCCGGGGTCGCCGGGCGGACCGCGATCGCGGACGAGGCGGTGGAGTCGGCCGCCCACGACGCCGCCCGGGCCGCCTCGCTCGCCCGCACCGCCGACGACGGCGCGGAGGCCGCCGAGGTGGCGGCCCAGGACCAGCTCGGCTGGGCAGGGCTGAACTGCACCGGCCCACCCCGGATCGATCTCGCGGGCTCGGTGGCCGGGACGACGACGAGCTTCGCCGCCGCGTACCAGAGCGCCGCAGGCGTGCCGGCGACAGTGACGGTCACGGTGACCTGCACCGTCTCCTTCGACGACCTGAGCGCGCCCGGCCTGCCCGGCGTGCCGGGCGGCAAGACCGTCTCGGCGAGGTTCACCTCGCCGCTGGACACCTACCGGAGTCGCGGATGACCGGGCGGCGCGAGGCGGAGAGCGGCCGGGTGAGCCTGTTCCTGGCCGTGGCGATGACGGGCGTACTCGCGATCATCGGCCTCGCCTACGACGGCGCCGGTCAACTGCGCACGCTCCAGCGCGCGGACAACCTGGCCGCCGAGGCGGCCCGCGCCGGCGGCCAGATGATCGACCGGGCGCGGGCCATCGAGGGCGGCCCGAAGCGGATCGACCAGGTCGCCGCCCGCGCCGCTGTCGCCGCCTACCTCGACGCCGCGGGCGGCGTCCGCGACCACGAGGTCGACTTCCCCGTGGTCGGCACCGAGACCCAGATCCGGGTACGCGTGCAGATCACCTACAGCCGGGACCTGCTGAGTCTGTTCGGCGTGCAAGAGAACGCCACCGTCACCGGTGAGGCCACCGCTCGGGCGCTCACCGGACCACCGTAGGAAGGGAAGGCCGCCATGGGCGCACCCCGACGCTCCCCCGTCCGCCGCGCCGGCCAGGTTCTCACCGGCCTCGGCGCCCTCGTCGTGCTCGTCGGCGTGCTGGCCGGCGGGCCGGTCGCGTTGCTGGCGTTCGCCGGCAACCCGCTGCCGGATCATCTGCCCACGCTGGCCGAGGTCGGTACGGCGTTGACCAGCCGCGACGACGGCCGGCTGTTCCTGCGCGCGCTGGCGGTGGTGGGCTGGTTCGGCTGGGCCACGTTCGCGTTCTCCGTACTGGTGGAGCTGCTCGCGGCGGCGGTACGCCGGCCGGCGCCGAAGCTGCCCGGCATGCACCGCCAGCAGAAGGCCGCAGCCGCACTCGTCGGTTCGGTCGCGCTGATCCTGGTCGCGAGCCCGGCCGCGGCGAGCGCCGCCGCGCTGACCGCCCCGCAACCGGCGGTCGCCGCCGTCACCTCACCGGCCGTGGCCGCGAGCCAGGTCACCCCGCCGGCGCCGATCGCGTCGAAGGCGGACGACCCGGCCGTGTACCGGGTGGCGAAGGGCGACTACCTGGGCGAGGTGGCGGATCGCTACCTGGACGACTTCGACAGATACAAGGAGCTGGCCCGGCTGAACCGGCTCGCCGACCCGGACCGGATCCGCCCGGGTCAGCTCATCACGCTGCCGGAGGGCGCGACGGACTCGGGTGCCCGGCGGCACGCCACCGGACGGATCGTGGTCACCAAGCCGGCCGAGACGGCGCCGGTGAAGCCGGGTGGCGGCGGCGCCTCGTCGACCACCCCGAAGGCGAAGCCCAAGCCCACGCCGCGGGACGCGACGCCCACCGTGGAGGCGCCTGTCGGTCAGCCGCCGGCCATGTCGGCGGGCGCGTCCCGCGCCACCGCCGAGGAGGGCATCAACCGTCCGCTCGCCATCTCGGCGGTGCTGGCCGTGGCGAGCATCGTGGGTGCGCAGATCGGCGCGCTGCTCGGGTTGCGCAAGCGGCCGGTACCCGCCCGCGCGTTGTCCAGCGGACGGCACCGGCGGGACTGAGTCAGGGCAGCCGGGCCTCGACCCGGCCGGACACCACGCGGCTGGGCAGCACGACCTGGTCGTTCGCGGCCGGGCCGTGCACCACCTCGCCGCCGTCGAGCCGGAACGCGCTGCCGTGCCAGGGGCAGACCACGCAGGCGTGGCCGTCGATCTGCTCCACCGTGCCCTCGCCGAGCGGGCCGCTCTGGTGCGGGCAGCGCTCCAGCATCACGCTGACGTCGTCGCCGTCCCGGTAGAGGATCACCGGGACGTCGTCGATCTTCTTGGTGACCAGCTCGTGCCGGGGCAGGCTGCTCAGGTCACCGACCCGGTGCCAGCCGTCGCTGATCAGGTGCAGCTCGGAGACGCTCTGGCTGGCCTGGGCGCCCTGCTTGTACGCGAGGTGCCCACCCAGGTACGCCCCACCGCTCGCGGCGGACAGCCCCAGATAGGACAGCGTCCGGCCGAGTCCGTGCCGCCCGTTGAGCCGAGCCGCCAGCGAGCCGGCGAACAACGCCAGGCCGACGGTGTTGGCGGCGGCGTGCACCAGCCCGACCCGGCGCTGGTCGCGGGTGAGCGTGGCCCAGTCGTTGAGCCCGGCGACGGCCGCGGGCACCGCGCTGACCGTACCGAGACCCACCAGGGCGGTGGCGGCGCGGCGCTGGCCGGGCAGCAGGTCCACCACGGCGGCGGAGATCCATGCGCCGACCGGCACCTGCACCATCGCGGGGTGCAGCGGATGGCCGAGCCACACGCCGTGCAGCGCGTCGCGTACCCGCTGGGAACGCAGAGTGCCCTGGACGGCGCGCTGCAGCCGGTCACCCACCCGGTCGAGACCGGTGGCCTGTTCGAGTTTCGTCAGTAGTTCGCGCACCCGTTCCGACTTCCCGGCAGGAGAGCCCCCAAACCGGACGCCCCGGAATTCCCTCGCACGGCATCCCCGCTGGATATACTCAGGAGGCTAGCCGTATATAGGGGGTCACGATGACCAAGATTCTGGTGGACGTCGACGACGAGGTGCTCGCGGATGCCGCCGAGGCGTTCGGCACGAAGACCAAGAAGGACACAGTGAACGTCGCTCTCCGCGAGGGCGCGACGAGACTGCGCCGCGCCCGCGCGCTGGCGGAGCTGGCCGAGCGCGGACAGGCTGGTGACTTCGACGAACTGCTCGACAAGGGCACCTACCGCTCGTGAAGCTGGCCGACTACCTGATCGACACCAGCGCCCTCGTCCGGCTCCTGCGCGATCGCGAGGTGCTGGCGCGCTGGGACCAGCAGGTGACAGCGGGCCTGCTCGCCGTCTGCCCGCTGATCGAGCTGGAATTCCTCTACACCGCCCGGTCCGTCGCCGACCGGACGCGGCTGGCGGAGCAGCTCCGGGCCGCCTTCGGCTGGGTGGTCATGCCGGACCGGATCTACGAACGTGCCGCCGAGATCCAGGGCGAGCTGACCGCACGGGGGGCGCACCGGTCGGCGGGCGCGGTCGACCTGCTCATCGCCGCCACCGCCGAGTACCACGGGCTCTCGCTGCTGCATTACGACCGGGACTTCGACCAGGTCGCCGCCGTCACCGGCCAGCCGATGCGCTGGCTGACCCGGCCCGGCACGATCAAATAGGCCGTAGCCACGCCGACGCCGTCGCGGGCATGCTGAGCCCATGGGGGTACGCGTCGAGCACGCCGGTGCCGTGACCACTGTGATCCTGGACCGGCCCGAGGCTCGTAACGCCGTGGACGGGCCCACCGCACGAGCGCTGGCCGACGCGTTCCGCGCGTTCGACGCCGACCCGGACGCGGCGGTCGCCGTGCTCTGGGGCGCGGGCGGCACGTTCTGCTCCGGCGCCGACCTCAAGGCCGTCGGCACGCCGCGCGGCAACCGCGTCGAGCCCGGCGGCGACGGGCCGATGGGCCCCACCCGGATGCGGCTGTCCAAGCCGGTGATCGCCGCGATCTCCGGGTACGCGGTGGCCGGCGGGCTGGAGCTGGCACTCTGGTGCGACCTGCGGGTCGCCGAGTCGGACGCCACGCTCGGCGTGTTCTGCCGCCGGTGGGGCGTACCGCTGATCGACGGCGGGACGGTCCGGCTGCCCCGGCTGATCGGGGAGAGCCGCGCGATGGACCTGATCCTCACCGGCCGTGCGGTGGGCGCCGACGAGGCGTACGCGATGGGTCTGGTCAACCGGCTGGTCGCGCCGGGTGAGGCCCGCGCGGCGGCGGAGGAGCTGGCCGCCGCTATCGCCCGGTCGCCGCAGACGTGCCTGCGCAACGACCGGGCGGCGGTGCGGGACGGCGCGGGGCAGCCGGAGCCGGAGGCGATGGCGACCGAGCTGGCCTACGGCCTGGAGTCGCTGGCTGTGGACGGGGTACGCGGCGCCGGCCGGTTCGCCGACGGGGCCGGCCGGCATGGTGCGCCGGCCGGCTGAGGCGTCACTTCAGCGCGCGTAGCGCGTCCTCGATGGCCCTGTGGAACGTCGGGTACGCGTAGATCATGTGCCGGAGCTGGCTGATCGGCACCGCCGCGTGCACCGCCACGACGAGGGCGGAGAGCACCTCGCCGCCGGCCGGTCCGGCCGAGGTGGCGCCGACGAGGACGCCCTGGTCGGCGTCGGCGATCAGCTTGATGAACCCGGCGTTGCCGGTCTTGTGGATCCAGCCCCGGGCCGACGAGGTGAGGTCGGCGTACCCGACCTGGACGTTGACGCCGCGCTCGCGGGCCTGCTGCTCGGTGAGGCCGACCGCGCCGACCTCGGGATCGGTGAACGTGACCCGGGGCAGCGCCCGGTAGTCGGCCACCGGGACGCTGCCGGGCGCTGCTGTCGAGCCGCCCGCGCTCATCGCGCCGCCGACCGCGCTGACCACCCCGGCCGCGCCGCCGACGACACTCGCGGTGCCGCTGGCGTCCGGGCCGCCCTTGGTACGCCGCATGTGGTCGAGCACGTCCGGCACCACGATGCCGGCCTGGTACATGGCGATGTGGGTGAACGCGCCCTCGCCGGTGAGGTCGCCGACCGCCCAGATCCCGTCGGTGACGTGCATCCGGTCGTTCACCGGCAGGTACCGCTGCCCGGCGTCCACCCCGACCGTGTCCAGCCCGAGCTCCTCCAGGTGCGCCTTGCGGCCGGTCACCACGAGCAGCTTCTCGCCGGTGAACTCGGCGCCGTCGGCGTGCACGGTGAACGTGGTGCCGTCGTGGCTCACCCGGCTGGCCTTGACCCCGGTGTGGATCTCCACCCCGTCGGCGCGCAGCGCGTCGGCGGCGAGCGCCGACGCCTCCGGCTCCTCGACGGCGAGCACCCGGTCGGCCGCCTCGACGACAGTCACCCGCACGCCGAACCGGGCGAAGACCTGGGCGAGTTCCAGCCCGATCGCGCCGCCGCCGAGCACCAGCAGCGACGCGGGCAGCTCCTCGACCTCGATGGCCTGGTGATTGGTCCAGTACGGCGTGTCGGCCAGCCCGTCGATCGGCGGGACCGAGGGCCGGGTGCCGGTGCCGAGGACCACGCCGTAGCGGGCCTGGAAAACCTGGTCGCCGACGCGTACCCGGTTCGGGCCGTCGAGCCGCCCACTGCCTCGGACGAACCGGCCGCCCTTGCCGGTGAACCGGTCCACTGCCACCTTGTCGTCCCAGGTGTCGGTGGCCTCGGCGCGGATGCGCTTCGCCACCGGCGCCCAGTCGGGCCGCACCTGGGCGGACCCGGCCAGCTCGTTGACCCGGTGCGCCTCGGCCAGCGCGTTCGCCGCCCGGATCATCATCTTGCTCGGCACGCACCCCCAGTAGGGGCACTCGCCACCGACCAGGTCCCGTTCGATGCCGACCACGGTGAGGCCGGCCTCGGCGAGCCGCCCGGCCACCTCCTCGCCGCCGACGCCGAGCCCGACCACTACTACGTCCACCAGTTCCGGCTCCGCCATTCCGCAAGCATTCCGCACCTTCGGGACACCGACCACCGCACCGGGCCGGAATTCCCGCGCCGATAACGAACGCGACCGCCTACCGTGGCCGCATGCACGCGCGCTTCACCCCGGTCCGGGACTGCTTCCACGACCTGTTCACGACCGGCCGGGAGACCGGTGCGTCGCTGTCGGTGTGGCACGACGGCGTACCGGTGGTGAAGTTGGTGGGCGGCACCACCGCGACGGTCCCGCCCGGCACTGTCGTACCGGCCGCCGGGGCGGACCGGCCGTGGCGACCGGACACGCTCGTCGACGTCTACTCGGCCGGCAAGCCGGTGGTCGCGCTGTGCCTGCTGCTGCTCGTCGATCGGGGCCGGGTCGACCTGGACGCGCCGGTGTCCGCGTACTGGCCGGGTTTCCGCGCCCCGGCCACCGTGCGGCAGGTGCTCACCCACACCGCCGGGCTGCCCGCCTTCCCGGTGCCCCGGCCCGCCGCCGCCATCGCCGACTGGGACCTGCTCTGCGCCGATCTGGCGGCGGCCGAGCCCGAGTGGACGCCGGGCGCCGTCGCGGCCGAGCACGCCTGGACGTACGGGCACCTGGTGGGCGAGTTGGTCCGCCGGGTGGACGGACGCTCGGTGGGCCGGTTCCTGGCCGAGGAGATCGCCGGACCGTGGCGCCTGGATCTGGCCTTCGGGCTCGGTGAGGCCGACCGGCGGCGGTGCGCCGATCTGTCGTACGCCGATCCGGCCTGGCCGGATGCGATGCGCGGCGAGCCGGGCTCGTTGCGGGCGCGGGCGCTGGACAACCCGCCGGGCGGGCGCGACGTCGCGATGGTGAACAGCGACCTGTGGCGGGCCGCCGAGATCCCGGCGGTGAACCTGCACGCCACCGCCGCCGGGCTCGCCCGGCTCTACGCGGGCCTCCTCGCCGGCGGCACCCTGGACGGGGTACGCCTGTTCAGCCCGGAACTGGTCACCGAGGCGACGCGGGTGCAGTACAGCGGACCGGACCTGCTGCTGGACCGTCCGGTGGACTGGACGCTCGGCATGCAGTGGGAGCCGGACGGCAGCTGGGGCATGGGCGGGATCGGCGGCAGCAGCGCCTGGGCCGACCCGGAGCGCGGCTACACCTTTGCGTACGCGACAGCCCGGCTGGCCGACCACGACCGGGTGGAGGAGCTGGTCGAGGCGTTGCACTCCTGCCTCTGACAGTCGGTCACCCTCGGTGATCCCGAGCCATCGTCACGCAGCGCATTCGGCCGGCCGGGCGGCCCCGTGTTCCCTTTTCCGACTTTGCTCTGCAGCCATTAGCGCAGCACGGCGCTGAACAGGGATTTCCTCGCAGGTCCGAAAACCGCGCGAGGCCCAGGTGGTGACGTTCCGCAACCAATGCGGATATGGCTGCAGAGCAAAGGGGACGAGAGGCACACGGTCCCGGCGGGCGAAAGGTCACTTGGAGTGACCGATTCTGCCGAGCCCACACTGCCACGGGAGCGGTGCGCCGGCGTGTCCGGACACGTTCGTGCGCCGGTGATGCGCGGTGCCGGCGGGACGCACAAGCCGGCGTCAGCGGGCGGCGTCAGCGCAGCCAGACCGCGTCGGCGCCGGGCACCTCCAGCGGCGGCGGGTAGTCGAGTGTGTGGCGTACCTCGTCGGGCAGCCGCCACGGCTGGTGCACCGCCTTGCCCGCCACCGACGCCAGCTCGGGCACCCAGCGCCGCACGTACGCGCCGTCGGGGTCGTAGCGTTCGGCCTGCCGTACCGGGTTGAAGCCGCGGTACGGCCGGGTGTCGTTGCCGGTGCCGGCCACCCACTGCCAGTTGCCCGAGTTGTTGACCCGGTCGCCGTCGAGCAGCCACCGGAAGAAGATTTCCAGGCCGGGCCGCCAGTCCAGCCCGAGGTGCTTGGTCAGGTAGCCGGCGGTGATCAGCCGGGCCCGGTTGTGCATCCAGCCCTCGGCGCGCAACTGACGCATGCCCGCGTCCACGATCGGCATGCCGGTCCGCCCCTCGGCCCAGGCGTCGAACGCGTGCGTGTCGTCGCGCCAGTCCTCCCGCGCGCCGCGCCGGTAGGCAACAGTGGACAGGTCGGGGAAACCGGCCACCACCTGGTGGTAGAAGTCGCGCCAGCAGAGCTGCCTGACGAACGGCCCGTCCCGGTCGCCGGCCCGGGTCGCCACCGCCAGCGGCGAGACACAACCGAACCGCAGGTACGGGCTGAGCCGCGAGGTCTCGTCGCCGGCCATGTCGTCGTGGATGTCGTCGTACCGGTCGAGGGTGGGCAGCCAGGCGGTGAGCCGGCGCCTGGCGACGGTCTCGCCACCGACGGCGGCATCCGGGCTGTCGCCCTTCGGCGGGTCCGGCAACCGGCCCGGGTCGACGCCGTCGGGCAGCCGGACCCGCTTCGGCGCGGCCAGCTCGTCCCGCCACCGCACGCCCTGCCAGGCCCGGAAGTAGGGGCTGAAGACCCGGTAGTGGTCGCCGCCGCCGGGGCGCAGCGCGCCCGGCTCGACGATCGTCAGGCCGGGGAACAGGCGCAGGAACATCCGGTGCCTGTCGCACTCGGCGCGCAGCCGGCGTTCCCGGCGGTGGGCGTAGCGGCTCACGTCGGCGGAGAGCCCGACGCCCTCGGCGCCCACCTTCCGGGCCAGTTTCACCGTCTCGGCCACCGGGTCGCCACGCCTGATCACCAGGTCGCCGCCGCGCTTGCGCAGCGTCTCACGCAGGTCGGCCAGGCTCTGGTGCAGGAAGCGGGTGCGGTTCGGCGAGAGCTTCTGCAGCGCCGGGTCGAGCACGTAGAGCGGCACCACCCGGTCGAACGCGGAGCAGGCGGCGGCGAGCGCCGGGTGGTCGTGCACCCGCAGGTCACGGGTGAACAGCACGACCGCCGTGCGGCCGGTCATCCGGCCAGGGCCGGTTCCAGTGCCGGGCCGGGCACCCGCACCGGCGTACCGGGCGGGGTGAGCAGCGCCCGCGCGGCCACCGCCATCCGGCGCCGCTGCGGCACCAGGGCACGGCGCACGAAGACGTCGTAGTCCTGCGCGGCCACCTCGTCGAGGATGCCGCCGTAGAGCGCGTACGCGGTGTGCATGCACGCCTGCGAGGCCGGGTCGAGCAGCGGGATGCCCGGTGCGGCGGCGACGTAGTGGGCCTGGGCGCGGGTCACCTCGTACTCGATCAGCTCGCGGATGCGCGGCGTGGTGCGGCCGGCGGCCTTCGCCGCGAGCAGGTCGTCGCGGGTGAGGTCGAACTTGGCCATGTCCTCGTCGGGCAGGTAGGTCCGGCCCCGGTCGAGGTCCTCGGCGACGTCCCGGATGAAGTTGGTGAGCTGGAACGCGAAGCCGAGCTGACGGGCGGGCTCGCGGGCGGCGGCCGGGTCGGAACTGCCGAGGATCGGCAGCATCATGGTGCCGATGACAGCGGCCGAGCCCTCCATGTAGTCGAGCAGGTCGTCGTAGGTCGGGTACGACATGACAGTCAGATCCATCGCCATGCTGCGCAGGAACGACGCGAAGTCGTCGCGGTCCAGGTCGAACACGGCGATGGTGTGCAGCACCGCGGGGAGCAGCGGGTCGTCGACCGACGCACCGTGCAGCCCGGCGACGAATCGATCCGACCACTCGCGCAGCCGGGCGGCGCGCTCGGCCGGCGGCAGGTCCTCGGTGCGGTCGACGATCTCGTCCGCGTACCGGGTGAAGCCGTACAAGGCGTGCACATGTCGCCGTTTCCAGGCGGGAAGCAGCCGGGTGGCGAGATAGTAGGTACGGCCGTGACGGCGGTGCAGCTCGCGGCAACGGTCATAGGCAGCGGTCAGATCCGTGTCCATCGGCCCTCCTCAGTTTCGACGCAGCAATCGACGCAACTCGTAACCCTAGGGTACGCTCGCCCACATGGCCAACGACGCAGTTGCGGGTAATGCGCTCCGCGTCGCGCCGGCTCAGCCCGGGGCGACGGACGATCCGGTCCGCGGCGTACTGGCCGCGTTCACGAAAGACCTGATCAAAGGGGTCGATGAGACGCTCGCGGCGTTCCTGGCCGCGGAAGTCGAATCGCTCACCGAGATCGACGCAGCGATGGGTGGTTTCGCGGCCACGGCACGCGACTGCGTGCTGGCCGGCGGCAAGCGGGTCCGCCCCACGTTCGCGTACTGGGGATGGCGGGGTGTGGTCGGCGGGGAGGAACCGCTGTGCTCGGTGCTCCCGGCCCTGTCCGCGCTGGAGCTGCTGCACACGTTCGCGCTGGTGCACGACGACGTGATGGACGCGTCCGACACCAGGCGCGGGCTGCCCACCGCGCACCGGGCCGCCGCCGCCCGGCACCGGGCCGCCGGACACACCGGCGACCCCGACCGGTACGGCGAAGCCGTCGCCGTCCTCATCGGCGACCTGTGCATGGTCTGGGCCGACCGGCTGATGGCGCACGCGGCAGTCCCGGCGGAGCGGCTGCTCGACGTGCGCCGCTGCTACGACCAGATGCGGGTGGAGACGGTCGCCGGGCAGTTCCTGGACGTGCTCGGCGAGAACGACTCGGCGAGCTGGACCGTCGACCGGGCGCTGCGGGTGGCCCGGTACAAGACCGCCAGCTACACCGTCCAGCGTCCGCTGCTGTTCGGCGCCTGTCTGGCGGGCGCCGACGCGGACGACCCGCTCATCGCCGCGTACACCCGGTACGGGCTGGCCGTCGGCGAGGCGTTCCAGCTCCGCGACGACCTGCTGGGCGTCTACGGCGACCCGGAGACCACCGGCAAGCCGGCCGGGGACGACCTGCGTACCGGCAAGCCGACCGCCCTGCTGATGCTGGCCCGGCAGCTCGCCGACCCGGCGCAGCGCCGGGTCCTGGAGCGGGCCGGCTCGGTCACCTCGGCAACTGAGGTGGACCGGCTGGCCGACGTGGTCCGGGACACCGGGGCCACGGCCCGGGTGGAGCGGATGATCTCCGACCGGGTGACCGAGGCGCTCGCCGCGCTCGGCACCGCACCGATCGACGAGACCGCGCGCACCGCGCTGACCGGCCTCGCCACCGCCGCCACGGCGCGGCGGGCATGATGAGCAACTTCGTGAGCAAGGGGGCCGGAATGCGTACCGTCAAGGGACGGACCGACCGGGTGGTCGTGGTCGGCGCCGGGCTGGGTGGGCTGGCCTGCGCGCTGCACCTGGCCGGCAGCGGCCGGCAGGTGACAGTGCTGGAACGCGAGCCGGTGCCGGGCGGGCGCGCCGGGCGGCTCAGCGTCGACGGGTACGAGTTCGACACCGGCCCGACAGTCCTCACCATGCCCGACCTGATCGCCGAGGCGCTCGGCGCGGTGGGCGAGGAGCTGACCGACTGGCTCGACCTGACCCCGCTCGACCCGGCGTACCGCGCCTACTACCCGGACGGGTCGACGCTCGACGTCATCACCGACACCACCCGGATGGCCGCCGAGATCGCCCGCGTCTGCGGCCCCCGGGAGGCCGACGGCTACCTGCGTTTCGTCGAGTACGCCCGCAACCTGTGGCAGTGGGAACGGGCCGACTTCATCGAGCGCAACCTGGACGCGCCGACGGACCTGCTCACCGGCAACCTGCTGAAGCTGTTCGCCAGCGGCGCCTTCCGGCGGCTCCAGACGAAGATCAACCAGTTCTTCCGCGACCCGCGTACCCAGCGGATCTTCTCCTTCCAGGCCATGTACGCGGGCCTGTCGCCGCACGACGCGCTGGCGATCTACGCGGTCATCGCGTACCTCGACTCGGTGGCCGGCGTGTGCTTCCCGCGCGGCGGCATCCACGCGGTCTCGCGTGGGATGGCCGGCGCGGCCGAGAAGCACGGCGTGCAGATCCGCTACGGCACCACGGTGACCCGG
Source organism: Micromonospora sp. CNZ296 (assembly GCF_007827635.1). Classification (NCBI taxonomy): domain Bacteria; kingdom Bacillati; phylum Actinomycetota; class Actinomycetes; order Micromonosporales; family Micromonosporaceae; genus Micromonospora; species Micromonospora sp. CNZ296. The sequence continues at coordinate 58,505 of NZ_VISW01000015.1, forward strand.
GTGGAGACCGCCAACGGCCGCGCCACCGGCGTCGTCACCGCCGACGGCGACTTCATCCCCGCCGACACGGTCGTGCTCAACCCGGACCTGCCGGTCGCCTACCAGGACCTGCTGCCGCCCAGCCGGCAGCGCAAGCTCACCTACTCGCCGTCCTGCGTGGTGCTGCACATCGGTTCGACGCAGGGCTATGGCAAGATCGCCCACCACAACATCCACTTCGGGCGGTCCTGGAAGGGCACGTTCGACGAGGTGATCCGCCGAGGCGAGCTGATGACCGACCCGTCGCTGCTGGTGACGAACCCGAGCCGCACCGACCCGTCGGTGGCGCCGGCCGGCAGGCACACCTACTACGTGCTGGCCCCGGTGCCGAACCTGGAACGGGCGCCGTTCGACTGGACGGGCGACCTCACGCAGCGGTACGCCGACCAGCTCGTCACCACTCTTGAGGAGCGCGGCTACGTCGGCTTCGGCGACGGCATCGAGGTGATGCGGGCCGTCACCCCGGCCGACTGGGCGGCGCAGGGCATGGCCGCCGGCACCCCGTTCGCCGCCTCGCACAGCCTCTTCCAGACCGGCCCGTTCCGCCCCTCCAACCTGCACCAGACGCTGGAGAACGTGGTGTTCGTCGGCTCCGGCACGCAGCCCGGTGTCGGCGTGCCGATGGTGCTGATCAGCGGCAAGATCGCCGCGGCCCGGATCACCGGGGCGATGTCGTGAGCGAGCGGGAGACCCACCTGGTCGAGCTGGTCGACGACGACGGGCTGGTGATCGGCGAGACCACGGTGGCGACCGCCCACCAGCCACCCGGGCGGCTGCACCGCGCCTTCTCGGTGCTCCTCGTCGATCCCGACGGGCGGGTGCTGTTGCAGCAGCGGGCCGCGGTCAAGACGCGGTTCCCGCTGCGCTGGGCGAACTCCTGCTGCGGACACCCGCTGCCCGGTCAGTCGCTGACCGAGGCCGCCAACCGGCGGCTCGCCGAGGAACTCGGCGTCGACGCGGTCGACCTCACCGAGGTGGGCGTCTACCTCTACTACGCCGAGGACCCGGCGACCGGACGGGTCGAGTTCGAGTACGACCACGTGCTGCGCGCCGACGTACCCGCCGACCTGGTCACGCGGCCCGACCCGGACGAGGTGGCCGACCTGCGCTGGGTCGACCCCGGCGCGGTGGTGGCCGACCTGGACGCCCACCCCCGCGAGTACGCGCCGTGGCTCGGCGGCGTGGTCAACCGGCTGCTGCACCCCACCGACGCGTCCCGGCCGGGCGTACCGGCCACCGAGGCACCGGAGCGGTCGGGTGGCCGATGAGGCGCTGAGCGCGGGGGCCGTCGCACGCCGACTGGGCGTGGCGGTCACCACGCTGCGTACCTGGCACCAGCGCTACGGTCTCGGCCCCAGCGAGCACGTACCGGGCCACCACCGGCGGTACACGCCGGCCGACCTCGCCCGCCTGGAGATCATGCGCCGGCTGACCACCGAGGGGGTCGCGCCCGCCGAGGCCGCCCGCTGGGCCCGGCAGGCGCCGGCCGTGCTGCCTCCGGAGCGGCTCGGCCTCAAGGCACGGGCCTCGACGGTACGCGACGGCGGCGGCACCACCATCCCGGTTGGCCGGGCCGGGCCGGCGGCGCGCGGGCTGGCCCGTGCCGCCATGCGACTGGACTCGGTGACCATCGGCCGGACCATCGCCGACGCACTGGCCGCCGACGGGGTGGTGGCGACCTGGGAGGGGCTGCTGCGGCCGGTGCTCGCCGGCATCGGGGAGCGGCACGCCGCCACCTCCGCGCTGATCGAGGTGGAACACCTCATGTCCCGGTGCGTCTCCGAGGCGTTCGCCACAGTGGCGCGGACGTACCCGATGACCGGTCCGCCCCGGATCCTGCTCTCCTGCGCCGACGAGGAGCAGCATTCGCTGCCGCTGGAGGCACTCGCCGCCGCGCTGGCCGAGGTCGGTGTGAGTTACCGCATGCTCGGTGCCCGCGTACCGGTGCCGGCCCTGGTCGAGGCCGTCAACCGGACCGGTCCGGCGGCCGTGGTGCTCTGGTCGCACATCCGCGCCACAGCCGACCCGTGCCAGCTCACCGCGCTGCTGGCGGTGCCACGCCGGCCGCTGCTGGTGCTCGCCGCCGGGCCCGGCTGGCGGGCCGACTCGCTGCCGGCCGGGGTGGTCCGGCCGGTGGACCTGGCCGAGGCGTTGTCGCTGGCCGTGGCGGTACGGGACTCGCTGGACCAGTCGACGACAAGCTGAGCCCCTCTCCCGTTCCGGGTCGGCGTCCACTACGGTCGGAAAGTCCGTCTGACCCCGACCCCTCCGGGAGCGACGAATGCGTCCACGCGCCCTGTCGGCGCTCGCCCTGGGCCTGGTGCTTCTCGTCACCGGCTGCGGCGAAGCCGGCAAGTCACCCGAGAAGGCCGCCGCACCGCCGTCGGCCTCGGCGTCGCCGTCCCCGACGCCGGTGACGAAGCCCTCACCGACCCACACCACCCCCGCGAAGCCCAAGCTGCGCCCGCTGCCGAAGAAACTGCCGGCGGGCCTGCACCGGGCCAGCGGGAGCAACGGGGTGGCGCTCACCTTCGACGACGGGCCGGATCCCCGCTACACCCCGCAGATCCTGGCCCAGCTCCGGGCGGCCCACGTGAAGGCCACCTTCTGCGTCGTCGGCAAGCAGGCCAAGCGCTACCCGGAACTGGTGGCCCGGATCGTCCGGGAGGGGCACCAGCTCTGCAATCACAGCTGGCACCACGACGTGAACCTGGGCCGGCGCTCCGCCGCCGAGATCCGATCCGACCTGGAACGGACGAACGAGGCCATCCACGCCGCCGCGCCCAAGGCGCCGATCACCTGGTTCCGCCAGCCCGGTGGCCGCTGGACGGCCGAGGAGGTCACGATCGCCAAGCAGATGGGCCTGCGCCCGCTGCACTGGAGCGTGGATCCGCAGGACTGGGACCACCCACCGGCGAAGACGATCATCAAGCGGGTGAAGGGCGCCACCCGGCACGGCTCGGTCGTGCTGATGCACGACGCGGGGGGCGACCGGGCCCAGACGATGGCCGCCTGCCGGCACCTAATCCCGGACCTGAAGCGGCGGTACGGCATCGCCCTGCCGCGCTGACCTGCGGTTTTGCCCGGCTCCACGGCCGTGCCCATACCGGTTTTGTCGTCCGCGCAGGCATGACATATGCTTCTCCTGCCTCCGGCGGGGCCGGATGGGAGCAAGTCCGCTTGAAGTTGCGAGTGTGCAATGATGGCGGGGCCGCCCTCATCGTCTAGCGGCCCAGGACGCCGCCCTTTCAAGGCGGTAGCACGGGTTCGAATCCCGTTGGGGGCACGGTCCGGCTCGCGCCGGATGCAACACCAGCCAGGTCCTGTGGAGCAGTTGGAGTGCTCGCCGCCCTGTCAAGGCGGAGGTCGCGGGTTCAAGTCCCGTCAGGACCGCAAGCGCTGACGCCGCGCAGCTCGATGCGCGGCGTTCTGCGTATCGGCCCGTGCGGTAGCATGTGCCGAGCACCACGGCCAGGTAGCTCAGTTGGTACGAGCGTCCGACTGAAAATCGGAAGGTCGGCGGTTCGACCCCGCCCCTGGCCACATAGCCTTTCGCCGGGCTACAGGAGCGCCGACCAGCGGGAACGCAGGTCGGCGTTCTGCTTTGTGCGCTAGAAGCCTGCCTGTCCGGTCTGCCCGTTACCTTTTTGCTTCGATCCGGCGCCGTCGCATGGACACAGCGACCAGTCCGGCGGCGAGAACTGTCAGCACGGCACCGCCCACGAGCCACAGACGGCCCGGCACCTGTGCAGGTGCCGGTAAGGCCGTGACGAGCGTCGGGGCGGCTGCGGGCGCGGACGGTGTGGTCTGCACCTGCGCAGGTGCGGCGGTGATTCCCGCGCACAGCCCGGTGACGCCGTCGCGGGAGTTCACGCGGTACCGGGTGCCGGTGCGGAAGTCGTAGCCGCAGCTCTCCTCCTGGCGGCCCACCCTCAGCCGGAGCGTGGCCCCTGCCCGGAGGCTGCCCTTCTCGACCGATTCCACCGCGAGCTGGACCCCGGTGTCCGTCACCTCGGTGATCGTGCCGACGACGATGAGGTCGGCACGCTCGTCCGCGCCGGTGCGCGCGCAACTGCACGCCCAGGCCGGCTCCGCCGGTGAGGCGACCACGACGAGGCCGAGGCTGAGGGCGGTCAGGGCGAGCAGAATCGCGGCGCGCAGCTTCACACCGATACCGACGCTCGGACGGCCCCTGTGGTTCCATCGGCCGGGTGCATCGCGACGGAGGCACCGCGGCGTGGAGCGGGCACTCGCGCGACGCGTCCCGCGTCTACGGTGAGCGGGCCCGCCGAGTGGCGGACAGGATGCCACCGGAAGGCCACGTGTGCGTGCGCTGCGTACGGCTCTGACGCCGGTCCTCGTACTGGCCGTGATCCTGCTCGGCGGGTGTGGCCGGGTCTCGGGGCTCCTGGACCGAGTCTCCCTGTTCCATCCGGTCTGGGCCGCCGACGGCTGGGTCTACTACCTGCGGGAGGTGACCTCGACCTCGGGCTCGGGAGTAGCCGAGGTGTGGCGGCAGCGACCCGATGGGAGCGCCGAGGAACCCGTTCTCAAGCGCGCGCCAGCGGTATCCACCTGCGAAGCGGGCTTGTTCAGCTTCCTGTTCGCCGGCCCCGGCGGCGACCTCGGGGTGGCCCTCGAATGCGGCTGGGACGAAACCGAGCTGCTCAGCTACTCGCCCGCCGACAGGACGTTCGAGCCTCTGGCGTCGACGCGTTTCCTCGCCGAAGCCGCACTCGTGAACCGTGGCGGCGGGGGATATGTGGAGGCGCCCCGGGAGTGCGGTCCGGGGGGAGTCCAGTTGCTCGCCGACGGGAAGGCGTACGAGTTCGGCTCTCCGGTGACGGTGGGCGGAGTGACCTTCAACCTGAGCGGCGGTGACACGGATTGCGAGTCGACGGTGCTGGCGCGGTCGCCTGCGGCGCTGGGTGAACGGCTGTTCTTCATCACCGCACCCGACTCCCTCGGCAGGTTGCCGCTGCCGCCCGAGGTGAGTCCGGACGATCTCACCTGGCACCTGACGGAGTGGGCCGTCGGATCGGCCACAGCCAGGTTCATCACGGAGCTTCCCGGCCTCGCCGACCTGGCGGTGTCGCCGGACGGCCGGTCGGTGATCGCCGCCGTCGCGTCGGACCACGTGGGCGGGGTCTGGTCGGTCGACGTCCGCACCGGGAAGAAGACGAGGATCGCCGGCGGCGCCCGCGCCTACCACCCGAGCTTCTCGCCGGACGGGAAGCGGTTCGTCTACGTCGAAAAGCTCGAACGGCTGAAATTCGCCGAGGCACGGTAGCCGCCGGCGCACGAAAGAGGTCCCCACCGGCGTGCAGGCCGGTGGGGACCTCGTGGCATCCGCTCAGACAGCGGCGGGCTGCTCCGCCGCGTCCGAGGCGCAACAGGCGCTCTCGGTCGCCTTCGCCAGCTGCGGCGAGTCGGCCTTGACCGTGTAGACCTCCCACGGCTCGTCGCCGGGGCCGCGTACCCAGACCTTGTCCTGGAGCGCGTAGCAGCACTCGGTGTCGTTCTCCTCCAGCGTGATCAGGCCGGACTCGGTGAGGCGGTTGGTCGCGGCGTTGACCTCCTCGGTGGTGGACACCTCGACCCCGAGGTGGTCCATCACCGTCGGCAGGCCGGGCTCACCTTCGAGGAGTACGAGCTTCAGCGGCGGGTTCTCCACCGCGAAGTTGGCGTAGCCGGGGCGGCGCTTGGCCGGCTCGACGCCGAACAGCTTGCTGTAGAAGGCCACGGAGCCTTCGAGGTCGGACACGCGCAGGGCGAGCTGGACGCGGGACATGGGAACCCCCTGTCTAGATGTTTATCGAAGCAGTCTCCACCCTGCCTCTTGATTCGAAGTCTGTCAACCTAGAGAAATGTCGAAACAGGCGCGGATGTTCGAGACCCTCGACCTCTTGCGCGAATAGGTTTGCGCTGCAAACCTATTTGGGTCACAGCGCTACGGCTGCCGGGAGGAACCATGCCGTCCGAGTCACCCCGCGAGGACGATGCCCAGGAACTGCTCGCCTCGATGACCACCCTCCGCCGGCAGGCGCGGGCGGCCCGTCAGGCGTACTGGCTTCCGCTCCTGCTCTTCGGGGTGCTCATCGCGGCGGCCGCGCCGCTGTACGTGGAGTCGGCGGAGCCACCCGCGCTGCGCGCCGGGTCCGACGGTCCTGTCCTGACCGGTCTCGGCGGCGGCTTCCTGGAGAAGTCGACCGCTCTGGGCTGGTACTGGCTGGCCGCGCTCGTCGGCGGCTACCTGGCCGGCCTGGCCTGGTACCGCTGGCACGGCCGGCGAGCGGGCGTTCAGACCCCGACCCGTGCGTACGTCATCGCCGGCATCGCGGGCACACTCGTCGGCCTCGCCCTTCCGGTCGTCCTGGAGTTCCTGCTGTTCAACACCAGCGCACCCGTGTCGGGCGGCACCAGTTGGCTGACCGGTCCGCTGCTCGGCCTCGCCAACCGGGGCATGCTGCCGCACCTCGTGATCGCCGTGGGCCTGGCGGTCCTCGCCCACCTCGAACGCAGCCGTAGCCTGTGGGTCGTGGTCGGGCTCTACACCGTCGTGCTCGTCGCCGTGAACGCCTGGTTCCAGGTCTCCGACCTGCAACCGGGTGATCTGACCCGGTTCAGCTTCATGCTTGCGGCAATGCTCCCGGCACCGGTCCTGCTGATCGGCGGGGGTCTGACGCTCGCCGCCGCGAAGAAGCAGCACAATGGGTACGCGTGAGCACCGTGGACGACCCTCGCGCGGGCGGGCCGTTCCCGACGAACGGTCTCGACGACACGGTCCACCAGCGGCACCGGCTCGGCATCCTGACCATCGCCGCCGAAGGCGAGCGGGTGGAGGTGGCCTATCTCCGGGAGGCCCTCGAACTCACCGCGGGCAACCTGTCCCGGCACCTCACCGTGCTGGAGGAGGCACGCCTGATCCAGGTGGAGAAGGGTTACCACGGCCGTCGTCCGCGGACGTGGATCCGGATCACCAGGGAGGGACGTCAGGCCCTGCAGTCTGAGATCGCCGCCCTCCAGGAACTCCTCCGCCGCCACCAGCAGGCCGCACAGCCCTCCACCTCGGCCGGTCCGGACGACTTCCCACCCGCGTGATGCCCTCCCCGGTCACCCGATCCCGGACAGGCGGGCGGCGGGACCGGCGGCGGGCGGTCAGGTCTTTGGGGGGCGGCGGTTCTGGGTGGGGCTGCCCTGGATCGCCTCCCAGACGCTCCGGCCGGCCTGCCGGAGTGCCTGTCCGGCCTGTCCCGCCAACTGTGCCGCCTCGGCGGCGGCGCTCGCCGGCTGGCCGGTCCCGCCCGGGCGCTCCGAACCGCGCTTCTTCTCGGTGGGACGTTCCGCCGACGGGCCCGCACCGGCGCCCTGCCCCGATCCGGCGGCACGCTCGGACTCCGTCCGCGCCGGGCGCCCGGGCGGCTCGGGTGCCTCGATCGGGCCGGACACCGCCGGAGCGGTGCGCTCGACCACCTCGCCGGCTGCGGCCACCGTACGACCGGTCTGGTCCACCACCGGCGCGGCGAGCCGGTGCACGTCGTCCAGGGTGACACCGGCCGAGCGGGCCAGCGCGTCGATCAGCTGCGGGTTCCGGTCGATCGTGGTCAGCGCCCGGTCCAGGATCTGCACCAGCTTCTCCAGCCGTACCTTGAGCAGCGCCTCGGCGCTCACCCCGGTGATGTCCAGCTCGACGCCCTCCAGGTGCACCCGGACTCCGGCGTCGAGCTGGAGCAGGTTGGCCAGCCGGGCGCGCAGCGACAGGTCGGCGTCGAGCCCGTCCACCGCGAGCCGGATCTCGTCGACTGTCAGCTCAGGCACGTCGAGCAGGACGTCCGGCTCCGACTCGGGACCGGCCGGCGAGCCGGTCAGTTCGTCACCGGGGTCCGGCACTGGTTCGGTGGCTCGGCTGTCGGTCATGCTCCCCGCTCTCCCATCGGTCCGATCGGCCGCGGTTACCCGCTTTCCGGTACGGCATCCGTCGCCCACCCCCACCTCGCGGATGCCCGCCCTGACCTCCCGGAAGCCCCGCCGGGGCACCTCCCGGAAGCGCCGTCGCGCCTTGCGCAGAGCGCCTGTCCCACCACTCAGCGCTGTCGGGAACCGGTGTTCCCGGTGTCCGGAAGCGGGCGGAACGGAAGCTGCACACCGAGACATGAGCCGGTATGGTCCGGACCTATGGGACAGGAGATGGCCGATCCGGATGAGGTCCGGCAGGAATCCGACCGCTTCTCCCTCCGCAGCAGCCTGCTCGTCCCGGCATCCGCCGAGCGGGCGTACGCCGTCTTCACCGGCGCGCTCGCCGACTGGTGGGTGCGCGAATACACCTGGTCCGGCCCGGAGGCGCTCGCCGCGATCGGCATCGAGCCGCGGGCCGGCGGCATGCTCTACGAGATCGGCCCGTACGGCTTCCGCAACGACTGGGGCCGCGTGCTGACCTGGGATCCGCCCCGGCGCCTGGTGTTCACCTGGCAGATCGGCCCGGACCGGGTGCCGGTGCCGGATCCGGCGCGGGCCAGCGAGGTGGAGGTCCTGTTCCACGCCGACGGTCCGGAGCGGACCCGGGTGGACGTCGAGCACCGCTACTTCGACCGGCACGGCACGGCGGCCGAGGGCTACCGCGAGGCGCTCACCGCGGGCTGGCACGAACTGCTCTGCCGCTACCTGGCGACCGTCGCCCGCACCAGCGCCTGACCCGCACCGACCGGACAGCAGCCCGTCAGCCGGCGATACCGGGCGCCGCGCCGGTCCCGGCCACGCCGGTGCCACCGAGGTCGGCCCGGCGGCCGGCGTCCGCGCCGGAACCGAAGCCACCGCCCGCCAGCCGCCGTCGCGGGGCGGTGCGCAACCGGGGGTACGCCTCGGCGACCCGGCGCTGGACCCGATCGGAGCGGTCGGCGAGCACCAGAGCCGTGGAGGTTCCACCCGACTCCGCCACCGCCTTGCTCTCGGCCGCGCGCAGTCGTTCCGCGACGACGTACGCGAACCCGGCCAGCCAGGTACGCCGGAACGCCGCCGGGTGCTCCCCGGCCGGTACGACAGCACCGGCGAGCCCGTGCGCGGCCTGCACCAGCAGCGAGGTGAACAGCAGCTCGACCCGTTCCAGGTCGCTGGCGAAGCCGAACAGGTGCATGACGAAGCCGTTGCCCTGCCGGCGGCGTACGCATCGGCACCGCAGCGGTTCGGCGACCGCCGCGAGCAGGCCGGCCTTGTCCCGGGCGTACGGCGCGACCACGTCGACGGTCCGGTCACCGACCGGGTCGGCGGCCGGGTCGCGGGCGGCGAGCAGCGCCCGGTCGACGCCGTAGCGGGCGATCAGCTCGGTGGCCTTGGCCATGAAGGCGGCCGACTCGGCGGGCGTGCAGGCCGGGTCCTCGGCCTGGGCGAGCAGCTTGCGCACCTTGCTGAGCATCGCCTCGGACATGCACCCAGAGCTACCACAGCCGAGGGGCCGGGCCGCGCGCCGGGCTCAGTCCGACCGGCTGCGCAGCGTGGCGATGGTCGACCCGGCGAGCGTGAGCAGGCAGTCGGGCAGCAGCCCGTCGGCGGCCGCCGCCCCGAACAGCGCCTCGCCGGTGTCCGCGTCGTCGTTGGCGCACGCGCTGACGAAACGGGCCACCCAGCGGGTGTCGTAGTCGGCCTGGTCGATGCCGGGGAAGTCGAGGGCGGCGCCGCCGCCCGGGGTGTCGTCGCCGAGCATGGTGGCGGCGAGGCACCACGCCACTCCGTACGCCCCGGCGAGGCCGGAGCGGTCCACCACCGCGTCGAACGTGCCCACCACGCCGGCGCCGTCACCGGCGAGGGCGGAACGGAGCACGGCGGTCGCGTCGTCGAGCGTCTGCTGTGCTTCGTCGTTCACCCGCGGAACAGTATCGCCGGGGGTCAAGCCGTGACCCGGAAACGGCTCGTCGACCACGCAGAGTGATACCCGCAGTCGGGGTGCCGACGGAGCCGACTCCACAGTCCCGCATGCCGCGCGAGCACGCTAAGGTGCGCAGCGGACCTTCGCCGGAGGAAGGACGACCATGCTGAGAACACGCACGTCGCGCGCGGCCCTGTCCATGGCCTGCGCGGCGCTTCTGCTCGCCACGAGCGCCTGCGGGAGCGACGAGCCGGAGGAAACGCCTGCCACCCAGGTACGCCTCTACGGCACCGACGGCAACATGCTCAATTCGTACGCCGCGGAACTCAAGGACCGCGCGGACCTGGTGAACGGGATGAAGGGCACCACGCCCCTCACTCCGCTTGCCGAGAGCTTCAAGGAGCGACTACTCGCCGTAGACCCGAAGCTGGGTGACTTCCTCTACTCCGCCGAGTCGTACGACGCGGTGGTGATCAGCGCGCTGGCCGCCCAGCTCGCCGGCACCACCGCTCCGGCCGAGATCGCCAAGCAGATCGTCGGGGTGACCACCGGCGGTGAACGCTGCGACGACGTGACGGCCTGCCTCCAGCTCGCCCGCGCGGGCCGGGACATCGAGTACCGGGGCGTGTCGCTGACCCGCGCCGGGTTCACCGACACCGGCGAGCCGGCCACCGCGAGCTACGGCACCATGCACTTCGACAACCAGAAGATCGACGACAGCAAGACCGAGTTCGTCGGCGCCGGTGAGGAGTCGGGGGCGAGCACGAAGGCCCCGCCGCGTGGGCGCAAGCCGCGCGACGGCAAGGCGAAGGACGCCCCGCTGGTCCTCGGCGGGCTGCTGCCGAAGACCGGTGACCTGGCGCTGGCGAACCCGCCGCTGGCGGCCGGCGCGGCGCTCGCGATCCGTGAGGTCAACGCCGCAGGTGGTGTGCTCGGCGAGCCGGTGAAGTGGATCGAGGGCGACGACGGCACCAACCCGGAGGTCGCCAAGGCCACCGTCGCCTCGCACGTCAGCAAGGGCGTCCAGGTCATCATCGGCGCGGGCGGCTCCGGCATCTCCCGGGCCGTACTGCCGGACGTGGTGGCCGCCGGCCGGATCCTGTTCTCCCCGTCGAACACCGACGCGGGGCTGAGCGCTGTGGACGACAAGGGCCTCTACTTCCGTACCGCGCCGCCGGACAGCCTCCAGGGCCGCGCGCTGGCCGACGTGATGCTCCGGGACGGGCCGCGCAAGATCGCAATCCTGGCCCGTAAGGACTCGTACGGCGAGGGCCTCCAGGAGAACGTCCGCTCGGAGCTGGAGAAGGCCGGGATCGGCGCGGACCGGATCAAGCTGCTGACCTACGAGCCGCCGGCCGACCCGAAGACGCCTGTCGACTTCAGCGGCACCGCCAAGGAGATCAAGGCGTTCGGCCCGGAGGCGCTGCTGCTCATCGGCTTCGCCGAGTCCGCGCCGGCGATCACCGCGCTGGACGACGCGGGAGTCGACATCAAGCACTGACGCGTACCGACGCGAAGGGCCGCACCGGGGAGACCGGTGCGGCCCTCGTCGTCTCTCCCGGGCTCAGCGGGCCCGGCGCCGGTCCAGGAACTCGGTCATCCGCCGGTGTTTCTCCTCGTCCTCGAAGAGCACCGCCTGGCTCAGCAGGTCCAGCTGCGGGTGCGCGGCCGCCGGGGCGTCCACCGCCATCTTGGTCAGCCGCAGCGCCAGCGCGGAGCCCTTCGCCATCTCGTCGAGCAGGCCGTGCGCGGTGGGCAGCAGCTCCGCCGGGTCGGCCACCACCCGGTTCACCAGCCCGATCCGCAGCGCCTCCTCGGCGTCCACCCGCCGGCCGGTGAACAGCAGCTCCTTGGCCCGGGCCTCACCGATCAGCGCCGGCAGCCGGTAGGTCGCGCCCGCGCCGGCCAGGATGCCCAGCCGCACCTCGGGCTGGCCGAACACCGCTCGGTCCGTGCACACCCGGAGATCGCAGGCGTACGCCAGCTCGGCGCCGCCGCCCAGCGCCGGCCCGTCGACTGCGGCCACGGTGGGCATCGGCAGCGCCCGGATGCGGGCGAAGACGCCCTGGTTGATGGCGGCCAGCGCGTCCAGCCGGCCACGCTCCCGGAGCTGGGCGATGTCGGCGCCCCCGGCGAAGATGCCCGCCGTCCCGCCGGTGAGCAGCAGCAGCCGGGGACGCGCCTCCAGGTCGGCGCAGACCGCATGCAGCTCACCCACCAGGTCGGCGTCGATGGCGTTGCGCTTCTCCGGCCGGTCCAGCGTGACCACGAGCCGGTCCGGCAGCTCCTCGATCCGCAGCCCGCTCACTGTGCCGGCCTGTCGTTCGCGACTGCGGGGCTCGCAAGCTCACTCCTCGCGCTCACTGCTTCACGCCGTCCTTCCACGTGTAGAAGCCCCGCCCCGACTTCTTGCCCAGCTTCCCGGCGGCCACCATCTCGACGAGCAGCGGCGGCGGCGCGAAGCGGTCCCCGTACGCGGCCTGGAGCGTGCGCGCGATGTCGAGCCGCACGTCCAGGCCGACCAGGTCGGTCAGCTCCAGCGGGCCGATCGGGTGCCGGTAGCCGAGCACCATCGCCTTGTCGATGTCGGCCGGGCTCGCCACCCCGTCGGCCACCATCCGGATCGCCTCCAGGCCGAGCGTGACGCCCAGCCGGGAGGTGGCGAAGCCGGGCATGTCGCGTACGACGACGGGGTCCTTGCCGAGCCGGGCGGCGAGCGCGACGGCCGCCTCGGTCGTCTCCGGCGCGGTGGCCGGGCCGACCACGACCTCGAGCAGCGCCATCGCCCACACCGGATTGAAGAAGTGCAACCCGACGAAGTCGGCGGGGCGGTCCAGCCCGGCGGCCAGTTCGGCGATCGGGATGCTGGAGGTGTTGCTGCCCAGCAGCGCCGGCCGGCGGCTCTCCGCCTCGCGCAGGACGGCACGCTTGAGGTCGAGCCGCTCGGGCACCGCCTCCACGATCACGTCGGCGCCCTCGGCCACCTCGGCGAGCCCGGCCCGGAGCGTGACGCGCTCACGGTTGGCGGTGGCGGCCTCCTCGGTCAGCTTGCCGCGCTGCACGCCCCGGTCCCACAGCTCGCCGAGCCGGCGCAGGGCCTCGGCGCCCCGGGCGGGGTCGACCTCGACCAGTTCGACCGCGTACCCGGCGCCGGCCGCCACGTACGCGATGCCGAGGCCCATGGTGCCGGCCCCGACGACCACAAAACGACCACTCATCGACGTCCCCTCGCCGCGGCGGGGGCGCGCGGGGTCTCCGCCGCCGGGCCCGTCCGCTCGCTCGTTCCTGCATGCGACCCTATGCATGGCCGGGCCGCCGGGATGCGTGGGGGCGGAGCGGACGGGGTAAGGACGGCCCTCAACGCCGAAGGAAGGAACGAGATGAGCCAGGCACCGGAGAGCGCGGAGAGCACCGAGACGGTCGAGACCCGCGGCGACGAGCGGGTGGACCTGCTCCGTGCGGACACCAACAACGACGGCAAGACCGACGTGTGGGTGGTGGACACCGACGGCGACGGCAAGGCCGACCTGTTCCAGTTCGACACCGACGGTGACGGCAAGGTGGACATCACCATGGTGGACATCGACGAGGACGGCACGCCGGACGAGGTGGTCGACGGCGACGGCGGGCTGCCCCCGGAGCAGACCACCCCCACCGTCCAGGTCTGAGCACGTAAGGAAGGGCCCCTTCTTAACGCCTAGGCGCTTGAAAGGGGCCCTTCCTAACGCCGCAGCTCCAAGGTGGCGAGGTAGTAGGGGTGGTCGGTGTCGTCCACGTCGGTCAGTCGCCACTGTGAGCCGTGGACCAGCTCGGCGAACTCCTCGGGCGAGCAGACCAGGTAGTCGAACCAGTCGGTGCCGAGCAGCCGGTAGCGCAGCCGCAGCCGTAGTTGCCCGCCGATCCGGCCCCGCCGGCGGTTGCGCTCGTGGTAGGCGGTGTGCACCGGGTCGGTGGTCCCGTACGGGTCGGTGCCGTGGGCGATCACCCGGGCGCCGGGACGGGCCAGCGCGGCGAGCGCCGCGAGCATCGCCGGGGCGCGTTCCCGCCCTTCGAACAGTCCCAGGTTGTTGCCGAGCAGCAGGAACGTGTCGTACCGGCGGCCGTCGGCGGCGTGCTCGTCGACTGTGCCGTGCACCAGGTCGCGTACGCCCCGGTGCCGGCTGACCCGCAGCGCCCCGAGCGAGGTGTCCAGTCCGGTGACCGGTACGCCCCGGTCCTGGAGGTGCAGCGCGATCCGGCCGGCGCCGACGCCGACGTCGAGCACGTGTCCGCGTACCCGGTCCACGGCCCGGTGGTCGTGCGGCTGCCACCGCTGCGGCGGGTCCAGGTAGTGCTCGGCGGGCGCGCCGTTGACCAGCCCGTCGTCGCGCTCGATGATCTCGATGACCGGGCGGGGTAGGCGACCGCCGGCCATCGGGCGCGGTCCGATCCCGGTGGCGACCGCGTACGCGTCGCGGATCATCTCGCCGAACACGTCGCCGATCTCGGGTTCCCCGGTCATGCCCGCAACGCTATCCGGGGGTCGGCGGCGCCGTCGCCGCCGTATCCTTGGCGGCGTGACCGACCTGGACCGCCTGGCGGCGGAGAAGTACGTCCTGCTCACCACGTTCCGCAAGGACGGCCGGGCGGTGCCGACTCCGGTGTGGGCGGTACGCGACGGCGACGGGCTGGCGGTGTGGACGGTGGCCGACTCCGGCAAGGTGAAGCGCATCCGGCGCGACGGCCGGGTGACGGTGGCCCCGTGCGACGTGCGCGGCCGGCCGCACGGCGAGGCGGTGCCGGGTCACGCGACGATCGCCGACCCGGAGAGCACGAACCGGGTCCGAGGGCTGCTCAAGCGGAAGTACCGGCTGATCGGACGGCTGAGCCTGTTGGGCAGCCGACTGCGCCGGGGTGAGCGCGGCACTGTGGGGCTGCGGATCGTGCTGGACGGCCCGGGGCGCGACTGAGCCCGGACACGATCAAGGGCGGCGCCGCGACGGCACCGCCCTTGATCGGAACGCCGGAGAACGCCGGTTCGTCAGTCTCCCTGGCGCTGCTGGGGGATCTGCCCCTGCAGCAGGGCCCGAACCTCCGACTCGCGGTAGCGGCGATGGCCGCCCAGGGTCCGGATGGCACTGAGCTTGCCAGCCTTGGCCCACCGGGTCACCGTCTTCGGGTCGACACGGAACATCGACGCCACCTCGGCCGGTGTGAGTAGCGGCTCAGGTTCGTGCGTTCGCGATGCCATCGGGGTCACTCCTCCACATGTATAGACATCGGCCGGGGTCCCGCCGGCCGACGCGTCTCCCATGGTCCGGCTAGTCCCCGATGTCCGACATGGGCCGAACGGCTGAAGGTCCCTAGACGGACGGATGAAGCATGCCCGATTTTTACGACTTTTATGCCGCAGAAACTACCTTATTCGGACTCATGATCACGGTTCGTGACGCATCAACTACGAGACACTCTCGTGTCCAAGGCCACTTAGCAGGGCAAACCGGGCGTCAGTTGCACCGTTCGAGCAGCTGCACCGCGCGCCAGCGGGCGACCAGCTTGTCGTACGCGGCGGACGCCTCCTCGGCCTCGCCCCGACCCAGTCCGGACAGTCCGGTGGCCACCAGCTCGGTCGAGTCGTCGGCTTCGAGCGTCTCGTCCGGCAGCAGTTGCACCAGGCCGCCGTAGTCCAGCTCGACCACCGAGCGCGGGTGGAACTCCTCCAGCCACCGGGCCGCCTCCTCGACCGCCTCGGTGATGGGCGCCTCGCCGATCGACTTGCGCAGCACCGACAGCGCCCGGGACGCCCGGCGGCGCGCCTTGGAGATCTCGGTGCGGTAGCGCAGCGCCCGCCGCTCCGGCTCGGTGACCAGGTGCCGCTCGCCGGCCTCGAACAGCACGAACCAGCGCAGGGGCACGCCCCAGGTGGCGATCTGCTCGTGCACCCGGGGCACCCCGTGCTCCAGCACCCGGGCGCCGCTGCGCCAGTCCTCCACCACGGCCTTGGCCTGCCCGGCGAGCACGGGCGGCACGAACGCGTCGGCCAGCACCGAGGGCACGCCGTCGCGGGCGCTCAGCGCCGCCTCGGCGACCCGGATACGCAGGTTCCAGGGGCAGACCAGCAGCGCGTCGTCGGACTCCAGGACGTACGCCTCGTCGGGCAGGTCGGGCAGCCGGGTCCAGCCGGCGCCGAGCGCCTCGATCACCGCCGTCCGCTGCCGTACCGGTCCCTCCAGCGGGGCGATCGCGCGGCCCTCGCTGACGTACCGGCGCCAGTACGACTGCCGGTCCCGGTCGAAGGCGGTCAGCGGCTCGTACACGCGCAGGTATGAAGCGAAGAGCGACGGCACGGCGCGATCCTCCCACGAGACGGGACCGCCCGTCGCCGCCCTCGGGCCCGTGGCGTGACATGCGCGACAGTACGGTTCGGGCCGATATTAGGCTCAACGACACCGGCAGCATCCCGCCGGCGTGCCACCCGGGTTCCGCGCCCCACAAGGGCGCACACCGACACAGGAGTCAGCCATGGGCGTATTCGCCAGTACCGACGACCCCGTCTCCACGGGGCATGAGCAGGTCGTGTTCTGCCAGGACAAGCAGTCCGGCCTGAAGGCGATCATCGGGATCTACTCGACCGCGCTGGGCCCCGCGCTCGGCGGCACCCGGTTCTACCCGTACGCCAGCGAGGCCGAGGCCCTCGCCGACGTGCTCGACCTCTCCCGCGGCATGGCCTACAAGAACGCCCTGGCGAACCTCGACCTCGGTGGCGGCAAGGCGGTCATCTGGGGTGACCCCGAGCAGATCAAGAGCGAGGCGCTGCTGCGCGCGTACGGCCGCTTCGTCGAGGCGCTGAACGGCCGCTACTACACCGCCTGCGACGTGGGCACCTACGTGGCGGACATGGACGTGATCGCCCGGGAGACCCGCTACGTGACCGGCCGCAGCGTGGAGCACGGCGGCGCGGGCGACTCCTCGATCCTCACCGCCTGGGGCGTGTTCCAGGGCATGCGGGCCGCCGCCGAGCACGTCTGGGGCAGCCCGACGCTGGCCGGCCGCCGGGTCGGCGTGGCCGGGCTGGGCAAGGTCGGCAAGTACCTGACCGCCCACCTGCTCGACGACGGCGCCGAGGTCGTGGCGACCGACGTCAGCCCGCGCGCCCTGGAGTGGGCGCGCACCACCCACCCGCAGGTCACCCTGGTCGACGACACCGAGGCGCTGGTCACCTCCGACATCGACGTGTACGCCCCGTGCGCGCTCGGCGGCGCGCTGAACGACGACACCGTGCCGGTGCTGCGGGCGAAGGTGGTCACCGGGGCGGCGAACAACCAGCTCGCCCACCCGGGCATCGAGAAGGTGCTCGCGGACCGGGGCATCCTCTACGCGCCGGACTACGTGGTGAACGCCGGTGGCGTGATCCAGGTGGCCGACGAGATCGAGGGCTTCAACTTCGACCGGGCCAAGCTGCGCGCGACCCGGATCTTCGACACCACCCGGCAGATCCTCCAGCTCGCCGACGACGAGGGCGTGCCGCCGGCGGTCGCCGCGGACCGGCTCGCCGAGCGGCGGATGGCCGAGGTCGGCCGGCTGCGCACGATCCATCTGCGGTGAAGCTCACCTCCGGGGGCGGGGCGGCGCTCCACCCCCGGAGGCGGTGCGCGTTAAGCTGATTCTCGGGCTCGTTAGTACCGGTATGTCCGGTGTCACGGCCAGCCCCGGGGCTTACCCCTTACCCGGTACACTTTGTGACGGCTGGACCACTGCGACGCGCAGGTCCGGTCGACGGTGACCCGAGGTGCCGAACGATGGCATCCCCATGTACCGTAAGAGCCACGAGAGATGCCTGACGTCATCGGGGCCCGCCTTCGGGCTGCCCCGCATTCTGTGCGAGGGGGTCGAGCCATGGGGCGCGGCCGTGCTAAGGCCAAGCAGACGAAGGTGGCCCGGGAGTTGAAGTACCACTCCCCGAACACCGACCTAACCGCCTTGCAGCGCGAACTGGCGGGTAGTGGAAAGTCTGAGCACAACTTCGACGACGACTACAAAGAGTATGTCGACGACGATGACGAGGACCACGCGGACGACGACCCGGACACCTGGGCTCGTCCGACCCGCTGACCTCCGGTCACATCTGAGCACGCGGTAACCCCCGCGTGCTCACGCATGTGCTCTGCTGAGCCGGCGTACGACCGACGATCAGGGACCTGCCGGCGCTCCGGGGCGCCCGCTCCGACGCGCCGGCAGGTCCTTGATCGCGGAACCGTTCCCTCAGCGTGGCCGGTTGTTCCAGTTGTAGAACGTCGGGATGTTCTCGAAGTGGTTCCACGCGCACACCGCGTCGGCGCCGTCGCCGCCCGACACCTCCGCCCGCAGCAGCCGCGCCGCCTCCGCCTCCCGAAGCAGAGCGGTAAGCCCCGCAGCGGCGTCCCGCACCCGGTCGGCGACCGCCTCCCGGTCGGTGTCACTGATGGTCTCGGGCATGCTCCAACACTCCCTCCAGTAGGCGGATCTTGCTGTTACGGCAGTGCTCGGTCTCCGTACCGTCGAAACGCCCCAGCTCGAAGTAGCGGTTGGCGGCGTGCCCGCCGCCACAGAACCCGAAGTACGCGCAGGACGCCCGGCACGCCTCCACGCCGGTGAGGAACTCGCCCACCCACGGCGTACCGGCCGCGCCCGCGAGGATGTCGCCCAGCGGCGTGGTCAGCACGTTCCCGCTGGCGAAGTCGCCGTACCGGGGGTCGGTGAAGCCGGCCAGCTCCGGCGA
The DNA here is from genome assembly GCF_007827635.1 of Micromonospora sp. CNZ296. Lineage (NCBI taxonomy): Bacteria > Bacillati > Actinomycetota > Actinomycetes > Micromonosporales > Micromonosporaceae > Micromonospora > Micromonospora sp. CNZ296. The sequence continues at coordinate 77,140 of NZ_VISW01000015.1, forward strand.
GAGCACCACCACCGAGCCGTCGTGCCCGACCGTCGGGATCGGGTCGAGGCTCCGGGGCAGCAGGTCGTCGGCGGTGCCGGCCAGGACCGCGCCCGCGTACCGCAGCGACCACTCCACCTCACGCAGGTGGATCCGGGGATCCCGGCGCCAGGCCGCCACCAGCTCCGCCCAGAACCCGGTGACCGCACCCTCGTCGCGCGCGTTCGTCCGGGTGTTGACGCCCTCGGTCTCCTCGATGTTGACGCCGAGCACGTCGCAGCCCAGGTCGAGGAAGTAGTCGTACAGCTCGGTCGCCAGGCCCGGTTCCGGCCGCGAGACCACCGCGAGCGCCGAGAACGGCAGGCCGTGGCGGCGCAGCGCCGCCACACCCGCCACGATCCGGTCGTACGCGGGCCGCCCGCCCCGGGTGACCCGCTCGCCGTTGCGCGCCCGCGGCCCGTCCACGCTGATGCTGACCCGCACCCGGTGCTCGGCGAAGAACGCGCACCAGGCGTCGTCGATCAGGGTGGCGTTCGTCTGCACGTGGTGCTCGACGTCGGGCCCGAACGGCGCCAGCAGCGCGGCCAGGTGCTCCCGGCCCGCAGCGAGCGGCTCCCCTCCGTGCCAGACCACGGAGAATCGACCGCCCGCCGCCCACGGGTTCACCGACGCCGCCACCGCCTCGGCGACGGCCACCGGCATCCGCCTGTCGACCGCCCGGAAGGGGAGGTAGCAGTAGGCGCAGTCGAGGTTGCACAGCGTCGTCGGCTGCATCACCACGTACGACGGGACGGCAGAGATGCCCCGCATCCCTCCGGGCGTGCGCGCAGCCATCAGCACCTCCCCCGCCTGCCTGAAAACCGAACCTCCAGGCTAGGCCGCGGCGACCGCTCGGGTGAACCCCCGATAAAGTGCCCGGCCGATCGGCGCAGGGTGATCAGCCTCGGGTGTGCTGCCCGACCATCTGCACGTTGCCGGACCCCTCGATGATCTCGCCGGCCTGCCAGGCGTCCACGCCCCGGCCGGTCAGGGTGGCCAGCGCGCGGTCGGCGTCCTCGGCGGAGACGATCGCGAACATGCCGACGCCCATGTTGAAGGTCGCCTCCATCTCCGGGTCCTCGATCCGGCCCTTGGACTGGATCAGGTCGAAGATCGGCTGCGGCTTCCAGGTGGAGCGGTTCACCACGGCGTCGACGTGCTCGGGCAGCACCCGGACCAGATTGCCGGGGATGCCGCCGCCGGTGACGTGGGCCAGCGCCCGCACCTCGGCCTCGGCGATCAGCTTGAGGCAGTCCTGTGCGTAGATCTTGGTCGGGGTGAGCAGCTCCTCGCCGAGCGTCCGCTGGCGGCCGAAGTCGTCGATCACCACGTCCAGCCGCATCCGGCCGGCGCCGAGCAGCACGTGCCGGACCAGGGAGTAGCCGTTCGAGTGCAGGCCGGACGAGCGCATGGCGATCACCACGTCGCCCACCTCGACGCGCTCCGGGCTGAGGATCTCGCTCTCCTCCACCACGCCGACGCCCGTGGCCGAGATGTCGTACTCGTCGGGGCGCAGCACGCCCGGGTGCTCGGCGGTCTCGCCACCCAGCAGCGCGCAGCCGGCGTACCGGCAGCCGTCCGCGATGCCCGCGCCGATCTCGGCGACCTTGTCCGGCACGACCTCGCCGGTGGCGATGTAGTCGAGCAGGAACAGCGGCTCGGCGCCGCAGGCCACCAGGTCGTCGACGACCATGGCGACCAGGTCGATGCCGACCGTGTCGTGGATGTCGAGCTGCTGGGCGATCACCAGCTTGGTGCCCACGCCGTCGGTCGAGGAGGCCAGGATCGGGTTCTTGTACTTCTTCGTGTCCAGCCGGAACAGGCCGGCGAAGCCGCCCAGGTCACCCATGACCTCGGGGCGCCGGGTCTCCTTGACCTTCGACTTGAGCAGCTCGACCGCGCGGTCGCCCGCCTCGATCGACACCCCGGCGTCGGCGTACGAGACCGAGCGTTTGCGCTGCGTCCGGCCGGAACCCGCCGACCAGGGCTGGCGGTCGCCGCCGGCGCCCGTCGGGCTGGATCCTGCGCCGCTGCGCTCGGACACGTGCGTCACGGTTCTCCCCTTTGTGGTTCCCGCGGGCCCGGAGCGGCCGGACCCGCGTCGGTGGTGCTACGGGTGGTGGGTCGGTGTGGCGACGAGCGGACCGGTCGGCCCGGCCGCCTCGGCGGCGACCCGGCGTCCCACTCCTTCGAGCACGTGCTTGCCGATCAGGTTCCCGGCCGGCAGTTCGATGGGGTACTCCCCATCGAAGCACGCCCGGCAGAGCCGGCTCTTCGGCTGCTCGGTCGCGGCGATGAGACCGGGCAGCGATACGTAACCGAGCGAGTCGGCACCGATGGACCGCCGGATGCCGTCGTTGTCGAGCCCGTTGGCGAGCAGCTCGGCGCGGGTGGCGAAGTCGATGCCGTAGAAACAGGGCCAGCTCACCGGCGGCGAGGAGATCCGGACGTGGACCTCCAGCGCGCCCGCCTCGCGCAGCAGCCGGACGATCGCCCGCTGGGTGGTGCCCCGAACGATCGAGTCGTCCACCACCACCAGGCGCTTGCCGCGTACGTTCTGCCGCAGCGGGTTCAGCTTCAGCCGGACGCCGAGCGCGCGCAGCGTCTGCGAGGGCTGGATGAACGTGCGCCCGACGTACGGGTTCTTCATCAGGCCCTGGCCGTAGGTGATGCCTGATTCCTCGGCGTAGCCGATCGCGGCCGGCGTGCCGGACTCCGGCACCGGGATCACCAGGTCGGCCTCGACCGGATGCTCCTTGGCGAGCTGGCGGCCGATCTGCACCCGCGCGGCGTGCACGTTGCGGCCGGCGATGGTGGCGTCCGGCCGGGCGATGTACACGTACTCGAAGAGGCAGCCCTTGGGCTCGGGCGAGGCGAACCGGCTGGAACGCAGCCCGTTCTCGTCGATGGCGATCAGCTCGCCCGGCTCGACCTCGCGCACCACGCTCGCGCCGACGATGTCCAGCGCGGCGGTCTCGCTCGCCACCACCCAGCCGCGTTCGAGCCGGCCGAGCACCAGCGGGCGTACGCCGTGCGCGTCCCGCGCCGCGTAGAGCGTCGACTCGTCCATGAAGACGAAGCTGAACGCGCCGCGCAGCTGCGGCAGCACCTCCAGCGCGGCCGCCTCGACCGACAGGTCGGGCCGACTCGCCAGCAGCATGGTGACCAGCGAGGTGTCGTTCGTCGAGCCGTCCGAGTCGAGCCCCCGCACGGCCGCCTCGCGCTGCAACTCGGCGGTGTTGACCAGGTTGCCGTTGTGCGCCAGCGCGATCGTGGTGCCGGCGGTCGTGGCACGGATGGTCGGCTGGGCGTTCTCCCAGGTCGAGCCGCCGGTGGTGGAGTAGCGTGCGTGCCCGATCGCGACGTGGCCGCGCAGGCTCGCCAGCGTCGGCTCGTCGAACACCTGGGCGACCAGGCCGAGGTCCTTGTAGACCACGACACCGGAGCCGTCACTCACCGCGATGCCCGCGGCCTCCTGACCGCGGTGCTGGAGGGCGTAGAGCCCGAAGTAGGTGAGGTTGGCGACCTCTTCACCCGGCGCCCAGACGCCGAAGACGCCGCACGCGTCCTGTGGGCCGGGTCGCTGGGGGTCAAGGTCGTGGCTCAGCCGGCCATCGCCTCGGGGCACCTGCCGCTCCCTCGCAGTGGGGTCTGGACTGGCCTGGCGGAGTCAGGGGGGCAGCTCCGCACGCATGGGCCGGGACCGTCGTCGGCTCTCAGTGTACGCGACCAGCAGTCGACACCGACAGTCACGAAGCGTCCGCTCAGCGTGAGCAGGGTTTGCCCTGCTCGACGCCTAAATCGGGAGGTACGGGGAGAGGTCAGCCCGGTTCCCGGAAACCCGGATGCGACCCTCAGTGACCGTTTCCGCCCATCCCTGGCGTCCGGTGGCGACCGCCAGCCAGGTCGGCGGGTCCATCTCCACCACGTTCGGCGGCGTACCACGGGTGTGTCGTGGACCACTCACGCACTGGACCGCACCGTAGGGTGGGACGCGCACCTCCACCGATCGGCCGGGGGCGCGATCCGCGAGGGCAGCCAAGAGCGTCCGGACCGCCTCCCGGAGCACCGGCCGTTCGGGCGTACGCCCCTCGTCCAGCGCCACCAGTGCGGCGCGTACCGCTTCGGAATAAGCGTGCGGAGAGGACACGACGGGACGATACGACCCGGCAGAAGGCCGCCCGACGGCGGCCCTGGGTAGAGATGATCCGGTCAGACAAGGCATAGTTGCCGACGGCGTTATTCGTACCGTGAGTGATCAACCTCGGCCGAGCGGCCGACGGGGGGATCAGACCCGGAAGGCGGTGGACGTGTCAACACACCGACGTGCCTGGAAGCAGCGGGCCGGTGTGGTCGTAGCGCTGGTCTTCGGCGCCCTGCTCACCGTCCCCGCAGCTCCCGCCCTCGCGGCGAACCCAGACGTGCAGATCACCAGCCTGTCGACAGACTCCCTGTCAAGCGGTCAGCAGACCGCCATGAGCTTCACCGTCAAGAACAACAACGACTCGACGAGCATCTTCAGCATCAATGTCGAAACGTTCGACGGACTGAAGTGTCAGGGCGAGTGCCGGATCCCCGCCCGATCCATCGGGAACGGTGAGTCAGCGACCTTCAACGTGACGCTCGTCGCCGACAACCTCGCGCCCGGTGCCAACAAGGCAGGACAGGTCCGGGTCTCCGCTCGGGCCGGCGGCGACCAGGCTGGCGACTCGCGGAACATGACGGTGCGTGGTCCGGAGGCGCCGCAGCAGCCGCAGACCGTCAAGACGGTCTCGGGCAAGGTGGTAAACGCCGACGGCGATCCGATCGAGGGCGCCCTCGTCATGCTCCGCGACAGCGCGGGCAAGGAACGCCGCACCAACACCAGTGGTAACGGCAACTTCAGCTTCAGCGGCTCCGAGTCCAACCCGATCGCGCCCGGCCGGATCGACCTCGGCGCCTCCACCGACGGCGCATCGCCGGTCGCCCGGTCGATCAACGCGAACGCCGGCCAGTCGGTGACCGGTGTCCGGCTCAGCATCCAGGTGAAGGCGTCGGCGAGCCCGAGCGCCACCCCGTCGGCGAGTGAGTCCGCCCCGCCGTCCGAGGAGCCGCTCGACGAGGAGGCGACCGACACCCCGTCGGCCGAGGCGCCCGCCGCGCAGCAGCCGGCCGCGAACGAGGACTCCGGCGGCTTCGGCTCCTGGCTGCTCATCCTGCTCGGCGGCCTGTTCGTCGCCGTCGGCGTGGGCACCATCGTGCTGCTCTACATGCGCCGCAAGAACGAGGGCGACGACGGCGATGGCGACGGTCCGGGTGGACCGGCCGGTCCGGGTGGTCCCGGCGCGGCCGGTGCGATCCCGGCGGCCCGGGGCGCGTACCACGGCACCGACGACCAGACCCGCGTGGTGAACGGCATGGGCGCCCCGGCCGCGACGATGGTCGGCGGCCCCTCGATCAGCGACGCCCCCACCATGCTCCAGCGGCCGGTCGTGGACGACGTCCCGCCGGACCCGTACGGCGCGCCGCCCGGCCCGGCGTACGGCGCGGGCGGCGGCCAGGGCGGCTACGGCTACGGCGACGACGCAGCGGGCCAGGGCGGTTACGGCGGCGCGGGCGGCTACGGCAACGCGCCCTCCTCGGGCGGCGGCTACGGCAACGGACCCTCCTCCGGTGCCGGCTACGGCAACCCGGACTATGCCGCAGGTGCCGCTGCTGGGGCAGCCGGCTACGCGGCCCAGGGCGGTGGCTACGGCAACGAGCGCTTCGACGAGCCCACCGGCCGCTACACCGGTGACAGCACGCAGTACGCACCGGCGGCCGACCCGTACCCCACCAGCACCTACCAGCCGGAGCAGGACCGCGGCGGCTACGACCAGGCCGGCTCGGCCCCGTACGGCCGTGGCCCGGAGCAGGGCGACGCTTACGGCGCGGCCGGTGGCTACGGCGCCGCGTCGGGCGGCTACGACAACGGCGCGACCGGCGGCTACGACAGCACCCGCCAGCAGGGCGGATACGGCGAGCCCACCGGCGCCTACGGCAACGCCGCGGGCGGTGGCTACGGCGACAACCCGACCGGCGGGTACGGCGACGCCCCGGCCTACGGCGGCGGTCGCGCGGCGGGCGGCGGCTACGGCGACGCACCGACCGGCGGGTACGACAATGCCCCTGCCGGTGGCTACGGCGACGCCCCGGCCGGCGGCTACGACAGCACCCGGCAGCAGGGCGGATACGGCGATGCGCCCGCGGGCGGCTACGACAACCCCGCCGGCGGCTACGACAGCCGGTCCCAGGGTGGCTACGACAAGGGCGCCGGGGGTTACGACAGCGGCGCGACAGGTGGCTACGACAGCGCTCGTCAGCAGGGCGGATACGGCGACGCGCCGGCCGGCGGCTACGGCAACGCCGGTGGCGGTTACGACGGCGGTCACCAGTCCGGCGGCTACGGCCAGCAGGGCGGCGGATACGGCGAGGGCTACGGTCAGAACCCGCAGGGCGGTTACGGCCAGCAGGGCGGTTACGGCCAGGAGCCGCCGCAGCAGCGCGGGGGCGGCTACGACAACGGCTACTCCAACGACCCGGCGCAGGCGGGTCGCGCCCGCCCGGACGGGCAGGCGGACCGGAGCGGACGACGCCTCGACTGGCTGGACGACTGACAGACACCAGACGTGAGAACTGTGGCCGCCCGCGAACAGCGGGCGGCCACAGTCGTCAGCGGGCCCCGCAGGACGGGAGCAGAAGCGGTGCTCAGGCGGGGGCGAAGTAGCCCTGGCGGAGCACCGGCACCACGTCGGAGACGCCCACCTCGGTCGCGACCGTGACGTCCTCGGCGAAGCCGCCCTCGGCGAGTTCCCGCCCGGAGACGCATCCCCGGACCGCTGCCGGCACGTCCGGCGTGCTCGCCAGCGCGGCGAGCGCCATCGCGGCCTCCACCGAGAGCCCGCCTGGCACATCGGCGAGCGCGTCGAGCACGCAGGCCGCACCGAGCTGGTCCTCCACGCACGGCCGGAGCGACCCGTCGGGCCAGCGCTCCCCGGCCGCCACCACGCCCACGGGTGCGTCCTTCGAGCCGTACCCCTCGGCGCGCAGCCAGCGCCCGACGGCGGGTGCGTTACGCAGGCACGCCGCGACCACCGGCACTCCGGTGGCGCTCGCAGCGGCGCTGATCGCCGAACCGTTGGGTGACGGCAGCACCAGGTCGGCGACGACCGGCGCGGCCCGCAGCGCCGCCGGGGACAGCGACCACGGGTGTTCGGTCGTCGTCTTCCGGCGGCCCACAGCGGCCACGGCCCCCACCCGGCGGGCGTAGTCGGCAGCCTGCTCGCCCCACGGGAACGGGTGCACCCGCATGCCGCGGCTCACCGCAACCTCCACGGCGGTGGTGAACGACAGCACGTCCACCACCACCAGGGCGGCACAGACCCGGCCGAGTTCCGCCGCCCCGGTCAGTCCCCAGTCGAACCGGGCACCGGCGCCGGGTTGGGCGAAGACGGCCAAGGCCAGCGCCTCAGCGCTGACCCGGCGCCGGCTCACCGGGAGCCGGAGCGTCGGACCCGTCGGCGGGCGCCGACTCGTCCTGGGCCGGGTTTCCGTCGACTGCCGGTGTCGCCGTACCCTCGGCCGGCTCGGCCTCGTCGGACGCCGCAGCGGACGCCTCGGGCTCCGCCGCGGCGGCGGGTGCGGACGCCTCGGCGTCGGCCGCCGGAGCGTCCCGGCCGGCCTTGGCGATCGGCTCGGCGTCGACAGCGGCCGGGTCCACGCCGACCGGCTGCTCGGCGGTGGCCGGAAGCACAGTGGTGGTCCCGGTACGGGTCGCCTCCACCTCCACGCGGGCCGCCTCGGCGGCACCGAACAGCCGCGGGAGCGTACCGGTGTGCGCCTCGCGCAGCTCGTCCAGGCCGATCCGGAACTGGCCGTGCACCTCCAGCCCGCCGGAGGCCGGGTCGGTGACGCCGATGAACTCCCACGGCACGCCGCGCTCGGCGCAGAGGGCGGTGAACGCCTTCTCGTGGCCGCGCGGCACCGACACCAGCACGCGGCCGGCGGACTCGCTGAACAGGAACACGAACGGCATCGAGCCACCGGCGAAGTGCTCCGGCACCACGACCCGGGCGCCCACGCCGCGGCGCAGAGCCGACTCGACCAGGCTCTGCGCCAGGCCGCCGTCGGACAGGTCGTGCGCGGAGCTGAGGTGCCCGACCCGGGCCGCCTCGGCCAGCAGTTCGGCGAGCTGCCGCTCGCGGGCCAGGTCGACCTGCGGCGGGATGCCGCCCAGGTGCTCGTGCGTCACCCAGGCCCACTCCGAGCCGGACAGCTCGACGTGCGTCTCGCCCAGCAGGAAGAGCTGGTCGTGGTCGCCGGCCGGACGCGGCACGAAGCCTATCGGCACCCGGTCGGCGACGTCGTCGAGCACGCCCAGCACGCCGACCACCGGGGTCGGGTGGATGGCGGCGGCGCCGGTCTGGTTGTAGAAGCTGACGTTGCCGCCGGTCACCGGGATGCCCAGCTCCAGGCAGCCGTCCGCCAGGCCGCGCACGGCCTCGGCGAACTGCCACATCACGCCCGGGTCCTCCGGCGAGCCGAAGTTCAGGCAGTTGGTCACCGCGATCGGCTTCGCGCCGGTCACCGCCACGTTCCGGTACGCCTCGGCCAGCGCCAGCTTCGTCCCGTGGTACGGGTCGAGGCGGGCGTACCGGCCGTTGCCGTCGACGGAGAGCGCGACACCCAGGCCGCTGCGCTCGTCGATCCGGATCACGCCGGAGTCCTCCGGCTGGGCGAGCACGGTGTTGCCGAGCACGTACCTGTCGTACTGCTCGGTCACCCAGGTCTTGTCGGCCAGGTTCGGCGACGCGATCATGCGCAGCACGGTCTCCCGGAGCGCCTCCGGGGTGCTCGGCCGGGGCAGCGTCTCGGCGCGGTCGGCCTGGAGCAGGATCAGGTCGGCCGGCTCGCGCATCGGCCGGGCGTACACCGGGCCGTCATCGACGAGCGAGCCCGGCGGCACGTCCACCACGAGCTGGTCGCGCCAGGTGACGACCAGGCGGCCCGGCTGGCCGTCCGCCGACGGCGCGGTGACCTCGCCGATGGCGGTGGCCCAGACGCCCCACTTCTCGGCGGTCTTCAGCACGGCGTCGAGCTTGTCCGGCGAGACGACGAGCAGCATCCGCTCCTGGGACTCGCTGGCCAGGATCTCGTGCGGCTCCATCGACGGCTCGCGCAGCGGCACGCGCTCCAGCCAGACCCGCATGCCGGTGCCGGCGGAGGCGGCGGTCTCGGTGAGGGCGCAGGTCAGGCCGGCGCCGCCGAGGTCCTGGATGCCGACGACCAGTTCGGCGTCGTACAGCTCCAGGCAGGCCTCGATGAGCAGCTTCTCCATGAAGGGGTCGCCCACCTGCACGGACGGGCGGCGCTGCTCGCTGCCCTCGTCGAAGGTGGCGCTGGCGAGCACGGACACTCCGCCGATGCCGTCGCGGCCGGTCTTGGCGCCCATCAGCACCACGATGTTGCCGGGGCCGGTGGCGTCCTTCTTCTGCAGCCGGTCGACCGGCAGCACGCCCAGGCAGAGCGCGTTGACCAGCGGGTTGCCCTGGTAGCAGGGGTCGAAGACGACCTCGCCGCCGATGTTGGGCAGGCCCAGGCAGTTGCCGTAGCCGCCGACGCCGGCGACCACGCCGGGCAGCACCCGGGCGGTGTCCGGGTGGTCGGCCGCGCCGAAGCGCAGCGGGTCCATCACGGCGACCGGGCGGGCGCCCATGGCGAGGATGTCGCGGACGATGCCGCCGACGCCGGTCGCCGCGCCCTGGTACGGCTCGACGAAGCTCGGGTGGTTGTGCGACTCGACCTTGAAGGTCACCGCCAGCTCGTCGGAGACCCGGACCACGCCGGCGTTCTCCCCGATGCCGGCGAGCAGCCGGTCACTCGGCGGCGCCTTCTCGCCGAACTGGCGCAGGTGCACCTTGCTCGACTTGTAGGAGCAGTGCTCGCTCCACATGATCGAGTACATGGCCAGCTCGGCCTGGGTGGGCCGGCGGCCGAGGATGTGCCGGATCCGGTCGTACTCGTCGTCGCGGAGGCCCAGCTCGGCGTACGGCTGAAGCTCCTCCGGCGAGTCGGCGGCCCGGGGAACGGTGTCCACGCCCAGCGCCCAGTCGTCGGTCGGGCCGGCCTGCGGCACCACGCCCTGCGGCTCGCGCAGGGCCGGGTCCGGATGGGTGGTCATGACGTCTCCTTGCTGCGCTCGCCGCCGGTGCGGCGGGTGGGCCGACCGATGTTCCCGGCCACCATCACGCCGGCGCTCCCACCAGATGCTTGAGCACCGAGGTGAAGAAGCCGAGGCCGTCCAGGGAGGGGCCGGTGAGCGCCTCCACCGCGTGCTCGGGGTGCGGCATGATGCCGACGACGTTGCCGGCCTCGTTGGTGATCGCGGCGATGTCGCGCTGCGATCCGTTGGGGTTGCCGCCGACGTAGCGGGCGACGACGCGGCCCTCGCCCTCCAGCCGATCGAGCGTCGCGGGGTCGGCGACGTAGCAGCCCTCGCCGTTCTTGACCGGGACGAGCACCTCCTGGCCCGGCTGGAACGCGTTCGTCCAGGCGGTGCCGGTGCTCTCGATCCGCAGGACCTGGTCCCGGTTGCGGAAGTGCAGGTGCTGGTTGCGGGTGAGCGCCCCGGGCAGCAGATGGGCCTCGCAGAGGATCTGGAAGCCGTTGCAGATGCCGAGCACCGGCAGGCCACCGCGCGCGGCCTGGACGATCGTCTCCATCACCGGTGCGAACCGGGCGATGGCGCCGCAGCGCAGGTAGTCGCCGTAGGAGAAGCCGCCGGGCAGGACGACAGCGTCCACCCCGTGCAGGTCCGGGTCGCCGTGCCAGAGCCGGACCACCTCGGCGCCGGCGATCCGTACGGCCCGGGCCGCGTCCCCGTCGTCGAGCGAGCCGGGGAAGGTGACCACACCGACCCGGGCGGTCACGACTGCGCGCCCGCGGTCTCGTCGGCGGTGACCACGTGGACGGTGAAGTCCTCGATGACCGGGTTGGCCAGCAGCTTGTCGGCGATCTCCCGGGCCCGGTCCAGGTCCGGTTCGCCGGTGAACTCGATCTCGATCCGCCTGCCGATCCGAACCGAGGCGACGTCACTGACGCCGAGGCGGGGCAGCGCGTTTGCGACGGCCTGGCCCTGCGGATCGAGGATCTCGGGCTTGAGCATGACGTCGACTACGACGCGAGGCACTGGGCACTCCTGACTGTGTACGCAGTTGGGTGCCGGCCCAACAATCGGGCGAGCGGAGCCAGCCTACCTGGCAGATACCGCCCGGCCCGCACCGGCCGGGGGCAGTTCCGGCACCGATCGGCCCCACCGGCGGCACCGGACGGGCACCGTTGCCCGTTCGTTGCGGCGCCGATGCGAATTCGTTGCGCTCCGTGCTTGTGGACGCCCCCTGGCACCACCTCCTACCAGGCATTCTGCCGCGAAACACCCCACCTTCGACCGGTATCCGACAGCGCGCCCGCGCGGCACGCGGCGCGCGTCACGCCATCGGCGCGATTCGATCCGCACCTTGTGACAGAGGGTGTCACGGCCGTAGCATGCATCGTCAGATGTCGATGAGTTAGATCGACGTCCCTCGCCGGCCCACCCCATCCGGCGGGTGTCACCCCCTGCCCGGCAACCCCGGGCGTCCGCGCAGAAGGAGCCCCGACATGCGCCTCCGTCCCCTGCTCGCCGTGCTGACCACCGCGCTGGCCGGCGTCCTGGCCACCGCCTCCGGCGCCACCGCCGCGCCGGCCGGCCCCCAGCCGATCATCGGCGGCGGCACCGTCTCGTCGGCGCCGTGGGCCGCCGCCGTCTTCAGCAACGGCTCGTTCACGTGCTCCGGCAGCGTGATCGCGCCCCAGTGGGTGCTCACCGCCCGGCACTGCGTCAGCGGCACCATGTCCGTCCGGGTCGGCAGCGTCTACTACGCCTCGGGCGGCGTGACCCGCACCGTGAGCGCCTCCTACACCCGCTACGACCTGGCCCTGCTGCGCCTGTCCAGCACGGTCAGCACCTCCGCCGTCTCGCTGGCCAGCAGCAACCCGCCGGTCGGCTCGACCAACACCATCTACGGCTGGGGCATGACCTGCTACAGCGGCTGCGGCGCGTCGCCCCAGCTCAAGACCGCCAGCGTCCGGGTGACCAGCACCAGCGTCACCGACGCGTACGGCGGCCAGGCGATCCGGAGCACCCGGGTCAACGGCAACGCGTGGCGGGGCGACTCGGGCGGCCCGCAGTTCTACAACGGCCGGCAGGTCGGCGTCGCCTCCACCGCCGACGGCCAGAGCATCCAGAACTACGGCAGTGTTGCGTACAACCGGGCCTGGATCACCTCGACGGCCGGTGTCTGACGGTTGATGCCGATGCGGCGCGGATCGGTCGGGTGCGGCCCGGCCGTCCGCGCCGCGCCGTTTTTCAGCATCCGATCAGCTGAACACGGCTCGCGAACCACCCGGCCGGGGACTGACAGCATCGGAAGCGTGCTGGTCGTGACGACGGATCAACTGCCCGGCTACGAGATCCGCCAGATCCTCGGCGAAGTGGTCTCCTCGATGGCGAGGACCCGCAACCCGTACCGCGAGGGGGTCAAGAACCTGCGCGGTGGCGCCTACGACCCGATGGCGCCGGACAACCTGACCCGGTGGCGCACCGACTCGGTGGCCCGCCTCGGCGAGGAGGCGCGCCGCCTGGGCGCGAACGCGGTGATCGGCATGCGCTTCGACAGCCGCGACTGCGGCGAGATGTGGATGGAGATCTGCGCGTACGGCACGGCGGTGATCGTCGCGCCGAAGATGCCGGACGTCATGCCGCCGGACCAGCCGGCGATCGCGGCCGAGACCGCTCACGAGCCGGAGATCGCCTCCGCGCCCGGCGGCATCGCCGAGCCCGCGAGCGCCCCCAACCTGAGTTCCGCGGCCGAAACCCCCACCGGCCCCTGACCCCCTTGTCCTGCCGCGTCGATCATGAAGTTGACGGCAGGAATGATCTCCCTGAGTGCTGCCAACCTCATGATCGACCAGAAGAACAGGGCCGTCAGAGGATGGGGGGCGGGGAGTAGGTCGCCGCCTGGGGGTGGGACTCCACGACCCTGGTGATTCTTGCGGTCACGCGGGCGACCTGGTCGGTGGCGGCGCCGACGAAGGCGTTGCGGTCGGCCACCAGCGTGTCGATCTCGGCCCGGGTCAGGCCCAGCCGGCCGTCGGCGGCCAGGCGGTCGAACAGGTCGTTCTCGGCCGCGCCCTTCTCCCGCATCGCCAGCGCCACGGCGACCGCGTGCTCCTTGATCACCTCGTGCGCGACCTCCCGGCCCACACCCCGGCGCACGGCCGCCACCAGGATCTTCGTGGTGGCGAGGAACGGCAGGAAGCGCTCCAGCTCCCGGTTGATCACCGCCGGGTACGGGCCGAACTCGTCCAGCACGGTGAGGAACGTCTGGAACAGCCCGTCGGCGGCGAAGAACGCATCAGGCAGCGCTACCCGGCGCACCACCGAGCAGGAGACGTCACCCTCGTTCCACTGGTCACCGGCCAGCTCGCCGACCATCGACAGGTAGCCCCGGATGATCACCGCGAAGCCGTTCACCCGCTCCGACGAGCGCGTGTTCATCTTGTGCGGCATCGCGCTGGAGCCGACCTGGCCCGGCTTGAAGCCCTCGGTGACCAGCTCCTGGCCCACCATGAGCCGGATCGTGGTGGCGAGCGACGACGGCGCGGCGGCCACCTGGGCCAGCGCGGAGAGCACGTCGAAGTCCAGCGAGCGCGGGTAGACCTGGCCCACGCTGTCCAGCACCCGGCGGAAGCCCAGGTGCCCGGCCACCCGCTGCTCCAGCTCGGCCACCTTGGCGGCGTCGCCGTCGAACAGGTCGAGCTGGTCGGCGGCGGTGCCCACCGGCCCCTTGATCCCGCGCAGCGGGTAGCGGCCGATCAGATCCTCCAGCCGCTCGTACGCGATGAGCAGCTCCTCGGCCGCCGACGCGAAGCGCTTGCCGAGCGTGGTGGCCTGCGCGGCGACGTTGTGCGACCGGCCGGTCATCACCAGGGCCGAGTACTCCCCCGCGTGCCAGCCCAGCCGGGCCAGCGTGGCGACCACCCGGTCCCGGATCAGCTCCAGCGAGGCACGGATCTGGAGCTGCTCGACGTTCTCGGTGAGGTCGCGGGAGGTCATCCCCTTGTGCACGTGCTCGTGCCCGGCGAGCGCGCTGAACTCCTCGATCCGGGCCTTCACGTCGTGCCGGGTGACCCGCTCCCGCGCCGCGATCGAGGCCAGGTCGACCTGGTCGACCACCCGCTCGTACGCCTCGACCACCCCGTCCGGCACCGGCACGCCGAGATCACGCTGGGCCTTGAGCACCGCCAGCCAGAGCCGGCGCTCCATCCGGACCTTCTCCTCCGGTGACCAGAGGGCGACCAGTTCGGGCGAGGCGTACCGGTTGGCGAGCACGTTCGGGATCGTCGTCACGTACCTCAGTCTTTCATGAGGCCCGGGCCGGTCCCGGCGACGCCGGTACCCGGTCCGGCCTGTGGGCGGGCCGGACCGGGACACACCGTCAGCCCAGCCGGATCTCCGGGTCCAGCGCGACCGCTGCCATCTCCTCGACTGTCATCAGGTGCCGGTCGGTGGACGAGACCGTCTGCACCGACACGAACGCACCGTCGGCCCGCTTGACGGTCACGGTACGCAGGACCGTGCGCTTGGTCACCGGCCCCGCCACGTTCCTGCCCTCCGCGTCGTGCGCCACCACCAGCTCGCCCCCGGGGCCGGTGAAGGACCGGCACGTGACCTCGCCGGGGCGGCACCGGTCCGGGCCCGACGTGTGGCCGGGGCGTACCCGGCCCACGTTGATGTTCAGGTACGACCGGACCTCGCCCCGAGCGGCGACACCCACAGCCAACCAGCCGGTCGCGGACTCCCACTGCAACCGCTGCACCGACCACGGCGGCGCGTCGGTGACCGGGCCGTCCCAGGTCTCGCGGTCCCCGGTCGACGCGCCCTGCACCCACCGCAGGTCCGGTGCCTCCCGGTGGAACGCGGCGAGCATCGCCGCGCGCAGGCGCTCCGGCTCGGTCCGTGCGGCGGCGGACGCGGCCGAGTGGGCGGGCGCCGGACCACCGGACGCCCCCGGCTGCACGACCACGCCGACGCCGAGCGCCAGGGCCAGCACCGCGGTCGCCGAGGCGTACGCCCCCACCGTTCGCCGCCGACGCCGGCCCTCCCGCGCCACCAGGGCGTCCACGTCCACCGTCGTCGGCGGCGCATCGCCGATCGCCTCGTCGAAGATCTGCCGGTACGTCATCTCTGCCTCCCGCTCTCCGCTGCCGAATGGTGCGAGGCGAGCAGCCGCAGCGTCTCCAGCGCACGGGCGGCCTGACTCTTCACGGTTCCGGTGCTGACGCCCAGGATCTGCGCGGTCTCCTCGACCGACAGGTCGCAGTAGAAGCGGAGCACCACCACCGCCCGTCGGCGCGGCGCGAGCCGGCCCAGCAGCTCCAGCAGCATCTCCCGCTCACCGACCGACGGCTCCCCGGCTGCCAGGTCGGCCCGGTCCGGCACCTCGTCGGTGCTGCGCTCCCGCCGCCACGGCCGGCGCCGCTCGTCCAGCCACGCGTTGGTGAGCATCCCCCGGACGTACGCGTCGAGGTTGTCCGCGCCGAGCGCCCGCCGCCAGTTGCGGTAGAGCTTGCTCAACGTGATCGACACCAGGTCGTCCGCCGTGTGCCAGTCCCGGCAGAGCAGGTACGCCGTCCGGCGCAGCGGCTCCAGCCGGGCGGTCACGTAGTCGCGGAACTCCTCGTCGCGCCCGGTCACGAAGTGCCACCCCTCGCTCGCCTCATGCCCAGGGGACGGAACGAGCCGGCACGCGGGTTGCCCGCCCGGCGCAGAACCGGGCGGGCGTCCTCGTCAGCGCTCCAGGATCGCTGTCACGCCCTGCCCGCCGGCCGCGCAGATGGAGATCAGGCCGCGCCCGCTCCCCTTCTGATCCAGCAGCTTGGCCAGCGTGGCGACGATCCGGCCACCGGTGGCGGCGAACGGGTGTCCGGCCGCCAGCGACGAGCCGTTGACGTTGAGCTTGTCCCGATCGATCGAGCCGAGCGGGGCGTCCAGGCCGAGGCGCTCCTTGCAGAACTCCGGTGACTCCCAGGCCGCCAGCGTCGCCAGTACCTGCGAGGCGAACGCCTCGTGGATCTCGTAGAAGTCGAAGTCCTGGAGGCTCAGCCCGGCCCGGGCCAGCATCCGGGGCACCGCGTACGCGGGGGCCATCAGCAGGCCCTCGTCGCCGTGCACGAAGTCGACGGCGGCGGCCTCCGACCAGGAGAACCAGGCCAGCACCGGCAGGTTGTGCGCCTTGGCCCACTCCTCGGAGGCGAGCAGCACAGTGGACGCGCCGTCGGTGAGCGGCGAGGAGTTGCCGGCGGTCATGGTGGCCCGCTCGGCGTCCGCGCCGGAGGCGCCGAAGACCGGCTTGAGCGAGCCGAGCTTCTCCAGGCTGGTGTCCGGGCGCAGGTTCTGGTCGCGGGTCAGCCCGAGGTAGGGGGTCATCAGGTCGTCGAAGAACCCCTTGTCGTACGCGGCGGCGAGCCGCTGGTGCGAGCGCAGCGCGAGTTCGTCCTGCGCGGCCCGGTCGACGTTCCAGCGCAGCGCGGTGCGGGCCGCGTGCTCACCCATCGACAGCCCGGTACGCGGCTCGGCGTTGCGCGGGATCTCCGGCTTGAACGGCTGGTGCGGGCGCAGCTTCGCCGCGATCTTGAGCCGTTCGCCGAGCGTACGGGCCGAGTTGAGCTGGATCAGGGTGCGCCGCATGTCCTCGTTGACGGCGAGCGGCGCGTCCGAGGTGGTGTCGACGCCGCCGGCGATGCCGACCTCGATCTGCCCGAGGGCGATCTTGTTGGCGACCAGGATGGCCGCTTCCAGCCCGGTTCCGCAGGCCTGCTGGATGTCGTACGCGGGGGTGTGCGGGTCGAGCCGGGAGCCGAGCACCACCTCACGGGTGAGGTTGAAGTCGCGGGAGTGCTTGAGCACCGCGCCGGCCACCATCTCGCCGACCCGCTCGCCGGCCAGCCCGAACCGGGCGATCAGCCCGTCGAGCGCCGCGCCGAGCATGTCCGCGTTCGACGCGTGCGCATAGCGCGAGTTGGACCGGGCGAAGGGGATGCGGTTGCCCCCGATGACCGCGACCCGCCGGACACTCTGCACGATCGGCCTCCCTCGAAACTGTTGCCCGAACCCTACTCGCCAGTAGGCTACGCCTATGACCGACAGGTACGCGAGCTTCGTCCAGACGGGGGCCGGTCGCGCGCTGGTCAAGCGCCTCGGGCTGCCCGACCCGCCCCGACTGCGCCGGCACACGCCGGGCGACCCGCTCGTTCCCGGGCCGGTCCTGCTCGGCTCCTCGGCCGGCGGCCGGATCGCCGAGCCGGCCGGCAAGATCCTGACCGCCGCCGGGGTCGAGCTGGCCGACCCGGTCGCCGCCCACGACGCCGACCGCCGCTTCGCGGCCCTGGTGTACGACGCCAGCGGCATCACCGACTCCGCCGGGCTGCGCCAGCTCTACGACTTCTTCCACCCGCAGGCCCGCTCGCTGCTGCCCAGCGGCCGGGTGATCGTGCTGGGCACCCCGCCGGCCGAGTGCGGCTCCCCCCGGGAGGCTACCGCCCAGCGTGCGCTGGAGGGCCTGACCCGCAGCATCGGCAAGGAGTTCGGCCGGGGCGTGACCGCCCAGCTCGTCTACGTGACACGCGAGGGTGACGCCGGCACCCCGGTGAGCCTGGAGTCCACGCTCCGGTTCCTGCTCTCCGGCCGGTCCGCGTACGTCTCGGGCCAGGTCGTCCGCGTCGGCACCGGCACCGCCGTGGCGCCGGCCGACTGGGACCGGCCGCTTTCCGGGCAGGTGGTGCTGGTGACCGGCGCGGCCCGGGGCATCGGCGCGGCGCTGGCGAAGGTGCTGGCCCGCGACGGCGCCCAGGTGGTGGCGCTCGACATCCCGGCGGCCGGGGACGAGCTGGCCGCTGTCGCGAACGACATCGGCGGCAGCGCGGTGCAGCTCGACCTGACCGCGCCTGATGCGCCGACGCGGCTGGCGGAGCATCTGGCGTCCCGGCACGGCCGGGTCGACGTGGTGGTGCACAACGCGGGCATCACCCGGGACAAGACGCTGGGCCGCATGGACGCCGACCGGTGGGACTCGGTGATCGACGTGAACCTGTCCAGCCAGGAGCGGATCAACGACGTACTGCTGGAGCGCGACCTGATCCCGGCCGGCGGCCGGATCGTGTCGGTCTCGTCGATCGCCGGGATCGCCGGCAACCGGGGGCAGACCAACTACGCGACGAGCAAGGCCGGCGTGATCGGCCTGGTCGACTCGCTCTCGCCGGTGCTGCGCGAGCGCGGGATCAGCCTGAACGCCGTGGCGCCGGGCTTCATCGAGACCCGGCTGACCGCGCGCATCCCGCTGACGATCCGCGAGGCGGGACGCCGGATGAACAGCATGGCCCAGGGCGGCCTGCCGGTGGACGTGGCCGAGACGATCGGCTGGCTCTCCTGGCCGGCGACCGGCGCGGTGAGCGGCAACGTGGTCCGGGTCTGCGGCCAGAGCCTGCTGGGGGCGTGATGGCGAAGGACCACGAGGACGACCTGAGCCTGCACGACCTGATCGAGGGCCCCACCCGGGACCTGACCGCAGCCCGAGCCGCCGCCCAGGCCCAGTCCCACCCCCAGTCCCACCCCACCCAGGCCCGCCCCTCCTCCGACGATCATGAAGTTGACGGCACTTCTGGAGATCCACAAGGCAGCCAACTTCATGATCGACGGGGTGAAGGGGAGGGGGAAGCGGCGGGGCCGGAAGGGCGGCGGCGCGTGGCACTGTCGCGGCTGCCTGCGAGTGGGGCGCTCTACCGGCGGGCGCTGCTGGGAGTGGTGCCGGGGGTCGGGGGGCGTCGCGGGGCGGACGTGCCGGGACTTGAACTGGGCGTCTCGGGGGTCGCTGTGGATCAGCGGCACCTGGCGGACTACGACCGGGTGTGCGGGTTCCGGCTGACCGACCGGCTGCCGGCGACGTACCTGCACGTGCTCGGATTCCCGCTGTCGCTGCGGCTGATGACGGGTCCGGGCTTCCCGATCCCGCTCACCGGCGTGGTGCACGTGGCCAACCGGATCACCGTGCACCGCCCGGTCGAGGTCGGCGAGAGCGTCGACTTCCACACGTACGCGGAGAACCTGCGCCCGCACGAGCGGGGCCGCCAGCTCGACGTGGTGCTGGTCGGCTCGATCGGCGGCGAGGAGGTGTGGCGCGGCGTGTCCACGTACCTCGGGAAGGAGCGCACCGCGGGCGGCGGCCCGCGGCGCGATCGGGGTGACCGCCCGGCGCCGCCGGCCGCCTCGGCGCGGTGGCGGGTGACGCCCCGGGTGGGTACGGACTACGCGCGCGTCTCCGGCGACCACAACCCGATCCACACCTCGAAGCTGGGCGCGCGGCTGTTCGGCTTCCCGCGCCCGATCGCGCACGGCATGTGGAGCAAGGCCCGCTGCCTGGCCGCGCTGGCGCCCCGGCTGCCCGAGGCGTACACGGTGGACGTGTCGTTCAAGCTGCCGGTGCCGTTGCCGTCCACTGTCGCGTTCAGCGCCTCGCCGACCGGCGAGGGCTGGGACTTCGCGCTGCACAGCGCCCGGGACGGAAGGCCGCATCTGGTCGGCTCGGTGCGCTGAGCGAAAGAGGGGACTTGCCGTCCCCTCTTTTCGGCGCTAAGTTGTTCTCAGATTGAGTTGTTCTCAACCTGAGAGAGTGAGTGGCCGTGAACGAGCAGGAGTTCCTCGCCGGGTACGACCCCCGGGACTACCCGGCGGTCGCGGTCACCGTCGACGTGGTCGCCCTGACCATCCGCGAGGGCGCGCTGCACCTGCTGCTGATCCGCCGCGGCGCGCCACCCTACGAGGGGCACTGGGCGCTGCCCGGCGGCTTCGTCCAGCCGGACGAGGACCTAGCCGCGGGCGCCCGGCGCGAGCTGGCCGAGGAGACCGGCCTGGGCGGTGAGCGGCTGCGCCGGGTGCACCTGGAACAGCTCGGCAGCTACGGCGCCCCGGACCGCGACCCCCGCATGCGCGTGGTCTCGGTCGCGCACCTGGCGTTCGCCCCCGACCTGCCCGACCCGGTCGCCGACACCGACGCCGACGAGGCGATCTGGCTGCCGGTCACCGCGCTGACCAGCCGGCAGCTCGCCTTCGACCACGGCCGGATCATCGACGACGGTCTGGAGCGCGCCCGCTCCAAGCTGGAGTACACGCCTCTCGCCACCCGGTTCCTCGCCCCCGAGTTCACAGTCACCGAGCTGCGGGAGGTCTACGAGACGGTCTGGGGCCACCCGCTGCACGCCGGCAACTTCCACCGCAAGGTGCTCTCGGTGCCCGGCTTCGTGGAGAGCACCGGCGCCAGCACCGAACGCGGCGGCGCGCGCGGCGGCCCCCGGGCCAAGCTCTACCGCGCCGGAGACGCCCGGCTGCTGCACCCGGCGCTGCTGCGCCCCGCCCGGGAGGAGACGGTTCGGTGAGGACCGAGGAGGCGATCCGGCTGGTCACGGCCGCGCGCACCGACGCCGACCTGTTCGGCACGCAGGAGCCGGCCCGCCGCTACCGCGAGCTGGTCGGCGCGCTGCACCCCGACCGGCTGGGCGCGGCCGACCCGGGGGTACGCGCCGCCGCCGCCGACGCGCTCGTCACAGTCACCACCCGGTGGCGTACTCCCGCCCCCACGTACACCGGCGACGTCGCCACCCTGCACGAACGGAAGGAAGGGCCCCTTGTTAACGCCTCCGGTAGAGGAGGTGCCCCTTCTTATCACCTGGCCAAGGTGTGCCGGCACCCGAGCGACAACGACCTGATGGCCCGCGAGGCACGCGCGTTGCGGCGGATCGCCGAGCGCGGCGACGCCAAGCACCTCGCGTACGTGCCCCGGCTCGTCGACTCCTACCCGGCGCGCGACCCGTCGACCGGCGTGCAACGGCAGGTCAACGAGCTGGTGACCGTACCCGGGCTGCGAAGCCTGGACGACGTGCGCCGCGCGTACCCGGACGGGCTGGACCCGCGCGACGCGGCCTGGATGTGGCGGCGGCTGCTCGTGGCGCTCGGCCTGGCCCACCGGGCCGGCGTCGTGCACGGCGCGGTGCTGCCCCGGCACGTGCTGATCGAGCCGGACGCACACGGCCTGGTGCTCGTCGACTGGTGCTTCTCGGCCGAGCCGGGCGGGCTCGTGCCGGCGCTCGTGCCCGGCCACGAGGACTGGTATCCGCCGGAGGTCGCCGCGAAGCGGCAGTGCGGGCCGGGCACCGACATCGCGCTCGCCGCCCGCTGCATGACCTGGCTGATGGGCGACCGCGCGCCGCGCGAGCTGCGCGCCTTCGCCGACGGCTGCCAGGGCACCGCGCTCGCCACCAGGCCGGACGACGCCTGGCGGCTGCTGCGCGAACTGGACGAGGTGCTGCACCGGCTGTACGGGCCACGCACCTTCCGACCCTTCACCCTCAACCCGTAGGGAGGCTGCCATGGGCAGTGGAATCTGGTCCACCGACGTGTACGACGCCGCCGACCGTTACCGGCGCCGCACCGGCAAGAGCGCGTTCTCCTACAGCGACAGCGGCGCCCGCAAGGTGCACCCGGCGCTCGACCCGCGCGACGCGCTGCGGGAGAGCCGCGACTCCGCCGAGCACCCCCAGTCGACGCCGATCGCCGTGCTGTTCGACGTCACCGGCTCGATGGGCCACGTGCCCCGGGTGCTGCAGAGCAAGCTGCCGCAGCTGCTCGGCCTGCTGCTGCGCCAGGGGTACGCGAAGGACCCGCAGGTCATGTTCGGCGCGATCGGCGACGCCACCTGCGACCGGGTGCCGTTGCAGGTCGGTCAGTTCGAGTCCGACAACCGGATGGACGACGACCTCGGCCGGATCGTGCTGGAGGGCGGCGGTGGCGGCCAGATGATGGAGTCGTACGAGCTGGCGCTCTACTTCATGGCCCGGCACACGGCCACCGACAGCTGGGACAAGCGTGGCCGGCGCGGCTACCTGTTCATCATCGGCGACGAGCTGGCGTACCCGGCGGTGAAGACCGCTGAGGTGAGCCGGCTGATCGGGGACGGCCTGGGCGAGGACATGCCGGTCCGGCAGATGGTGGACGAGGTGACCGCGCGCTGGGACACCTACTACCTGCTGCCCGCCGGCAGCCACTACGCGGGCAACCGCAAGGTGCTGGACTTCTGGCGCGGCCTGCTCGGGCAGAACGCGGTCGAGCTGGACGACCTGGACGCGGTCTGCGAGACGATCGCGCTCACCGTCGGCCTCGGCGAGCAGGCCATCGACCTCGACGCCGGGCTGCGCGACCTGGACCGGGCCGGCTCGACGGCCACCCGGACCGTCTCGAAGGCCCTCGCCCAGGTCGGCTCGGGCCGGCGCGCGGTGGCGACGCTGCCGTTCAGCCCGGCCGACGGCGGAAGCGGGGTCACCCGGCTGTGAACCACGTGACGGTGGTCGACCTCGGCTACGGCGACGCCGGCAAGGGCACAGTGGTGGACCTGCTCTGCGCCACCCGGCAGGTCCACACGGTGGTCCGGTTCAACGGGGGCGCGCAGGCGGCGCACAACGTCGTCCTGCGCGACGGGAGGCACCACACGTTCGCGCAGTTCGGCGCCGGGACGTTCCGTCCGGGGGTACGCACGCACCTGGCGCGGCACGTGGTGGTGGACCCGCTGGCGCTGGCCGCCGAGGCCGACCACCTCGCGTCGGTGGGCGTGCCCGACGCGCTCGACCGTCTGACTGTGGACGGGGAGGCGCTGCTCGCCACCCCGTACCACCGGGCCGCGAACCGCGCCCGGGAGATCGCCCGGGGAGCCGACCGGCACGGCTCCTGCGGGCTCGGGGTGGGCGAGGCGGTCGCGTACGGCCTCGCCCACCCCGACGAGGCACCCCGGGTGGCTGACTGCCGCCGCCCGGCGGTGCTGCGCCGGCGACTGACCGCGCTGCGGGACCGGCTCACCGCCGAGCTGGGCCCGCTCGACGCGCCACCGGTGGACGACTGCCTGCCCGCGTACGCGGCCTTCGCGCGCCGGGTGGCAATCGTCGACCGGACCTGGCTGGCAGGTGCCCTGCGCGAGGGCACCTGCGTGTTCGAGGGCGCGCAGGGGGTGCTGCTGGACGAGTGGCACGGCTTCCACCCGTACACGACGTGGAGCACCACGACGTTCGCCAACGCCGAGACGCTGCTCGCCGAGGCGGGCATGGCCGGGACCGCGCAGCGGCTCGGCGTGCTGCGCACGACCACCACCCGGCACGGTCCCGGACCGCTGGTCACCGAGGACGCGGCGCTGCCGTTCCGCGACCGGCACAACGGAACGAACCCCTGGCAGGGGCGGTTCCGGTTCGGGCACTTCGACGCGGTCGCCCACCGGTACGCGCTGGAGGTGGCAGGTGGCGTGGACGGGCTGGCGCTCACCCACCTCGACCTGGCCCGGCCCGAGCTGCGGATCTGCCGCCGGTACGAGGGCCTGGACCGGCTCGTCCCCGGCCCGGCCGGTGACCTGGACCGGCAGGCGGCGCTCACCGAGCGGCTGATGCGGGCTCGGCCGGTGCTGGACGAGTCGCCTGCCGACTGGCCGGCCGCGGTCTCGGAGGCGCTGGGCGCGCCGGTGGTGCTCACGTCGCGCGGGCCGACGGCCGAGGAGAAGGAAGGGCCCCTTGTTAACGCCTTTTGTATGGGAAGGGCCCCTGCTTAACACCGCACCCCCGAGCATGGGTGCATGGGGGACGTGCTCGACCTGCTGCACCACACGGTGACGTCGCCGTGGGTGTACCTGGTGATCATCGCGGTCACCGCCATCGACGCGTTCTTTCCGGCGGTACCGGGCGAGACAGTGGTGATCACCGCCGGGGTCTTCGCGGCCGGCGGCGAGCCGAACCTGGTGCTGGTGATCGTGACCGCCGCGTTCGGCGCGCTCGCCGGCGACCACATCTCGTACGCGATCGGGCGCGGCGGCGGCGCGCACCGGCTGGCCCGCTTCCCGGCGGACAGCAGGCGGCGGGCCAGCTCGGAGTGGGCCCGCCGGGCGGTCGACAGACGCGGCGGGATGATCCTGACCACCGCCCGGTACGTCCCCGGCGGCCGGACCGCCGTCACGCTGACCATGGGCGCGGTCCGCTATCCCGCGCGCACGTTCCTGCTGTACGACGGCCTGGCGTGCACCACCTGGGGGGTCTACTGCGGGCTGCTCGGCTACTTCGGCGGCCTGGCGTTCGAGCACAACCCGCTGTCCGGGCTGCTCGCCGGCGTGGCCATCTCGCTGGCCGTCACCGGCCTGTTCGAGGCCGTCCGCTGGGGCCGGCGGCGGGCGCACCGGCGGGCTGCCGCCCGGCGCGACTGTTAACAAGGGGCCCTTCCACTACCGGAGGCGTTAAGAAGGGGCCCTTCCTTACCCCGCCGCGGGCGGGTGCCAGGTGACGCCGCGCAGGAGCTGGTCGGCGCCGAGCCAGGCCACGTTCATCATCCGGGTCGCTGTCTTCCCGGCGTCCGCCTCGGGGTGGTCGGCCAGCCAGTCGGCGAGCGACTCGCTGGCGCCCACCAGCCCGTACGCGACCACCTCCAGGTCGGTGGCGCCGACCTCGCGGCCGGAGGCGCGCAACGCGTGGTCGAGCATGCCGGCGACCACCTCGACCAGCCGGCCGCGCATGGCGGCGAGTTCGGCGGCGAACGGCTGGGAGCCGCGGGCCTGCCGGTAGAGGACCGCCCAGCCGTCCCGGTGCGCGCCGACGAAGCCGAAGAACGCGCGCAGTCCGCGCCAGAGCCGCTCGTCGGCGGGCAGGTCGGGGGCGGCGGCACCGGCGATCGCCTCCATCATCCGGGTGCTCTCCCGATGCAGGCAGGCGATGAAGAGTTCCTCCTTGGTGCCGAGGTAGGCGTACACCATCGGCTTGGAGATGCCGGCGTCGTCGGCGATCTCGTCCATGCTGGCGGCGTGGAAGCCGCGGCGGGAGAACACCTTCACCGCCGCGTCGAGCATCTGCTGCTCGCGTACGGCGCGGGGGAGGCGCTTGAAGGTCGGCGTGCTGGACACCCTTGCGAGCATACCTACCCGTGCGTAAGGTTACGCGAGAGTAACCAAAGTGGCCCCGCCCGAGAGGTGCAATCCCCCATGACTGACTTCGACCCGGCCAACTTCGCGAACGTCGGCCCGAAGGAGTTCGCGCAGCTGGTCAAGTCCACGCCGGACGCCAAGATCAACGAGATCATGTCCGGCGAGGCGCGCGGCAAGATCCTCAGCGAGGTCTTCAACCGGATGCCCACGCTGTTCCGCGCGGACCGCGCCGGTGCCACCAACGCGGTCATCCACTGGAACATCACCGGCCGTCCGGACGGTGGCACCGACACCTACGAGATCGTCATCGAGAACGGCACCTGCACCGTCTCGGAGACCGCGACCCGCGACCCGAAGCTGAGCCTCACCATGGGCCCGGTCGAGTTCCTGAAGATCGTCTCCGGTGGCGCCAACCCGGTGATGATGTTCATGACCGGCAAGCTGAAGGCCAAGGGCGACCTGGGCCTGGCCGCCAACATCGCCAACCTGTTCGACATCCCCAAGGCCTGACATGGCCGATTTCTCGCTCGACCTGAACGAGGAACAGCGGGACCTTCGCGACTGGGTGCACGGCTTCGCCGCCGAGGTCGTGCGCCCGGCCGCGGCCGAGTGGGACGCCCGGGAGGAGACTCCCTGGCCGATCATCCAGGAGGCCGCGAAGGTCGGCCTGTACGGGTTCGAGTTCCTCGCCACCTGCTGGGCCGACCCCACCGGCCTCTCCCTGCCGATCGCCAGCGAGGAACTCTTCTGGGGTGACGCCGGCATCGGCCTGAGCATCTTCGGCACCTCCCTCGCGGTCGCTGCGATCTACGGCGCCGGCACCCCCGAGCAGCTCGTCGAATGGGTGCCGCAGTGCTTCGGCGACGTCGACTCCCCGGCCGTGGCCGCGTTCTGCACGAGCGAGCCGGAGGCCGGATCCGACGTCGGCTCGATGCGTACCCGCGCCGTCTACGACGAGGCCACCGACGAGTGGGTGCTCAACGGGCAGAAGGCGTACGCCACCAACGGCGGCATCGCCGGAGTGCACGTGGTCACCGCCTCGATCGAGCCCGAGCTGGGCTCGCGCGGCCAGGCCGCGTTCGTCGTACCCCCCGGCACTCCCGGTCTGACCGCCACCCGCAAGCTGCGCAAGCTGGGGCTGCGCGCCTCGCACACCGCGGACGTCTTCCTCGACGACGTCCGGGTGCCAGGCCGCTGCCTGCTCGG
The DNA here is from genome assembly GCF_007827635.1 of Micromonospora sp. CNZ296. NCBI lineage: Bacteria > Bacillati > Actinomycetota > Actinomycetes > Micromonosporales > Micromonosporaceae > Micromonospora > Micromonospora sp. CNZ296. The sequence continues at coordinate 103,473 of NZ_VISW01000015.1, forward strand.
CGGCAAGGACGCGCTCGACGAGCGTCTGGCCCGCGCCCGGTCCGGGCAGCGCGCCTCCGGCCAGGCGGCGATGCGGACGTTCGAGCTGTCCCGCCCGACAGTCGGCGCGCAGGCGCTCGGCGTGGCCCGCGCCGCCTACGAGTACGCCCTGGACTACGCCAAGGAGCGGGTCCAGTTCGGACGGCCGATCATCTCCAACCAGGCGGTCGCGTTCGCGCTCGCCGACATGAAGATGGAGATCGACGCGGCCCGGCTGCTGGTCTGGCGCGCCTCCTGGATGGGCCGCAACAACCGGCCGTTCACCGCGGGCGAGGGCTCGATGTCCAAGCTCAAGGCCGGTGAGGTGGCCGTCTCGGTGACCGACAAGGCGGTCCAGCTCCTCGGCGGCGCCGGCTTCCTGCGCGACCACCCGGTCGAGCGGTGGTACCGCGACGCCAAGATCTACACCATCTTCGAGGGCACCTCCGAGATCCAGCGGCTGGTCATCTCCCGGGCCATCTCCGGGATGCAGATCCGCTGACCGCCGGCGGGCCGCGGCCCGGCCCGTGACGACGTCGCACGCCGTCGCGGGCCGGGTCGCCGCTCCCGGGCCGACCCGAACCGCGATCGGGCGCAAGATCATGCCGAACCGGACGGCCGACCGTCCGGAGCCTGGTCGACGAACCACGAACGCGAAGGAGTTGCGCCGTGGACCTGCCGTTCATCGCCGCCACGCTGACCCGACGTGGACTGCTCGCCCCGGGCGGACCGATCCGCGTGGTCTCCCAGCTCAACGCGCTGCGCCGGTGGGGCTGGAGCCTCGCCGGGGAGCTGCGCCAGGCCGCCGCCCGCGACCCCGGCCGTGTCGCCGTTGTCGACGAGCAGGGCGCCACCATGACGTACCAGGAACTGCTCGACCGCTCCGAGCGGCTGGCCCGGTCGCTGCGCTCCCACCTCGGCGTGCAGACCGGCGACCGGGTCGGTGTGCTCTGCCGCAACCACCACGGCCTGATCGAGGCGATAGTGGCAGCGATGCTGCTCGGCGCGGACGCCGTCCTGGTCAACACCGGGCTGTCCGCCGCGCAACTGGTGACTGTGGCCGAGGAACAAGGCCTGCGTGTCCTGGTGCACGACGGCGAGTTCACCGAGCGCGTCCTCGGCCTCCCGGCCGAGCTGCACCGGGTCGACGAGCGGCGGCAGGAGGAGCTGATCGCCGCCGCCGTACCCGGCGAGAAGCTCCAGCCGCCGGAGCGCGACGGCCGCACCATCGTGCTGACCTCCGGCACCACCGGCGCGCCCAAGGGCGCCCGCCGGCCCACCCCGCACGGCTTCGGCCCGCTGGTGTCCATCATCGACCGCATCCCGCTGCACGCGCGGGACACCGTGATGATCGCCGCGCCGATCTTCCACACCTGGGGGTACGCCGCGCTTCAGGTGTCGTTCGCGCTGCGCGCCACAGTCGTACTGCACCGCCGCTTCGACCCGGCCGCCACGCTCGCCGCGCTCGCCGCTCAACCGTGCGATGCGATGTTCGCCGTACCGGTGATGCTGCAACGGCTGATGGAGGTGGCGCCGCCGCAGCCCCGGCCGCCACTCAAGGTGGTCGCGGTCAGCGGATCCGCGCTGCCCGGAAACCTGGCCACGGCGTTCATGGACCGGTACGGCGACGTGCTCTACAACCTCTACGGCTCGACCGAGGTCTCCTGGGCCTCCATCGCCGGCCCGGCCGAGCTGCGCGCCGCGCCCACCACCGCGGGCCGGCCGCCGCACGGCACCCGGCTGGCCATCCTGGACGAGACCGGCCGGCCGGTCCGCGACGGCGAGGTCGGGCGGATCTTCGTCGGCAACGAGATGCTGTTCGAGGGCTACACCTCGGGCGCCGGGCGGGAGAGCCGCGACGGCCTGCTCGACACCGGCGACCTGGGCCGGCTGAACGCCGACGGCCTGCTCTTCGTCGACGGCCGGGCCGACGACATGATCGTCTCGGGCGGCGAGAACGTCTTCCCGTCCGAGGTGGAGGATCTGATCGCCCGGTTGCCGCAGGTCCGCGAGGTCGCCGTGATCGGCGTACCGGACCCCGACTACGGCCAGCGACTGGCCGCGTTCCTCGCGCTGCGCACCGGCGAGACGCTCGACCCGGAGGCGGTCCGCGAGTACGTCCGGCGCTACCTGGCCCGCTTCTCCGTGCCCCGCGACGTGGTGTTCGTCAAGTACCTGCCGCGCAACGCCACCGGCAAGGTGCTCACCCGGGAGCTGCGCCGCTACTTCGACTGATCCACATCGGTCACACGGCTGCCGTCCTCCGGTGCTACGGTCTCCCCCGATCGAACGGGGAAACGGGGAGCACCACAATGGACAGGCTTCGGCGGCGTACCGCACTCGGCCTCCTCGTCGGCGGCGCGTCCGCCGCCGCGCTCGGCCCGTTCGACCCGGTCCTCGGCGGCCGGCCCGACGACTCACCCACCCGGTGGCCGGTCCCGCCCGTCGAGCGGGAGAACCGCGCCGCCGGTGAGCCGTGGTGGCCCGAGCACGGCGGCCGGGCCGCCGACGACCGGCGGCGCCAGATCCAGGGGTACGCCTCGACGACGAGCGTCGCCCCCGGCGAGGAGATCGACTTCCACGTCGCGGTCAACCCGGGCGGCCGGTTCCGGATCAGCGTGCACCGCCTCGGCTGGTACGACGGCGCGGGCGCCCGCACGATGCTGACCAGCCCCGAACTGCGCGGCGTACCGCAGCCGGTGCCGGTGGCCGACCCGGACACCGGTGTGCTCGACTGCCGGTGGCCGGTGTCCTGGCGCCTGTCCGTCTCGCACGGCTGGACCTCCGGCCTCTACCAGGCGGTCTTCACCTCGGCTGACGGCTGGCGGGCCTGCACGCCGTTCGTGGTACGCGACGACCGGCGCCCGGCCGCGCTCTGCGTGGTGCTGCCGGTGACCACCTGGCAGGCGTACAACCAGTGGCCGCGCGACCGGCGGACCGGCAAGAGCCTCTACAACGGCTACCGGGCCGACGGGCGGCGCGACCCGGCGCTGCGGGCACGCGCTGTCACGTTCGACCGCCCGTACTCCGGCGCCGGCCTGCCCACCCACTTCGACCGCGACGAGGCCGCGATCCGGTGGCTGGAACGCAACCTCTACGACGTCAGCTACGCCACCAGCTTCGACCTGCACTCCGGGCGCCTCGACCCGGCCCGGTACCGGGGTCTGGTGTTCTGCGGGCACGACGAGTACTGGTCGGCCGAGATGCGCCGCGCCACCGAGGTCGGCCTGGACGGGGGCACCAGCCTCGCGTTCCTCGGCGCGAACAGCGTCTACTGGCACGCCCGCGTACGCGCCGCCGCCGACGGCCGCCCCGAACGGCTCGTCGAGTGCGCCAAGACGCTTCCCGACCCGGGCGCGGGCATCGGCGACCCGACCGTGACCTGGCGCAACCTCGACCGGCCGGAACAGGCGCTGCTCGGCGTGCAGTACAACGGCATCGTGCTGACCCCGCAGCCGCTCGTGGTGCGCGCCGCAGACAACTGGGTGTGGGCCGGCACCGGCGTGGCCGACGGCGACCGCATCCCGGGCGTGGTCGCGGGCGAGGCGGACGGGCTGCACGCGGCCCTCCCGCGGCCCGCCGGGACCACGCTCAGCTCCTCGCCGTACCCGGCCCAGCAGGGCGGCCGACGGCTCCAGAGCAGCTACGTCCACGAGACGGCACGCGGAGCTGTCGTCTTCGCCAGCGGCACGCTCGGCTGGACCCTGGCACTGGACCGGCAGGGGCACCGCGACCCGCGCATCGAGCGGGCCACGGCGAACGTGCTCAACCGGATGGCCGGCCGGCGCCCCGGGCCGGTCAGCCCGGAATCGTGACCCGGCCGTCCACGGCCGCCGCCGCGATGTCGGTGCGGTGGTGGGAACCGGCCAGCTCGACGTCGCGTACCAGGGCGTAGGCGGCGTCGCGCGCGGCGGCCAGGTCCGGCCCGGTCGCCGTACCGCAGATGACCCGGCCCCCCGCGGAGCGCAACGTGCCGTCGGCGTCCCGGCGGGTGCCGGCGTGGATGATCCCGGCGCGGTCCGCGCCGGTGATCACGTCACCGGTACGCGGGCCCGCCGGATAGCCGTCGGCCGCCACCACGACCGTCACGGCCGCGCCGTCGCGCCAGCGCAGCGGCGGGTGCGCGCCGAGCGTGCCGGTGGCGGCGGCGTGCAGCAGCCCGGCCAGCGGCGTCTCCAGCAGGGCGAGTACGACCTGCGTCTCCGGGTCGCCGAAGCGCGCGTTGAACTCGATCACCCGCGGGCCGGACGGGGTGATCGCCAGGCCCACGTAGAGCAGGCCGGCGAACGGGGTGCCCCGGCGGCGCAGCTCCGCCAGCGTCGGGTGCACCACGTCGCGCATCACGTCGTCGACCAGATTCGGCGGGGCCCACGGCAGCGGCGCGTACGCGCCCATGCCGCCCGTGTTCGGCCCGGTGTCGCCGTCGCCGACCCGCTTGAAGTCCTGCGCCGGCAGCAGCGGCACCGCCGCCTCGCCGTCGGTGACCACGAACAGGGAGACCTCGGGACCGGACAGGTACTCCTCGATCACCACCCGGCCGCACTCCGCGGCGTGCCGCTCGGCGACCGCCCGGTCTTCGGTGACCACCACACCCTTGCCGGCGGCGAGCCCGTCGTCCTTCACCACGTACGGCGCGCCGAACTCGTCCAGCGCGCGCCCCACCGCCGCCGCGCCCTCGCAGGTGTACGCGCGGGCGGTCGGCACCGCCGCGGCGGTCATCACGTCCTTCGCGAACGTCTTCGAGCCCTCCAGCCGGGCCGCCTCCGCGCTCGGGCCGAACACCGCGATGCCCTTGGCGCGTACCGCGTCGGCGACGCCCACCACCAGCGGCGCCTCCGGCCCGATGACCACCAGGTCGGCAGCGACCTCGACGGCGAGAGCCGCCACTGCTGCCGGATCGGTGGGTGTCACCTCCCGAAGTTCGGCAACCGCAGCGATCCCCGGATTCCCCGGAGCCGCGACGAGCGCCTCGACAGCCGGGTCACCGGCGAGTCCGAGCGCGAGAGCGTGCTCCCGCCCACCACCACCCACAAGAAGTACGCGCACGACCGGCATCCTACTGACCGCCCCACCCCACCCCGTCGATCAAGGAGTTTGCGTCTCAGATTGAGCGGTGCGGGTCCGCAAACTCCTTGATCACCGGCGCGTCAGGGCGTGCTTGACCGTCTGGGGGATGTAGTCGGGGCGCAGGGTGTCGGACCAGGTGAAGCGGAGGATCCGCCAGCCGGCGTTGACCAGGCGGTTCTGCCGGAACCGGTCCGCGTAGACGGCCTGCGGCGTCAGGTGCGGGCCTCGGCCGTCCGCCTCCGCAATCAGACGAGCCCCGCGCCATGCCAGGTCCCCGACGCCGAGCAGGTAACCGTCCTCGTCCCGCACCGGCAGTTGCAGGACGTCCGGCGGCACGCCACCGTCGACGCACCGGAGCCTGGCGCGGGTCTCCAGCGGTGACTGTGCCCGGCCGTCCGCCTCGGCCAGGTATCCCCGAGCGGCGACCGCTCCACGGCGTCCGGTGAGGTGCGTGAGCACCAGGGACAGGTCGTTCTCGGCCAGGATCCGCTGATTGAGCGCGGAGTCGAGGACGCACACCGCCGGATAGCGCCGCGCCCGCAGCAACACGTCGGCGACGGTGCGCGCCGGTGTGGTGACCGGTACGCCGCCGGCCCGGCACACGTCCGCTTCGGCGAGCGTCAACTGGTGCACCGTCAGGCCCGGCTCCGCCCGGCGCTGCACGTGCGGCCGATCCGGCGGCACCGAGACGTGGATCGCCGCCGTCGGCGGGAGACCGGCGATGCCGTGCAGCTCGGCGGCGGTACCCAACACGGCGACCGCGCCCCGCCCGAGGCTGGCGACCGTAGCGCGGATCATGGCACGTCGTAGTGCCACAGGCGTCAGCACGGCGGGAGGCGGCAGGTAGCAGCCGCGCGAGACCCGGGTCCATCGCCCGGACCGGACGAGGTACCGGATCTGCTCCCGGCCGAGGCCCAGGCGCAACGCCTGCCCCGCCGTCACGAACCCGCCCTGCGTCGCGGCCAGCCGCGTCAGTTCGCCGAATTCACCCACACGCGCAGGCTCCCCCGCGCCACCCCACAGCCGACACCCCTGTGGACAACCCTGTGGAAAACCGCCTCCCACAGCCCGCCCCGCCTCCACCCCGTGCCCGCCTTCACCCGCCCCGGCGCCCGCCCCGGTGATCAAGGAGTTTGTGTCCGGATCCGACGCCGAACTGGACACAAACTCCTTGATCACCAGAGTGCGAGCCGGAGGGCGGGGGCCGGGGGTCCGGCGCGGGGGTGGGGTTAGGGGAGGAGGGGGTGGCGGAGGACGTTTTCCTCTCGGCCTGGGCCCACGCCCACCACGCTCACCCGGGTGCCGGTCAGCTCCTCGATACGGGCGATGTAGCGGCGGGCGTTCTCCGGGAGCTCGTCCTCGGTCCGCGCCTTGGTGATGTCCTCCCACCAGCCGTCGAGCTCTTCGTAGATCGGCGTGGCGTGGTGGAAGTCGGTCTGCGTCATCGGCATGTCGTCGAAGCGCTCGCCGTTGATCTCGTACCCGACGCAGATCGGCACCTTGGCCAGGCCGGTCAGCACGTCCAGCTTGGTGACCACCAGGTCGGTGACGCCGTTGAGGCGGCACGCGTACCGGGCCACCACGGCGTCGAACCAGCCGCAGCGGCGCTCCCGGCCGGTGGTGGTGCCGTACTCGTGGCCGACCTTGCGCAGGTGCTGCCCGTTGTCGTCGAACAGCTCGGTCGGGAACGGGCCCGAGCCCACCCGCGTCGTGTACGCCTTGCTCACCGCGATGACCTTGGTGATCGCGGTCGGCGGGATGCCCGCGCCCACGCACGCCCCGCCGGCCGTCGGGTTCGACGAGGTGACGAACGGGTAGGTGCCGTGGTCCATGTCGAGCATGGTGGCCTGGGCGCCCTCCAGCAGCACGGTCTCGCCGCGGTCGAGCGCGTCCCAGAGCATGACCCGGGTCTCGGCGATGTACGGGCGCAGCCGCTCGGCGTACTGGAGGTACTCCTCGACGGTCTCCTCGACGTCGATCGCCTTGCGGTTGTAGACCTTGAACAGCAGCTGGTTCTTCTCGCGGAGCGCCAGCTCCAGCTTCTTGCGCAGGATGCCCGGGTCGAGCAGGTCCTGGAGCCGGATGCCCATCCGGGCGACCTTGTCGCCGTACGCGGGACCGATGCCCCGGCCGGTGGTGCCGATACGGGAGCTGCCCAGGTAGCGCTCGACCACCCGGTCCAGCGCGCGGTGGTGCGGCATGATCAGGTGCGCGTCGCCGGAGATACGCAGGCGGGACACGTCCACGCCGCGCTCGGCGAGCCCGTCGATCTCCTGGAGCAGCACCTTCGGGTCGACCACCACGCCGTTGCCGATCACGATCATCGCGCTCGGTGACAGCGCCCCGGACGGCATGAGGTGCAGCGCATACTTCTGGCCGTCCGGCGTGATCACCGTGTGGCCTGCGTTGTTGCCGCCGGAGTAGCGCACGACGTAGTCGACCCGCTCACCCAGCAGGTCGGTAACCTTGCCCTTGCCCTCGTCGCCCCACTGGGCGCCGAGCAGCACGATCGCTGGCATCTTCTCGCCTCCAGAAGGCTCGGGTGCCAGGTGGCGACCGGTCAGCGAGCCCGGGGTGTCAGGCTAACAAGTAGTGACGGCGGGACCAGCAGGGGTTGGTCGAGAAGCAGGAGGCTCCTTCGTGTACGACGTGGTGCTGCTCACCCTCGGCTCGGAGCGGGACGCTCCCGGTGGTGGCTGCGGCAGCGGCGGCGCCTGCTGCGGCGGCGCGGACGACACCGCCGCCGAGAGCGGCGAGGAGCGCTGCGAGACGCCGCGCGTACCGGTGCTGGCCTGTGCGGACGAGCTGACCGCCCGGGGTGCCCGGGTGACCACCGTGACCGCCCGGTCGGACTCCGAGATCGACGAGGTGCTGGCCCGCCTCGACGGCCCGCCGCGCGCCGACGGCCTCACCTGGCCGGATTCCGACGGCAAGACCCGGCTCATCGTCGCCACGGCCAGTGACGGTCAGTTGCGCGCCGTCCTGCGCCGGCTGGTCCGGCGGTACGCTCCGCCGCCGAGTCGCCGCCCCGCGGACCTGGCCGCCAACCGTACGGTGCCCGACCTCCCGCCTGTGGGCGTACTCCCGCTCGATCCGGCCCGGTCCGGGACGGCGCGGGACCTGGCCGCGCAGCTCGGGCTGCCCCGGGATCCGGCGGGTGTGGCCGCCGCGGTGCTGGACGGCACCGCCCGGCGGCTTGACCTGCTGCGCAACGACGGCGGCTCGGTGACGCTGGACGGCGCGCTGCTCGGCGCCGCCGACGACGCGGGCCGCCCGCTGCACTGGCGGGCCCGGGTCGAGGTCGACGGCACGGTGCTGAGCGACGGTTCGGAGCCGATCACCGCGTGCGCGATCGGCAACGCGGGCGGGTACGCGCGCCTGGGCGAGGTGGACCTGCTGGGCGGCCCGGATCCGGCCGACGGGCGGGTGACGGTGGGCGTCGCCGTACCAGTGGTGACCCGGTCGGCGTTGGGCCGGAAGAAGGTCCGGCTGGAGGTACGCCGGGCGCGGGGACGTGCGGTGGCGGTGGTGCCCCGCGACGAGAAGGTGCCCTTCCTCGACGACGGCGTCGAGGGCGAGCTGAGCCGCAAGCGCTCCTGGTGGACCGAGCCGGGCGCCTGGGCGGTCTGGACGGGCTGACCTCGGTCGATCCCCACCCGGCTCGCGGCGCTGGCCGGACCGCCTATCCTCGGCGGAAGGAATGGGGAGGAACCGTGGTGCACGAGAACGACGACCGGGCCCACGTACCGGGCCGACCGCAGGTGCCGCAGCGGGACGTCGAGCCGCTGTGGCCGCCGGAGGAGACCGACGCGGCGGCGGCCACGATCCCGCCGTGGGCGTCGGTGCCCTGGCCGCTCCCGCCCGCCGACGCTCCCACGCCGGTGGCCGCGGACGTCCCGGCGCCCCAGGCACCGGTGGCGGCGGACGTCCCGGCGCCCCAGGCACCCGCTGTCGACCTGGACCTGCCGTTCACGCTCGACCGGGCGACCTCCGCCCCGTCACCGGCCCAGCCGGAACCGGCGGCATCCGGCTCACCGGCGGCGCCCGGCTCGCCGGCGACATCCGGCTCACCGGCGGCGCCCGGTACGCCGGCGGCACCCGTCCCGGCGACCACGCCCGCCACCGGGACGACCGGCCCGGGTACCACCGGCGAGGGCGCCGGGAACGGACGGCCCGGCTCGCCGTGGGCACAGCCGCCACAGCGGGCCGGGTCGGACTCCGCCACCACGCCGGACCCCGCCGACGCCACGGCGCCGCCGTCCGAGGCGGTGGAGGCCGACGGCATCGCGTCCGGCCGCGCCACCGTGGCACCGCCCCCGCCCGAGGCACTCTCCACCGACGGCACCGCCTCCGGCCGGGCCACCGTGGCACCGCCCCCGCCGCCTGACGCCCTCCCCGAGGACGGCACGGTGTCCGGCCGGGCCACCGTCGCCGGGACGCAGCCGTCGCCGGACTCCGGTACGGGACCGGCAGGGACGGGCGCGCCCGAGCAGGCGCCCCGCCTCGGGCCGTTCCCGCCGTCGCCGGGCGTACCGGCGCAGCCGTCCCCGTACGGCAACGGCTACCCGTCGCCCGGGTATCAGCCACAACCCGGTCAGCCCGGCTGGTACCCGCCGCCCGGCTGGACGCCCCAGACCGGCGTGCCGCAGCCGGGCGGCCCGCTGCCTCCGCAGGCGCCGGTGTCCGGCCCGGTGGTGCCGCCACCACCTCAGCCCGGAGCACCCCACCCGGAGCAGGGCTGGACGCCGCAGCAGGCGGTGCCCCCGACCGCCGAGGACTTCGCCCGCCGCCGCCAGGCCCGGCCGGTCGACCCGGTGGCCACCATGGGCGTACGCGCGGTGGTCAACAAGATCGGGCTGGTCCGGCTCGCGCCCGGGCGGCACGAGCAGGAGATGAAGCGCGACATCGAGATGGTCCGCCGCAACTTCGGCGGCCTGCGCCAAGTGACGGTGGTCAACCCGAAGGGCGGCGCCGGCAAGACGGTGGCGATCCTGCTGCTCGCCATGACGTTCGGCCAGAAGCGCGGCGGATACGTGCTGGCCTGGGACAACAACGAGACCCAGGGCACCCTCGGCATGCGGGCGCAGCAGGACTTCCACGCCCGTACGGTGCGGGACATGCTGCGCGACCTGGCCCAGTTCCAGGGCCCGCACGGCCGGGTGGGCGACCTGTCGCAGTACGTCCGCTCGCAGGGCGAAGGCATGTTCGACGTGCTGGCCTCGGACGAGTCCGCGACCGGCGGCGAGATGCTCACCGCCGCCGCGTTCGCGGAGATCCGTGAGGTGGTCAGCCGGTTCTACAAGCTGATCTTCGTGGACACCGGGAACAACGTCCGGGCGCAGAACTGGCAGGCCGCGATGGACGCCACCGACCAGCTCGTGGTGACCATGTCGGCCCGGAACGACTCGGCCGAGACCGCCGCACGGATGCTCGACCACCTGGAGCAGAGCGGCCGGCAGCGGCTGGTCCGGCAGGCGGTCACCGTGGTCTCGATGCCGCCGTCGCGCAAGGAGATCGACCTGCCCGCGATCCAGGCCCACTTCGCGGCGCGGACCCGGGCGGTGCTGCTGGCGCCGTACGAGCGGCTCATCGACACCGGCGAGCCGCTGCGGTACGGGCAGCTCTCCTCCGCCACCCGGGACGCCTGGCTGAAGATCGCCGCGTCGGTGGCGGAAGGGCTGTAGGACGGGCGCGACGGCCGGCACCCGGGTCGGGACCGGCCGTCGCGGCAGTGGTCAGTCGCCGGAGAGCGCGTCTCCGGCGGCCGGGTCGCAGTCGCGGAGGAACTGGGCGCACCGGGCCGCCTCGTCCGCCTCGCCGATCTCCCCCGCCGCGCGGGACAGCACGTAGAGGCAGCGGAGGAAGCCGCGGTTGGGTTTGTGCGACCAGGGCACCGGACCGTGGCCCTTCCAGCCGCTGCGGCGCAGCTGGTCCAGGCCCCGGTGGTAGCCGGTGCGGGCGTACGCGTACGCCGTGACGACCTGACCCGCGGTGAGCGCGCGGCCGGCCAGCGCGGCCCAGGCCGCACTGTAGGTCGGGAATCGGGCCGCGACCTCGGCGTACGCCTCGTCGGTGCCCTGCTCGGCCGCCGCCGCCAGCGCGGCGTCGGCCTCCTCGTGGACCGGGAGCAGGGTGGCCGGTGGCTCAGGCAACAGGTTCTGCATCGCCCCATTCAACCCGCTTCGCCCTCGGGTACGCGAGGGGCCTCGCCCGTACGGTTGGCTGAACGGCTGAGGGTTTCGTCACGCCTGCGGCGGGAGCACACGTACCCGCGGCCCATGCCGCCGCCGTGGTTCTTGCACTACAAATACAGATCCGGAGCCTCCCCAGGACCCGGTTACGCAGGAGCCCGGCGGCGTGCCCGCCGGGCTCCTGTCGTTCTCGCCCCCGGTTTCGGCACTTGCCGCGCGGGGGCAGGATGGCCTGGTGCCGACCCCACCACCCGCGGACGTCATCGAGCCGCACGCGCCCCACGTCAACGAGATCGAGACCCGCACCGCTTTCGAGCAGCGGCTGGCCGGGGGAACCCTGGCCGGTCTGACCGTGCAGGGCCTGCGCCTCGACCTCGACCCGGTTCCCGACCTGCGCGACGTCGACGTCACCGGCACGCTCTTCGTGGGCTGCCGCTTCGCCGGCCGCGAGGTGGGCGCGGACCTGGTCCGCCGGGGCGCCAACGTCGTCCCTCCGTTCTCCGGGCTGCCCTACCCGACCCAGCCGTCGCACCTCTACACCGCCGACGAGCTGGCCGCCGGGTTCGCCGAGGGCGGGTTCGCCGGGATGTACGACACCCGGGTGTACGCGCACTTCCGGGAGCACGGCGGCGCGCTGCCGGACGTACGCGAGGCGCTCGGTCAGCGACTGCACGACCACGGCGTGGACAACGCGCTGGCCGACGCCACCCGGTCGTGGCTGGCCGCGCACGGGCCTCAGTCGGTGGTGGGTGTGATGGGCGGGCACGCGGTGCCGCGCGGCAGCGTCGCGTACCGGATGGCCGCCGTGCTGGGCTGGGAGCTGGCACGGGCCGACCGCCTGGTGGTCACCGGCGGCGGTCCGGGTGTGATGGAGGCGGCGAACCTCGGCGCGTTCCTCGCGGCCTGGCCGGCCGAGGAGCTGTCCGCCGCGATCGACGTGCTCGCCGTCGCGCCGGACTTCACCGACCACGACCGGTACACGGCGGCGGCGCTGGCGGTGCGCAAGCGGTACGCGGACGGCCCGGCGCTGCCCTCGCCCCGCCCATCGGCGCCAGGAACCGGGTGGGCCCGTTCCGGCGGGCTGGCCATCCCCACCTGGCTGTACGGCCACGAGCCGGCGAACCTGTTCGCGGGCCGGATCGCCAAGTACTTCTCCAACGCCATCCGGGAGGACACGATCCTGCGGCTGGCCCGGGGCGGGATCGTGTTCGCGCCCGGCAAGGCCGGCACCGTGCAGGAGGTGTTCCAGGCGGCCACCAAGACGTTCTACGGCACCGACGGGGCGAGCGGGGCGTACGTCTTCCTGGACCGCACGTACTGGACCACGGAGCTGCCGGTGGAGTCGCTGCTGCGACCGCTGTTCGCCGCGTCCCCGTTCGGCGACCTGTCGCACACGATCCACCTGACCGACGACGTGCGCGACGCCGTCCGGGTGCTGGTGCAGTGAAAGGAAGGGCCCCCTTTTAACGCCTCCGGTAGAGGAAGGGCCCCTTGTTAACGCCGAGCGTTAACAAGGGGCCCTTCCTTACACGCGGGGTGTCACTTCATGGTGGTGCCGGTGGAGCGCAGGTGCTCGCAGGCCTCGACCACGCGGGCGGCCATGCCGGCCTCGGCGGCCTTGCCCCAGACACGCGGGTCGTACATCTTCTTGTTGCCGACCTCGCCGTCGACCTTGAGCACGCCGTCGTAGTTGCGGAACATGTGGTCCGCGACCGGGCGGGTGAAGGTGTACTGGGTGTCGGTGTCGATGTTCATCTTCACCACGCCGTAGTCCAGCGCCTCCCGGATCTCGGACAGCAGCGAGCCGGAGCCGCCGTGGAAGACCAGGCTGAGCGGCTTGTCCTTGCCGTACTTGGCGCCGACCGCGTCCTGGATCTGCTTGAGCACCTCGGGACGGAGCTTGACGTTGCCCGGCTTGTAGACGCCGTGCACGTTGCCGAAGGTCAGCGCCGCCATGTAGCGGCCCTTCTCGCCCAGGCCGAGCGCGTCGACCATGGCCAGGCCGTCGTCGACGGTGGTGTAGAGCTTGTCGTTGATGGCGTTCTCGACGCCGTCCTCCTCGCCGCCGACGACGCCCACCTCGATCTCCAGGACGATCTTGCCCTTGGCGGCCTCGGCGAGGAGCTGCTCGGCGATCTCCAGGTTCTCCGCCACCGGCACGGCCGAGCCGTCCCACATGTGCGACTGGAACAGCGGCTCCTGGCCGTCCTTGACGCGCTCCTGCGAGATGGCCATCAGCGGCCGGACGAACTTGTCCAGCTTGTCCTTCGGGCAGTGGTCGGTGTGCAGCGCGATGTTCACCGGGTACTTCTTGGCGACCTCGTGCGCGTACGCGGCGAACGCCACAGCGCCGGTCACCATGTCCTTCACGGACGGGCCGGACAGGTATTCCGCGCCGCCGGTGGAGACCTGGATGATGCCGTCGCTCTCCGCATCGGCGAAGCCCTTGAGCGCCGCGTTCAGCGTCTGCGAGGAGGTCACGTTGATCGCGGGGTACGCGTACCGGCCGGCCTTGGCCCGGTCCAGCATCTCCGCGTAAGCCTCGGGGGAAGCGATGGGCATGTCGAACGCTCCTTACTTACCGCTCTCGGCCGTGCAGGCCGCTGTCTTCCATGGAGGGCGGCCGTTCCGGCCCCGGGTCTTCCCCGGAGCCGACCGTTCCGGTCGCTGACGTCCACGGCTGCGCCGGACCGCGCTGTCCACCGCGGGCAGTATCCCGTAGGAGCGTGAGCGGGGCACAACCGGCCCGGACGCCGCTCACCGATTCTCCAGCCGGTCCGGCACGATGACGCTGATCAGCCAGCTCACCACCGCGACCACGATGGCGCCCCAGAAGGCGGCCCAGAAGCCGTCCACGTGGAACGGGAGCTTCAGCACCCCGGCGATCCAGTCGGTGAGCAGGAACAGCAGCGCGTTCACCACGAGCGCGAACAGGCCGAGCGTGAGCAGGTAGAACACGCAGCCGAACACCTTGATGAGCGGCTTGAGCACCGCGTTGACCACACCGAAGACCAGTGCCACCACGATCAGGGTGAGCACGTTGCTGCCGGTGTTACGGCCGCTCACCTCCACTCCGGGCACGATCAGCGTCGCGATCCACAACGCGACCGCGGTGATCGCCAGTCGGATCAGGAAGCCCATGCCTCCCATCCTGGCACCGGCCGCGCGCCGGGAGCGGGACAATCGCCGACTCCGCCGTTCCGCCCGCCACCCAGCGGCGGCCCGGAGCAGCCCGTACGGTGGTGGGGACGATGCCCGCACGGAGAACAGGGAGGGACGATGGGTCAGCCCGACGAGGACTTCGCCCCCAGTGACCACCTCGCCCCGGAGGAGCGGGATCTGGAGGCCGAGCCGGCCGACGCGGTGGAGCAGGCCACCACTGTGACCGACGAGACAGACGGCGAGCCGCACCGGGGCATGGAGGTCGACGACTGGGACGCCATGGAGCAGGCCCGCGTCGTCGCCGCCGACGAGGACGACTATCGCTGACCCGGCGCCCGGTCACCGCAGGGCGGTGACCTGACCCGGGTGTTCTGCGGCCCACTGCGCCAGCCGGTCCGCGCGCAACGCGTCCAGGAACCCGGGGGCGAGTTCCGGGTCCGGCTCGTACCCGCGACCGTTCCACTCGTCGCGTACCGGGAAGGCGAGCGCGACCGGCTCGGCCGCGGCGGTTCGACCGCTCGCGGCCACCAGCGCCGGCAGCGACAGGTCGCCGGTGTCGGCCGTGACGGCCGGTCCGATCCGCAGGAGCAGCCGGCCGAGTTGCGCCGGATCGGTCGCCGTGCCCTGCTCCCGAAGCTGGCGGAGCAGACCGGCGGCGTAGCGGGCCGCGTTGCGGTCCCGGTCCAGCCCGCCGTCGCGCAGGCCGTACCGCTGCCGCAGCAGGTCCACCGCCGCCGCGCCGTCGAGCCGCTGACATCCGGCCGGGAAACGCCGCTCGGTGTGCACCGAACGCACCGGCGCCGGCAGGCAGACCGGCACGCCGCCGACCGCGTCGGTCAGCTCACGCGCCCCCGGGTACGTGAGCACCGCGCCGGCGTCGACGCGTACCCCGGTCAGCCGGGCGACCGCCTGGCGGGTCGCCCGGTAGCCGGCGGCCAGGTCGGTGCCCGAACCGGCGGCGCGGGAGAACGTCGCATTGAGCTTCTCCGTCCCGCCCTGCGGCGGTACCGGCACCAGCAGGTCACGCGGGAACGACACGAGGTGGAGCCGGCTCCGGTCGGCCGGCAGGTGCACCAGCAGCACCGAGTCGGCGCGCCGGCTGCCGACCGACTGGTCGACGCCGAGCAGCAGCAGGTTCAGCGCTCCGCCGGGCTCCGGCACCGGCGTGGGTGGCGCGGGCGCCGCCGTCGGCGCCGGCGGCCGGGGCGCCATCGCTGTGAAACCGACAAGCGCGACGGCGGCGACCGCCAGGGCGGTCCCGGCCAGGCGTACGCGCCGACGGCGCCGACGGCGACTGATCACCGCCCGGTCGACGGCGGCCCGGACCGGGCCGACGGGCGGGGTCGACTCCTCGAGGCGGGCGAACGCGGCCCGCAGCTCGTCCTCGATCATCAGCAGACCTCCACGAGTTCGGCTCGGAGGGTGGCCAGCGCACGCGAGATGCTGGACCGAACCGTGCCGACGGCGCAGCCGAGGATCTCGGCGATCTCCCCGTCCGGCAGGTCCTCGTAGTAGCGCAGCACCAGCGCGGCCCGCTGCCGCCGGGGCAACCGGGACAGCCAGGACCGGACCTGGTCCCGGTCCACGGCGGACTGGGCGTGGTCGGTCGGCGCGGGCACCGACTGGTCCGCCTCGCCGCGCAGCAGCACCCGCCGCGCCCACGATCCGCGCCGCCAGTCGATGAACTGGTTGGTGAGCATCCGGCGCACGTACCGCTCCGGGGCGTCGGTGCGGGCCACCCGCCGCCAGTTGAGCTGGACCCGGACCATGGTCTCCTGCACGAGGTCCTGGGCCTGGTGCGGATCCCCGGTCAGCATGACCGCGTACCGCAGCAGGGCGCCCAACCGCGCGTCGGCGAACTCCTCGTACGTCACTGCACCTCCCGGTGTCCCGTTTCATGGACGGTCCCGGGCAGCCGGAACATTGCGGCGGGATTCGGCCTCCCCGGAAACCCCCACGACAGGAACCGGGCGATCACGAGATCATCGATGGGTGCTGCTGACCCTGACCACGACCCACCGCCCGGCGACCGACCTCGGACACCTCCTGGTGAAGCATCCGGACCGCGTGCAGAGCTTCGACCTGCCCGCCGGTGCCGCGCATGTGTTCTACCCGGAGGCGGACGAGGCGCGCTGCACCGCGGCGCTGCTGGTCGAGGTCGATCCGCTCAAGCTGGGCGGCGGCCGCCGGAACCGGGCGCCGGAGGGCTTCGCGCTCGGGCAGTACGTCAACGACCGCCCGTACGCCGCCTCCAGCCTGCTCTCGTCGGCGCTGTCGAAGGTGTTCCGCTCCGCCCTGCGGGGCGAGTCGCGCGACCGTCCCGAGCTGGCGGCGAGCGCGATCCCGCTGACCGTACGGGTGCCGGTGCTGCGCTGCCGCGGCGGCGCCGAGCTGGCGGTACGGATCTTCGCCCCGCTGGGCTGGACCGTGACTGCCACCCCGATCCCGCTCGACGAGACGTACCCGGAGTGGGGTGACAGCCGCTACGTCGACCTGACGCTGACCGGCACGCTGCGGCTCGCGGACGCCCTCAACCACCTGTACGTGCTGCTGCCGGTGCTCGACGACGCCAAGCACTACTGGGTGGCGCCGGACGAGGTGGACAAGCTGCTGCGGGCCGGCGCCGGCTGGCTGGCCGGTCATCCGGAGCGGGGCCTGATCACGCGCCGCTATCTGGCGCACCGCCGGGCGCTCGCGGGTGAGGCGATGGCCCGGCTGACCGAGCTGCGGCTCGCCGACGAGCCGCCCGCCGACGACAGCATCGAGCCGTCGACCGGAGAGCCGGCCGGGTCGTCGGGCGGCGGGGCCGGGACGGCGGAGGACGTCCGCCGGGCCTCCCTGGCGGTACGGCGACGGGAGGCGGTGCTCGCCGCGCTGCGGGACAGCGGCGCGAGCCGGGTGCTGGACCTGGGCTGCGGTGGCGGTGCGCTGCTCACCGCGCTCGTCGCCGACCGGCGGTTCACCGAGGTGGTGGGCGTCGACGTGTCGGACCGGTCGCTCGGCCTGGCGGCCCGGCGGCTGCGCCTGGACCGGCTTCCGGAGCGGCAGCGGGACCGGATCCGGCTGTGGCAGTCCGCGCTCACCTACCGGGACGACCGGCTCCGGGGGTACGACGCGGCGGTGCTGATGGAGGTCGTCGAGCACCTCGACCCGCCGCGCCTGCCGGCGCTGGAGGACGCGGTGTTCGGTCACGCCCGGCCGGGCACGGTGGTGGTGACCACCCCGAACGTCGAGTACAACGTGCGCTACGAGGGGCTCGCGCCGGGCCGGTTCCGGCACGCCGACCACAGGTTCGAGTGGACCCGGGCCGAGTTCGCCGCCTGGGTGGACCGGGTGGTGGCGGCGCACGGCTACACGGCGGTGCTCGGCGGCGTCGGCGACGAGGACCCGGAGGTGGGCACGCCGACCCAGATCGCGGTGCTGACGCGGGATGACCGCAATGAGAACACCAGCAACGACCGGAAGGAGGCGACGAACCGATGACCGTCCTGGACATCCCCGAGCTGGCACTGGTGGCGCTCGTCGGCGTCTCCGGCTCCGGCAAGTCGACGTTCGCCCGGCGGCACTTCGCGCCCAGCCAGGTGCTCTCCTCGGACACGTTCCGCGGGCTGGTGGCCGACGACGAGAACGACCAGTCCGCGTCCGCCGACGCGTTCGACGCGCTGCACCACGTCGCCGCCATCCGGCTGCGGCGGGGACTGCTGACTGTGGTCGACGCGACGAACCTCCAGCCGCACGCCCGCGCCGGGCTGATCCGGGTGGCCCGGGAGCACGACGTGCTGCCGGTGGCGATCGTGCTGGACGTGCCGGAGGCGGTGGCCTGGGAGCGTACGGAGGCGCGCGCCGACCGGACGCACGGCCGCCAGGTGCTCAACCGGATGCGCCGCGACCTGCGGCAGTCGTACGGGCGGCTGGCCCGCGAGGGCTTCCGCAAGGTGCACGTGCTGCGCGGGGTGGACGAGATCGACGCCGCGGAGGTCCGCTACGAGAAGCTGTTCAACGACCGGCGGGAGCTGACCGGCCCGTTCGACGTGGTCGGGGACGTGCACGGCTGCCGGACCGAGCTGGAGGCGCTGCTGTCCCGGCTCGGCTACGTGCTGCGGCACGACGACGCGGGCCGCCCGGTGGACGCGGCGCACCCGTCGGGGCGTACCGCGGTGTTCGTCGGTGACCTGGTGGACCGCGGCCCGGACTCGCCCGGCGTGCTCCGCCTGGTGATGGGCATGGTGGCGGCCGGGCACGCGATCTGCGTGCCGGGCAACCACGAGCAGAAGCTGCTGCGCAAGCTGCGCGGCCGGGACGTCCGGCTGACCCACGGCCTGGCCGAGACGATGGAGCAGCTCGCCGCCGAGTCGCCGGAGTTCGTCGCCGGGGTGGAGACGTTCATCGACGGCCTGGTCAGCCACTACGTGCTCGACGGCGGCCGGCTCGTGGTGGCGCACGCCGGGCTGAAGGAGGCGTACCACGGGCGGGCGTCCGGCCGGGTGCGGTCGTTCGCGCTCTACGGCGAGACCACAGGCGAGACCGACGAGTACGGCCTGCCGGTGCGCTACCCGTGGGCGCGGGACTACCGCGGCTCGGCGATGGTCGTGTACGGGCACACGCCGACGCCCGAGCCGGAGTGGGTGAACAACACCATCTGCCTGGACACCGGCTGCGTGTTCGGCGGGCAGCTCACCGCGCTGCGCTACCCGGAGAAGGAGCTGGTGGCGGTCCCGGCGGTGAAGGAGTGGTACGCCCCGGCACGTCCGCTGGTCCCGGTCACGCCGTCGCGGCCGGACACCGTGCTGGACCTGGCCGACGTGACCGGGCGACGGCACCTCACCCACGCGTACGGGTCGCTGACCGTGCCGGCCGAGAACGCCGCCGCCGCGCTGGAGGTGATGAGCCGGTTCGCGGTCGACCCGGGCCGGCTGGTGTGGCTGCCGCCGACCATGGCGCCCTGCTCCACGTCGGCAGTGGACGGGTTCCTGGAGCACCCGGCCGAGGCGTTCGCCGACTACCGCGCGGCGGGCGTCGAGCGGGTGGTCTGCGAGGAGAAGCACATGGGCTCGCGAGCGGTGGTGCTCGTGGAGCGGGAGCCGGGCCGTTTCGGCGGCGGGGTGGTGCACACCCGTACCGGCAGGCCGTTCTTCGATCCGCCGCTCGACGGCGAGCTGCTGACCCGGGTGCGCGCCGCGGTCACCAGCGCCGGTCTCTGGGCCGAGCTGGACACCGACTGGCTGCTGCTCGACGCCGAGCTGCTGCCCTGGTCGGCGAAGGCGAGCGGGCTGATCCGCGAGCAGTACGCCGGGGTCGGCGCGGCCGGGCGGGCCGCGTTGCCGGCGGTGCTCGCCGCGCTGGACACCGCCGCCGGGCGCGGGATGCCGGTGGCGGGGCTGCGCGACCGGATGGCCGGGCGGGCCGCCGAGATCACCGCCTACTCGGCTGCCTACCGGGCGTACGTCCGGCCGACCGACGGGCTGCGCGGGGTGACGCTGGCGCCGTTCGCGGTGCTGGCCGGGGCCGGGGTGAGCTACGCCGACCGCGACCACGGCTGGCACCTGGCGCTGGCCGACCGGCTCTGCGCCGCCGACCCGGAGTTCTTCACGCCGACCCGGCGGCGGGTGGTGGACCTGGCCGACGAGTCGGCGGTGGCCGACGCCACCGAGTGGTGGCTGGCGCTCACCGCGGCCGGTGGCGAGGGCATGGTGGTCAAGCCGTACGCGGGCCTGGCCGCCCGTTCGCCGAAGGGCTCGTTGCTCCAGCCGGGGATCAAGTGCCGGGGGCGGGAGTACCTGCGGATCATCTACGGTCCCGGGTACACCGAGGCGGGGCAGCTCGCCGCGTTGCGCCGCCGTTCGCTGGGTCGCAAGCGCGGGCTCGCCCTGCGCGAGCACGGACTGGGCCTGGCCGCCCTGGACGCGCTGGCCGAGGACGCCCCGCTCTGGCGCCGCCACGAGCTGGTGTTCGCGATCCTCGCCTGCGAGTCCGAGCCGGTCGACCCCCGCCTCTGACGAGGACGCCCGGTCCGGCCGAAATGCCGGACCGGGCCGGGGTACCCTGTGTGGCCGTGGACACAGCAGAGAAGACCCGGATGTTCTCCGAGAGCGTGGCGCTGAACCCGCTCGATCCGAAGGACCTCATCCACACCTTCGGCATGATCGGCGTCTGGGTGATCCTCTTCGCCGAGACCGGGCTGCTCGTCGGCTTCTTCTTCCCGGGCGACTCGCTGCTGTTCCTGGCCGGGGTGGCCGCCTCTCCGGTGGCCGACGCCATCTTCGGCGACGGCACCCGCCTGTCCCTGGCCGGGCTGATGATCGGCGGTCCGCTCTGCGCCATCGTCGGCGCCCAGCTCGGGCACTGGCTCGGCGCCCGGTACGGCCGGCGCATGTTCGAGAAGCCCAACTCCCGTCTGTTCAAGCGGGAGTACGTGGAGAAGGCGGAGTACTACTTCCAGAAGTTCGGCCCGGCGAAGGCCGTGGTGCTGGCCCGGTTCATCCCGATCGTGCGGACGTTCCTCAACCCGGTGGCCGGGGTGCTCGGCATGCCGGCCCGCCAGTTCTTCGTGTGGAACGTGGTGGGCGCGGTCCTCTGGGTGGACGGCATCCTGCTGATCGGCTACCTGCTGGCCCGGCAGATCTACGACGCCATCGGCGACAAGATCGACAGGTACATCCTGCCGGTGGTCGCGCTGATCATCGTGATCTCGGTGCTGCCGATCTTCTTCGAGTTCCTCCGCGACCGGCGGGCACGCAAGCGCGGCGAGGCGGTCGCCGTCATCACCGCGGCGACTGTGGCCGGCACTGTGGAGGCGGCCCGGGAGGGCATCGAGGAGCACCGTCCCGGGCACGGCGACGGGCACGGCGGTCAGCACCGCCGCTGAGCACGTACGGACGCCGAAGGCCGGCCCTCGGACGAGGACCGGCCTTCGACAGCACTGCTCCAGCCGGGTCACACGGACGACGACAGCCGTCACCGTGCGCTGATGGCGCCACCCCTCGCACGCCACCGGTCACCCGGTCGGGACGACCCTCGGTCGGGTCGGCCCGAAGGTTTCAGCGAGCCTTCTTGGTGGCCCGCTTCCGCGGCGGGGTGAGCAGATCCGCGATCGTGGCGATCGCGGACGGCACCAGCCGGTAGTACGCCCAGACCCCGCGCTTCTCCCGCTCCAGCAAGCCGGCCTCGGTGAGGATTCGCAGGTGGTGGCTGACCGTCGGCTGCGAGAGGCCGAGCGGCGCGGTGAGGTCACACACGCACGCCTCCCCCTCGGGAGCCGACTGGATCAGGCTGAGCAGCCGCAGCCGGGCGGGGTCAGCGAGGGCCTTGAGGACCCCCGCAAGCCGCTCGGCGTCGGCGCGTTCGATCGGCTCGCCGGCAAGCGGCGAGATCTGAGGCATGGTCATTTCAGCCAACGCAGTTCCCACGTATTCCATCCTTCCACCAGCAGCATCGATCCGCCTGCATATCAGCAGATCCGAATCGGCAAACTTTTACGCCACAAGGCCGAGGTCAGCCAACGTATAGGCCGCCCGATAGGGCAATCCGGCGGCTCGCACCGTGTCGCCGGCACCTCGATCAACAATAACCGCCACACCCACCACCTCGGCCCCTGCCTCACGCAATGCGTCGACAGCCGTCAACACACTTCCACCGGTGGTGGAGGTGTCCTCGACCGCGAGCACCCGTCGCCCGGAGACGTCCGGCCCCTCGATCCGGCGCTGGAGACCGTGGGCCTTGCCCTCCTTGCGGACCACGAAGGCGTCGACCGCGTGGCCGGTGCCCGCCGAGGCGTGCAGCATGGCGGCGGCCACCGGATCGGCGCCCAGGGTCAGCCCGCCGACCGCGTCGTAGGCCCAGTCGGCGGTGAGGTCACGCATGACCCGGCCGATCAACGGAGCCGCCTCGTGATGGAGCGTGACGCGACGCAGATCCACGTACCAGTCCGCCTCGCGGCCCGACGAGAGCACCACCCGGCCGTGCACCACAGCGAGGTCAGTGATGAATTTGCGCAGGTCGTCGTGGTCGCCCATGGCCCAAGAGCGTACTTCGCAAGTCTGAGCGCCATGTTTCGGGCCTGCCCTGGTCAACCCTGCGGGCGACCGACGGGTGGCGATGAGCGGCTACGCTGTGCGACCGTCCATCCCGGTCGGCCGCCGGGCCGGTGCGCGTACGGGCTGCCGCCGGTCAGCCGCGCTGCCGGCCGACCGCACCCCGGGTGTCCCGCCGGAAGCCGCGCAGCAGCCGCTTCGGCGCGTGCCGCAGCCCGGCCACCGCCACCTTGTACTTCCAGTCCGGAACGCTCACCGCCTTGCCTTTCCGCAGGTCACGGAGCCCTTCGGCGACCACATCGTCGGCTCGCAGCCAGGCCCAGGCGGGCAGGCGCGACATGTCGATGCCCGCGCGTTCGTGAACTCCGGTTCGCGTGTAGCCGGGACAGAGCGCCATCACGCGCACACCCAGCGGCGCGACGGATTGGCCGATCGATTCACTGAAATTCGTCACCCACGCCTTGCTGGCCGAGTACGTGGATCCCGGCATGGGGACACCGAAGCCGGCAACGGAAGAGACATTTATCACTGCCCCGTGGCCTCTCTCGATCATCGGACCGAGGGCGGCGTGGGTCAGACGCAGCACGGCGAGCACGTTGAGCCGGACCAGCCGCGCCTCGTCCGCCACCGACGAGCGGACGAACGACGTGCTCAGACTGATGCCGGCGTTGTTGACGAGCAGCTCGATCGGCGTACCGGCGGTCAGCCGCTGCTCGACCGCCGCGCAGCCGTCCTCGGTGGACAGATCGGCCGCGATCGTCTCGGCGTCACCGCCGTGCCGGCCAGTCAGCTCGGCCGCCAGCGCGTCGAGCCGGACGGCGTCCCGGGCCACCAGGACGACGTCCCATCCGTCGGCGGCGAGCCGGCGGGCGAACGCCTCGCCGATGCCCAGGCTGGCGCCGGTCACCAGGGCGCGGCGCCGGGAGGGGTGGGTGTCACCGGTCATCGGCTGTCCTCGGGAGGTGGCGGGAACCCACCCGGCGGCGTCGCGGGCGGGACGGACGGGGGCGGGTTCAGGCCGGGTGGCGGCCCCCAGGGCGTCGGCCCGGGGGCGACCGCGCCGGACACTGTCGAGCCGTAGCCGGACAGCCGCAGCGGTGCGGTACGGCGTCGCAGGAACGCGCCGGACGACGGCAGCGTGAGCAGCACGGCGACCACCAGATAGCCGAGGATCTGCGCCACCGACAGCGTCGCGTTCACCGGGATCCACCACGACGGGTACGCGTCGCCGACGAGCCCCAGCAGGTCGGCGGTGATCCGGTCGTCCGCGCCGAGCCGCAGCGGGGCGGCCCGTTGGCCGACCAGCACCGCCAGCCCGCAGCAACCGCAGAGCAGGCCCGTTCCGGCGACCACCCAGGTCGCCGTGCGGGCACCGGACCGGCCGGCGAGCAGACCGAGCGCCAGCCCGACGAGCAGCAGCGCGGCGAGCACGCCGAGCACGGCGGCCAGCACTGTGGAGCCGCGCAGCAGACCGGCCACCTGGTCGACGTCGCCGCCGCTGGCGCCGGTCCGCTCGGCTGCCGCGTCCCGGAACCGGTCCACCGTGCCGCCGCCGACGGCCAGGTTGACCACCGCGTACGCCACGGCGCCGACCGCCATCACCAGCAGCAGCGCCGCCGCGGCGAGGACCGTGCCCGGCCGGCGGGGTGCGGCCCGTTCGGGGTACGACACGACTGATCCCTCCGGTAGGCGTCGGCTTGCAACCTACTCGGAGGGATCGTCGGCGTCGCTGCAATCCGGACGTCAACTTCCGGATGGCGGCTCCGGGTCGCGGCGCTCACCCGGCTGACCACCGGGCGCGGACGGCGGCTGACCACCGGGCGCGGACGGCGGCTGACCGCCGGGCGTCGACGGCGGGGTGCCGGGAGCCGGCGGGTACGACGGGTACGCCGGATCCCCGGACTGGCCCGGGTGCGACGGGTACGCCGGGTAGGCGCCACCGGGCACCGGCGGCTCCCAGCCGGCCTTGGGCTTGCGGAAGAACTCGTTCGCCTTCGGCAGCGCCAGCAGGATCAGCGCGGCCAGCAGGGCGAGCAGCGCGACCAGACCCAGCAGCAGGTTGACCGGGGTGTACCAGGACGGCAGCGCGTCCTCCAGCCGGCGCTGGATCTCCTCCGAGCTGGGCACGTCACCGGTGGTGTTGCCGCCGCCCGTCATGCCGCCGGTGAGGCCGGTCAGCAGCCCACCGCCGGTGCAGCAGAACAGGATGCCGCCCAGCACCCAGGTGGTGATCCGGGAGCCGTTCTTGCCCCGGTTGTTCAGCAGCGCGAGGACGACGAGCCCGGCCGCGATCAGCAGCGACACGACCGCCGTGATGATGCTGAACGCGTACGCGATGTCGCCGGCCCCTTCGGCCGAGGTGCCCGCGTACGCGTCGGTGAGAACGTCGCGGATCTTGCCGACGACGGTCAGCGCCACGATCAGGTTCAGCACCTGGATCGCGGCGACGAGGATGAGCAGCCAACTGGAGAGCGTCACCACGCCGGGACGCGTGCGGGGCGGGGTGCCCGGAGCATCGACCATGATTCTCCCTTCCTGGATCAGATGCCCACCGTAGCGATCTTCCACCAGCTCAGCACGCCGGAAACGGCTCTACCTCTCGGCGGCGCGCCGCAACCGGCGGTGCTCGGCGGTGACCACGCCGAGCAACGCGAGATCGAGCGCGACGGCGGAGACCGCGCCGAACTGGTTCACAGTGAAGTTGAAGACCTGCCCGAACAGCAGGTCGACGAGCAGCGCCAGCTTGAACAGGCGGAACGCCTCGGCCCGGTTGCGGCGCAGCAGCCAGGCGGCCCACAGACCGAGCACGGCGGTGATCAACGCGGTGGCGCTGACGCCGAGCACCGCGCCCCACTCCCGTTCCTGGTCCAGTTTCCCGGTCACCCCGTCGAGGAACACCGCCACCACCGTGAGCACCGGCTCCACCACCAGGTAGACCACCACCGGCCAGACCAGCCAGCGGCGTCCGGCCGCCCAGACGGCGAGGCGCCGGGCCCGGTCCGCCGCCCGCTGCCAGAGCGGCACCGGCGGCGGTTCCCGGTGGGGCACCGCTTCGAGCAGGTGCGCCACCGCCGTCTCGGTGGCCGGTCCGGTGCCCTGGACGAGCCGCAGCACGGCGATCCGGCGGCGGTCGGTCAGCCCGCCCGGCAGGCCGCTGAGCACCATGTCCAGTGCGTTCGCCGTGCGTTCGGCCGGGGTCAGCCGGGACCGGCCGGTGCGCCCGCGTACCGCCTGGATGAGCAGGACCAGCAGCGCGAACGCGACATAGATGATGGCGGCGGCGGGGGCGTAGAAGTAGTCGGTGCCGGTGGTGACGAACTTGCCCACCTCGTCGATGAACAACCCGAACCCGATGCCGCCGATCACCGCCCCGCCGCTGCGGGCGCCACCGCCGAGGAAGACGAGCGGGATGCCCAGGCCGACGGCGAGCAGCAGGCCGCCCCAGAGGACGTGCGCGATGTGCAGCCCGCCGCCGCCGAGCTGTGGATAGTCGGTGGCCTTCAGGTACGCCCGCACGGCCAGCACGGTGACCACGCCGGAGAGCACGAACGCCTGGAGGTAGGACGCCGCCTCGACCGCCCGGGTCGGCAGCCGGCGGACCAGCCAGCCGATCCCCGGTCGGTGACGCGACGACGATTCGGGTGGCATGTCCCGAAACCTAGTAGCCGCGCCACTCCTCGCGGGCGTAGTCCAGCACCCTCGGGCGCAACAGGGTGGAGGCCGGTACGTCGATCCGGGCCCGGTCGGCGGGGAACGTGCCGGCGGCGGCCAGCACCGCCGGGGTGAGGAAACGCAGCGGCGGCGGATCGTCCGGCAGCGCCAGTTCCGGCGCGACGTCACCCGGCGCGGCGAGCACGAACCCCCAGTCGCCGAAGCTCGGCACGTCGACGTGGTACGGCACTGTGGCGAAGCCCGCCTCGCGCACCGACCGCTCGATCGACCAGTACGACCGGGGTGCGAAGTAGGGCGACCCGGACTGCACGACGAGCCGCCCGCCGGGGGCCAGCACCGGCCGGATCAGCGTGTAGAACTCGATCGTGTAGAGCTTCGCGGTGGCCGTCTCGTCCGGATCGGGCAGGTCGGCGATCACCACGTCGAAGCG
The DNA here is from genome assembly GCF_007827635.1 of Micromonospora sp. CNZ296. Classification (NCBI taxonomy): domain Bacteria; kingdom Bacillati; phylum Actinomycetota; class Actinomycetes; order Micromonosporales; family Micromonosporaceae; genus Micromonospora; species Micromonospora sp. CNZ296. Next base: position 130,043 of record NZ_VISW01000015.1, read on the forward strand.
GTCCGTGGCGGTACGCAGCCAGGCGAACGCGTCCAGGTTGAGCACCCGTACCCGGGGGTCGGTGAGCGACTCCCGGTTCAGCTCGCGCAGCTGCGGCTCCCGGCGGGCCAGCTCGACCACTGCCGGGTCGAGGTCGACGAGCGTCACCGAGCGCACGTCCGGGTACTTGAGGATCTCCCGTGCGGCCAGCCCGTCCCCGGCGCCGAGCACCAGCACGTCACCGTGCGCCCCCCGCATCGCCGGATGCACGAGCGCCTCGTGGTAGCGGTACTCGTCGATCGAGCTGAACTGGAGGTCGCCGTTGAGGAACAGCCGCAGGTCGGTGTCGGAGTGGCCGGGCTCGCGCACCGATCGGGTGAGCACGATCTCCTGGTACCGGCTGCGCTCGGCGTGCACCACCGGGTCGCGGTAGAGCTGCTGGCGGGTGGTCACCTCGAAGTCGTGGGCGGTCACCCAGGCGTACCCGAGAAGCAGGCCGACCACGACGGTGGCCGCGCCCAGCGCGGCCCGCGCCCGGCGGCCGAGTTCGGCGCGGAACACGGTGAAGACGAGCACCACACCGGCGACCGCGTTCACCGCGCCCACCACGAGCGCGCCCTTGAGCTGGCCGAAGACCGGGATCAGCAGGAACGGGAAGGCCAGCCCGCCGAGCAGCGCGCCCACGTAGTCGGCGGCGAACAGGTCGGCCACCGCGCTGCCCGCCGACTGCTCCCGGATGCGTTGCAGCATCACCATGAGCAGCGGGATCTCCGCGCCGATCAGCAGTCCGAGCACGAACGCGGTGCCGACGAGCGCCGGACCGTACAGGTCGAGCCAGGCGAACGCGGCGTAGAGGCCGAGCACGGACAGGCCCCCGAGCAGCGCCAGCGTCAGCTCGATCACCGCGAACGAGACCACCGCCCGGGACTGCAACGGCTTCGCCACCAGCGCGCCGACGCCCATCGCGAAGACCATCACGCCGAGCACGATCGACGCCTGGCCGACCGTGTCGCCGATCAGGTAGCTGCCGAGCGCGACCAGCGCCAGCTCGTACACCAGGCCGCAGGCCGCGCACACGAAGACCGCGAGCAGGACCGCCGCGCGGGCCAGGCGCCACCGCGGCCGTGCGGCCACGTCGGCTGTCACCGTCTGCTCCGGGTACGTCCGGCGGCTCCCGCCCCGGCGCGCTGCGCGGGCACCCGTCCCCGGTGGTTGCGGCGCTGGCGCACGCCCACGACGAGGAACAGCGCGGCGAGCAGGAACAGACCGAGCGAGCTGAGGACGTAGATCCAGCGGTCCCGCCAGAAGTCGTTGCCGGCGTCCGGCAGCGGTGCGGCCGCGGTCGACGGCCCGGCGGTGGGGGTGGCGGCCGGCTCGGCGAGCCCGCGCTCGGCGGCGAGCAGCGGCAGGATCGTGGCGGCCCGGGTGACGGCCCAGCCCGGGTCGTCGACGAATGCCTCCTCGTCCAGCCCGAAGCGGCCCAGGCGGGTCTCGATCGCGGCGAGGTCGGCGAACTCGATGTCGTCCGAGCCCTTGATCCGGATCGTGGCGGAGTCCTCCGACTCGCTGCTGGACGAGGTGTACCTGACGTTCGCGGACACAGCGATCCAGCGCGTGCAGCCGGGAGCGTCGACGACTGTGGTGCCGTCGCCGAGGTTGGAGCCGACGCTCACCTCGTCGTACACGTCGAGCAGTTCCCAGCCGTAGCAGATGCCCTGGCTGTCGGCGGCGGCCCGGAGGATCGGCACGGTGCCGGACCGCTCGTCGGCCGCCGGCGCGGGGACGGAGGTGTCCGAGTCGCCGCTGAACGCGCCGATGGCGCAGACGACGACCACGATCCCCACGACCACGGACCAGATCACCGTCTGGGTGCGCTTGTCCTTCCCCGCCGAATGCTGTGCGGGCTTTCCGCTCATCAGATGATCGCGGCCGCGATGATCGCACCGGTGGCGAGGTGCACGGTGGCGGAGACCCACACCGCCGGGTGCGGCTCCGGGTCGACGAGCAGCTCACCGAGCTTGCCCGGAGTGGCCACGTCGAGCAGCACGAACGCCGCCGCCATGATCACCAGACCGAGGATGCCGTACGCGGCGGCCCCGACCAGCCCCAGCGTGAAGTCGTCGTCGCTGGCCACGATCGCGGCGACCACGATCGTGCCGACCCCGAGCAGGTTGGACGAGAGCAGCAGAGCCGCGTTGCGGTTGCGCTCGGTCCAGATCAGCTCGTGGAGCTTGCCGGGGGTGGCCAGGTCGACCAGGACGTAGCCGATCGCCATCAGGACGACGCCGACCGCGCCGTAGGCGAGGGTGACCAGCAGGTCGGTGACGAGATGCTGCACAGGAGACTCCAGGGTGAGGGGGTCGGAGGGGCTACTTGCCGGAACCGGGGCCGCCGCCCCGGACCGTGCTGCCTCGGCCCCAGCCCCAGCTGTTGCCGACGACGCTGTGGTACCGGGGGTAGGCGGTGGTCATCTTCTCCAGCAGGATCACCGAGCCGACGGCGAGCGGGAGGATCACCACCGAGTCGTCGTCGTAGCGCAGGTACACGCCGCTGCCGTCGACGTACTGGTCGGCCGGCTTCCAGGTGTCGGTGATCTGCTTGGACACGTCGCTCGGCGCCTTGTTCGAGGTGTAAGCGATCGCGTTCGAGCCGATGTCCCGCCCGGAGGCGCGGGAGAAGGTGTCCTCCACGTAGCCGCGCGGCGAGAAGTTGCCGTAGAAGATCGTGAAGGCGGCGATGAGCGCGCCGATGACGGCGACCGCCACGCCCACCACGAACCACCGTCGGTACGTCACAGCTCCTCCACCACCGTCTCGGTCAGGACCAGCTCGTTGGTCTGCGGGTAGGCGTGCCAGGTGCGCCAGGCGAGCACGCCGTCCGGCGGGGCGGGCCGCACGGAGAGCGCGGTGACCGCGTCCTCGTCGCCGGGGAAGACGCCGATCAGCGCGTACGGGTCCTCGGCCAGCTCGGCGCGCAGCGCCGCGACCCGGGTACGCAGGCCGTCGCCCTCCGGCCGGAGCACTGTGGCGAGGAACCGGTAGCCGGCCGTCTCGTCGTGCAGCGTGCCCGGCAGGTGCGGCGGGCGGCCGGGCAGGCAGGCGACCGTCTCGGTGAGCGTGCCGAGCACCACCTGGTGGGAGGCGCCCAGCAGGCGCAGCCGCAGCCGGGGCAGGCCGGGCAGGTCGATGTCGCGTACGGCGAGCGCCGGCAGCTCCGGGCCGCCCAGGGCCAGGCTCAGATCGGCGGCGCTGGTGTCGACGTAGGGCGCGTCCAGACAGACGAGCACGTCAGCGCACCGTGTCCGGGCCACCCTGCGGGTAGATCATCACCTCGGCGCGGCGCAGCTCCTCGCCGAGGTTGACCTCCCAGCCGGCCTCGCCGTACGCCTCGAACGACAGCCGTGCGCCGCCGGGCGCCTGGTAGTCGTAGTAGCGCATGGTGCCGTTCGGGTCGAGGCCGGTGCCCTCGGTGGCCGTGTACCGGGCCTGGCCCGACTCGTCCCAGTTGTAGCGACGGCCGGCGATCTCCAGCGTCGGGGCGCCGGGCGTCACGGTGGCCCCCGGCTCGCTGGTCCAGAGCACCATCTCCAGGTCCGGGTCGGCCTCGACGGAGAGCCAGCGCTTCACGCCGCCCGCATCGTCGAGCAGGTGCTCCGCCCAGCTCCAGCCGCCCTCGACCAGGTGCACCGAGCCACGGACCGTGTACGGCACCGCGCGGATCTCGACGATGTCGCCGGGCTTGAGCGCGCGCGGGTCGCCGCGCAGCGCGTCCGCGTCCCGGTCCCGGAACGGGTCACCCGGCGCCGCCTTCGTCTTCGGGCGGGACGCGGACTGGGACTTCCGCCACGCGATCACCGCGATCACCACTCCGGCCACCCCGACCAGACATCCCAGCGTGGCCAGCACCCACGCCAACGAACCGTTCACGACCGCCTCCCCCAACGTGCTCGGCGGGAACGGTAACAACCGCACGCACGCCTGCTGAAGTCCTGTTCGCTGAGTGTGTGCTCAGCTACTGTCGGCGGCGGCGAGCCGGTCGGCGGCGTATTCGCCCAGCGTGGCGCGGCCCATGAGGCAGCCGGAGAACGTGGTGAACTCGCCGTCGTCGCCGCGCAGCCGGGCCCAGGCGTCCCGCCCGGCGGCCCGATCGACCGCCTCCAGCAGCGTCGCCGCGTACGCCCGGCCGGCCGGCGAACCCTTGCGGAGCAACCTGTCGACCCGCTTGCGGGCCTCCTCCGGGTGCTCCTGCAGCCCCTGTTCCAGCGTCCGGTACGCCTCGGTCGCGGGCAGGATCTGCCCCGCCAGTCCCACCCCGCCGAAGGCGAGGGTGTCCGCGCGGTCGAGTTCCCGCGCGGCCGCGTCCAGTTCCCGTTCCCAGCTCCCGCTCATGCCCCACTATGTGCCCACCCCACCAACCCCTCACGCTCACTCCGTTCGCGTGAAAGGAAGGGCCCCCTTTTAACGCCTCCGGTAGAAGAAGGGCCCCTTGTTAACACCACGGCGGGCAGCACCCACGGCACGCGGGCCGGCACGGCCGGGGACGGCGAAGGCCCGGCCGGGAGGGCCGGGCCTTCGCGGGGTGGTGCGGGTCAGGCGGCGGTCACCGCCAGGGACTCCTTGGAGTCGGACAGGTCGACGCGGACCGTGTCGCCGTCGCGGATGTCACCGGCCAGCAGCGCCTTCGCGAGCTGGTCGCCGATCGCCGACTGCACCAGCCGGCGCAGCGGGCGGGCACCGTAGATCGGGTCGTACCCGTGCTCGGCCAGCCACGTGCGGGCCGCGTCGGTGATCTCCAGGCCCAGCCGGCGGTCGGCCAGCCGGCGGCGCATGCGGTCGAGCTGGATGTCCACGATCGACCGCAGGTCCTCGCCCTGGAGCGCGGCGAACACCACGATGTCGTCGAGCCGGTTGAGGAACTCCGGCTTGAAGTGCGACCGGACCACCGCGAGCACACCCTCCCGGCGCTCGTTCTCGGTGAGCGTCAGGTCGCTGATCACCGACGAACCGAGGTTCGAGGTGAGGATCAGGATCGCGTTGCGGAAGTCCACGGTACGGCCCTGACCGTCGGTGAGCCGGCCGTCGTCGAGCACCTGGAGCAGCACGTCGAAGACGTCCGGGTGGGCCTTCTCCACCTCGTCCAGCAGGATCACCGAGTACGGCCGGCGGCGTACCGCCTCGGTGAGCTGGCCGCCCTCCTCGTAGCCGACGTACCCGGGCGGGGCGCCGACCAGGCGGGCCACCGAGTGCTTCTCGCCGTACTCGCTCATGTCGATGCGGACCATGGCCCGCTCGTCGTCGAAGAGGAACTCGGCGAGCGCCTTGGCCAGCTCGGTCTTGCCGACGCCGGTCGGGCCGAGGAACAGGAAGCTGCCGGTCGGCCGGTCCGGGTCGGCGACGCCGGCCCGGGCGCGGCGTACCGCGTCGGAGACCGCGCCCACCGCCTCGGCCTGGCCGACCACGCGGCCGCGCAGCGTTTCCTCCATCCGGAGCAGCTTGGCGGTCTCGCCTTCGAGCAGCCGACCGGCGGGGATGCCGGTCCAGGAGGCGACCACGGCGGCGATGTCGTCCGCGCCGACCTCCTCCTTGAGCATCGCGCCGTCGGCCTGGAGCCGGGCCAGCTCCTCTTCGGCCTGCTTCAGCTCGGTCCGCAGCGCGGGAATCCGGCCGTACCGCAGCTCGGCGGCGCGTTCCAGTTCGCCGTCGCGCTCGGCCCGCTCGGCCTCGCCACCGAGGCGCTCCAGCTCCTCCTTGGCGGTGGAGAGCTTGGTGATGTGGCTCTTCTCGGTCTGCCAGCGCTCGGAGAGCGCGGTGAGCTGCTCGCGCTTGTCGGCCAGCTCCTTGCGCAGCCGCTCCAGACGCTCGGCGGACGCGGCGTCCGGCTCCTTCGCGAGCGCCATCTCCTCGATCTCCAGGCGGCGTACCGCCCGCTCGATCTCGTCCACCTCGACCGGGCGCGAGTCGATCTCCATGCGCAGCCGGGACGCCGACTCGTCCACCAGGTCGATCGCCTTGTCCGGCAGGAACCGGTCGGTGATGTACCGGTCGGAGAGCGAGGCGGCGGCCACGAGTGCGGCGTCGGTGATCCGTACGCCGTGGTGCACCTCGTAGCGCTCCTTGAGCCCGCGCAGGATGCCGATGGTGTCCTCGATGGTCGGCTCGCCGACCAGCACCGGCTGGAAGCGGCGCTCCAGGGCCGGGTCCTTCTCGATGTGCTCGCGGTACTCGTCGAGCGTGGTCGCGCCGACCATCCGCAGCTCGCCGCGCGCCAGCATCGGCTTGAGCATGTTGCCGGCGTCCATCGAGCCCTCGCCCTTGCCGGCGCCGACCACGGTGTGCAGCTCGTCCAGGAACGTGATGACCTGGCCGTCGGAGTTCTTGATCTCCTCCAGCACGGACTTCAGCCGCTCCTCGAACTGACCGCGGTACGACGCACCGGCGACCATCGCGCCGAGGTCGAGCGAGACGAGCTTCTTGTCCCGCAGCGACTCCGGCACGTCGCCGGCCACGATCCGCTGGGCCAGGCCCTCCACGATCGCGGTCTTGCCGACGCCCGGCTCGCCGATCAGCACCGGGTTGTTCTTGGTACGCCGGGACAGCACCTGGATCACCCGGCGGATCTCCGAGTCCCGGCCGATCACCGGGTCGATCTTGCCGTCGCGGGCGCTGGCGGTGAGGTCCACGCCGTACTTGGCCAGGGCCTGGTAGGTCTGCTCCGGGTCGGCGGTAGTCACCCGGCGGTCCCCGCCCCGGACGGTCGGGAACGCGGCGACCAGGTTCTCCTCGGTGGCGCCGGAGTTCTTCAGCGCGACCGAGACCGCGCCGCCGACCCGGGCCAGCCCGGCCAGCAGGTGCTCGGTGGAGGTGTACTCGTCGCCCAGCGGCCGCGCGATCTGCTCGGCGGCGCCGATGGCGTTGACGAACTCGCGGGCCAGGGTCGGCTCGGCGATGCTCGACCCGCGTGCGGCCGGCAGCGCGTCGACCGAGCGCTGGGCGACGCGGCGCAGCTCGGCGGGGTCGGCTCCGACGGCGCGCAGCAGGCCCGCGGCGGTCGAGCCTTCGGTGTCCAGCAGTGACAGCAGCAGGTGCCAGGGCTCCACGGTGGCGTGACCGCGCTGGTTCGCCAGCGCGACGGCACCGGTGATGGCTTCGCGGCTCTTGGTGGTGAGACGTTCCGTGTTCATGGGCTCCCCCGGATCGGCGTGTCCACTGGACATGACACAACCAGAGTTGAGTCTATTCCGCTCAACTCCACCCCTGTGACCTGAGTCACCGTCCTCCGGTCCGGCCGGAGAGATCTTGGTACGAAAAGGCCCTTGGAGGGGCCGTTTCGTACCAAGATCTCAGCGACGCGGGAGACGCGCGAGGCAGGGAGTCTCGTGGTCGGCGCGCAGCACGCAACGCCGGCCGCCGTCCAGCTTGCGGTCGCAGAACACCCAATGGCGTACGGACTGGTCGTCCTCCGTCGACACGGTGATCCCGCCCAGCTCCACCACCGCGAGGAACGCCAACGACCGGCCGGCCGTGCGACCGAGCATCTTCGCCCGGGCCAGGTCCGCCGCGCGCACCGGCAGATGGATCACGTACCGCCCGGTCACGGCCGCCCGGCCAGGTCGCGCATCGAGGGAGCCTGACGGGACTGCCACTCGCGCAACGCGCCCTTGATCCGCGCCGTCTCGTCCCGGCTACGTGCGACTTCGGCGTACGCGGCGGCGAGGTCCCCGGCGACGCGGTCGAGGAACGCGGCGACCTCGGCCGGGTCCAGCCCTCGCCGGCACGTCCTGAAACTGTGGCCCCGCACCTGCCAGGGCCGGAGCGGAAGGTACGACGCGGAGCGGTAGGGGCCGCCCGGCGCGGAGTCGGGCGGGCGCGCGTTCCGCCGCTTCGGACGTATTCGCAGGAGGTTGCGCACGACATTGTCCCTTCTTCCGGACCAAAGGAGACGGGTGAGGCGACACGACTGGCCGCGCACGACCAGTCGCGCCGACTACGGCTGCCAACCGGGGGGCCGGTTGCCTACCAGGCGTTCCGCCGAAGGCATCCGCACGAGGAACATACAATGCAAAGCATTGCATGACAAGGAGTGAGCATGCTTAGCACGCGAAGTGTTGGCTGACCGGTCGGACTCGTGGGAAGATCTTGGGGCCTACCAGGAGTTGCCGCCATGCCCCGAGTTTCGGACCGTCAGAGAATCGCGCAGGACATCAGAGACAAGATCGCTTCGGGCGAGTACGGCCCTGGCGACAAACTCCCTTCCCTGCGCGAACTGATCGCGCACTACCACGTGTCCGCGGAGCCGGTCCGCTCGGCGCTGTTGATCCTTCAGGCCGAAGGTCTGGTCGAGGGGCACCAGGGCAAGGGCACCTACGTCACCGCTCGCGACGACGCCCCCTGATCACGCAGCGCCGGGCGACCGCTCCACCCCGGACGCGGTGCGTGCGTGGCAGCGGTAGCCTCACCGACGTGCGAGTACGTGTCGAACAGACCGCCCTGCCCGGGATCGGCGTACGTCATGATCTGATGACGGAGTCCGGCCGCCGGCTCGGCGTGGTCTCCCACCGCAATGGCCGCCGCGACCTGGTCCTATACGACCCGGACGATCCCGACTCCTGCCAACATGACATACCCCTGACCGACGACGAGGCGGAGGCGCTCGCCGACATCCTCGGCGCGTCGCTGATGCTGGGTCAGCTCTCCGGGCTGCGCGAGCAGGCCGCCGGGCTGCTGACCGAGCAGATCGCCATGCCGGCGGGGTCGAAGTACGTCGGCAGGCGGCTCGCGGACACCAAAGCACGCACCCGGACCAGCGCGTCGATCGTGGCCGTGCTGCGTCAGGGCGCCGTGAACGTCTCGCCCGATCCCACCTTCCGGTTCGAAGCCGGCGATGTGGTCGTCGTGGTCGGTACCCGTCAGGGGCTCGACGGCGTGACCGCGATCCTCGCCGAGACCGATCCGGACGGCTGACGCGTATGCACGAAACCACAATCCTGCTCATCGAGGTCGGTGCGCTGCTGCTCCTGCTCGGCCTGCTCGGCCGGCTGAGCCGTCGCTTCGGCGTCTCGCCCATCCCCCTGTACCTGCTCGCCGGCCTGGCGTTCGGGCACGGTGGTCTGCTGCCGCTCAACGCCAGCGAGGAGTTCTTCGCGGTCGGCGCCGAGATCGGCGTGATCCTGCTGCTGGTCATGCTCGGCCTGGAGTACAGCGCGAACGAGCTGGTGGGCAACCTCCGGTCCGCCGCGCCGGCCGGCCTGATCGACGCGGTGTTCAACGCGCTGCCCGGGTTCGCCTTCGCGCTCCTGCTCGGCTGGGGCTGGGTGGCGGCGGTGGTGCTCGCGGGCGTGACCTGGGTGTCGTCGTCCGGCGTGATCGCGAAGGTGCTCGGCGACCTGGGCCGGGTCGGTAACCGGGAGACCCCGGTGATCCTCTCCGTCCTGGTGATCGAGGACCTGGCGATGGCCCTCTACCTGCCGCTGGTCACCGCGCTGCTCGCCGGGGTCGGCCTGATGAAGGGCGGCATCGCGCTCGCCGTCGCGGTGTTCACCGTGGTCGTGGTGCTGGCCGTGGCGATCCGGTACGGCCACCTGATCTCCGCCGCGCTCTCCGCCAAGGATCCGGAGGCGCTGCTGCTCGGGGTGCTCGGCCTGACCCTGCTGGTTGCCGGTGTCGCGGCCAAGCTCCAGGTGTCGGCGGCGGTCGGCGCGTTCCTGGTGGGCATCGCGCTGTCCGGGCCGGTGGCGCACCACGCCACCGAGCTGCTCTCCCCGCTGCGTGATCTGTTCGCCGCGGTCTTCTTCGTGTTCTTCGGGCTGGTCACCAACCCGTTGGACATGCCGCCGGTCCTGCTGCCCGCGCTGCTGCTCGCAGTGGTGACCATGGCGACGAAGGTGGCCACCGGCTACCTGGCCGCCCGCCGGGCCGGAATCGCCGAGCCCGGACGCTGGCGGGCCGGCCTGGCGCTGACTCCGCGCGGCGAGTTCTCCATCGTCATCGCCGGGCTGGCCGTCGCGGCCGTCTACCCGGTGGAGCCGAAGCTCGCCGCGCTCGCCACCGCGTACGTGTTGATCACGGTGGTGACCGGGCCGCTGCTCGCCCGCCTGCCGGACAGCCCGTGGTTCAAGCAGTGGCTGCGCACCCGCGCCGCCGCCGCACGGCCGCCCGCGCCGCTGCCCCTGGGCACCGGCGACTGACCGGGCCGGGCCGGATCAGCCGCAGGGCAGATCCGGCCCGGCGTTGTCAAATTGATCCCGGGAAGGTCTACCCCTGCTCCGTCCAACCGCGTTAACGTTTCGGCCCAGCAGCCAGGGTCCGCGGGTGGCCTGCGCCCCCGCCAGCGCAAGCGGAAGGTCGGCCGGTGAGCGTGCAGGAAGAGACGTTCCGCGGCTTCGCCAACCCGGTCGATCCCTCGCCCGCCGAGCTTCGGGCGTGGGCCTATCAGCCGGATTCGGTGCCGCTGACCTCGATGCCGCCCGACTGGGATCTGCTGGTAGCCGGTGACCATCTGGTGCAGACGCTGTTCGATCTGGCCATGGATCAGGGCTGCCCGGCGCGGCGGTTCACGCTGCACTGCCTCTACATCTACGCCGCCGACGGCATCCGGACGAACTTCCGCGCCCACCCCAAGCGCCGGTTCCGCAAGCTGGTCGAGCAGGCCGAGAAGTCCGGCGACGACCTGATGCGCAACTGGGCGCACAACAGCCGGGTGCTGCTCGCCCGGCCGGATCTCTTCGTCTACCGGGACTGGTGCGAGGGCGGCCTGGTCCGCGAGAACCGCCGCCTCTGACCACCTCGACCCGCCCACGTCGACCTCACTGGCCGTCGACCCGACCGGCCTGGTCGATCATGAACTTGGCGGTATTTGGTGTCCGGTTTGTCGCCGCCAACTTCATGATCGACCGCGAGGGCGGGTGCGTGGTGCCCGCCGGGAGCAACCTGACGTCCCGGCCGGCCCTGCAGAACACGAACGGGCCGGGATCCCCCGTGGATCCCGGCCCGCACGTCGGCGGATCGTCTAGGTCGACCCGCCCTGCTTCTTGCGCCGCTCGTCGTCCCGCGCCCGGTCCACGCCGTGGTCCGTCTGGTCGGCGAAGCGCCCTTCCTTGACCTTGTCGCTGAAGCGTCCCTCGGTGACCCGGTCGAACCGCTCGCGCACGTTCTCGGCCACCTTCTCCAGCCGTTCCTCCGCGCGCTCGGCCACCTTCTTCGCCGGTTCCGTCATGACTCCCCCCGCCAGCCCGGAATCCGCTTTGGGGCTTTTGCCCCTACGGAAAAGCCTAGTTGACCCCGCTCTGCCGTACCCCGCTTTCCCCTGACCCGGCCCGCGAACCGACCGGGGAACGACGAAGGCCGGCGCAGCCCCGGGGGAGCGGGGCGCGCCGGCCTTCAGGTACGGAATCAGCGGTCGGGAGCGCGGCGCGGACGCCAGACGACGAGCGCGGTGGACGTGCGGTTGGTGGGCACGAGGTCGCCGCGGGGGAAGCCGCCGAGCGACTCCAGCTCGGCGATCCGCCGGTACGCGGCGTCCAGTTCCGCCTCCAGCCGGGCCACCCGCTGCTGCGCCTCTTCGAGCAGCCGCTCCAACCCGATGATCCGCTTGACCCCGGCCAGGTTGATCCCGTCGTCCTGGCTGAGCCGCTGCACCTCGCGGAGCAGCACCACGTCCCGGACGCTGTACCGGCGACCGCCGCCGGACGCCCGGCCGGCCTGCACCAGGCCCAGCCGGTCGTACTGGCGCAGCGTCTGGGGGTGCATCCCCGCCATCCGCGCGGCCACCGAGATCATCAAGACCTTGGCCTCGTATGCCTGGTCACCCGAGCCGACGTACTCCTCCGACATGCCCGCTCACCTCCGGTGCCGCCGTCAACTGAATCGACGTACCCGCGCGTCGAGATGTTCCCGCGCGGCGGGCGGAGTCTGCGCCGCGAAGGTCTCCAGCGCCGCCCGCGCCTCGTCCGAGACCTTCGCCGGAACCACCACGTCGAGCGTGACCAGCAGGTCACCGGCGCGGCCGTCCTTGCGTACGACGCCCTTGCCGCGGGCGCGCAGCACCCGCCCGCTGGGCGTACCCGGTGGCACCCGCAGGGTCACCGTCCCGTCCAGGGTCGGCACGCGCAGGTCCGTGCCGAGAACCGCCTCGGCGTACGTGATCGGGACGTTCAGGGTCAGGTCGTCCCCGGTGCGCCCGAACAGCTCGTCCGGGCGGACCTTGACCTGCACGAACAGGTCGCCCGCCGGACCGCCCCGCTCGCCGGGCTCACCTCGGCCGGCCAGGCGGATCCGCTGCCCGTCCGACACCCCGGCGGGGAAGCGGACGTGCAGCGTGCGGGTCTTGGTGACCCCGCCGGTGCCGTGGCACTCCGGGCACTTCTCCTCGACGATCGTGCCGACACCCTGGCAGTTGCGGCACGGCTCGGAGAAACTGAACGACCCCTGGTTGCGGGTGGTCACGCCGGCACCGTGGCAGACCGGGCAGGCCACCGGCTGGGTGCCGGGCTTCGCGCCGTTGCCGTGGCAGGTGTCGCAGACGCCGGGCGCGCGCAGCGTCAGCGGCAGCGTGACGCCGCGTACCGCGTCTTCGAAGTCGAGCGCCACCTCGGTCTCGACGTCCCGGCCGCGGGCCGGGCCGCGCGGACGTGCCGGACCGCCGCCACCTGCACCGCCGGAGAAGATCGAGCTGAACAGGTCGGTGAAGCCGCCGCCGCTGAACCGGCTGTCCCCACCCCCGGCGCCGCCGCCGAACAGGTCGGAGACGTCGAACGGCATGCCGCCCGGCTGGCCCGCGCCGCGGGCGTTGCGCCGGAAGGCGCCGGAGCCGAACAGCGAGCGCATCTCGTCGTACTCACGGCGCTTCTTCTCGTCACCGAGCACCGCGTACGCCTCGGAGACGGTCTTGAACCGCTCCTCGGCGCCGGTGTCGCCGGGGTTGTGGTCCGGGTGCGACTCCCGGGCCAACTTGCGGTACGCCTTCTTGATCTCGTCCGAGGAGGCGGACTTGTCCACGCCCAACGCGGCGTAGTAGTCCTTCTCGATCCAGTCCTTGGAACTCACCGGTCCACCCCCTTCCACGGGTCGAACCCCGGTCGTCCCGCCCGCCCGGTGCGGGCGGGCGGGACGTCACGGGTCGGCACTACTCCGGGTCCGCGACCGCGACCATGGCGGGCCGCAGCAGCCGCTCGCCGAGCTGGTAACCACGGCGCATGACCTGGACGCAGGTCGGCTCCGTCACGTCGGCGGAGGTCTGGTGCGCCACCGCCTCGTGCCGGGTCGGGTCGAACGGGTCACCCGTCTCACCGAACGCGGTCAGGCCGAACTTCGCGAGCGCGCCGGTGAGCTGCTCGGCCACGCTGCCGAACGGTCCCACCAGGTCGCCGTGCTCACGGGCCCGGTCCAGGTCGTCGAGGATCGGCAGCAGCGCGGTGAGCACCGCCCCGGTGGCCTGCTCCTGAACCAGGTTGCGGTCCCGGTCGACCCGCTTGCGGTAGTTGGCGTACTCCGCGGTCACCCGCTGGAGGTCGCGGGTGCGCTCCTCCAGGTCGGTGCGGAGCGACTCCAGCTCGGCGCCGAGCGGCGCGCCCGTGCCGGTCCCGCCGTTCGGCTCGGCGGGCGAGTCGACCACGGTCGGACCGCTGACCTCGGCCTCGCCGCCGATCTCGTCGACCACGACCTCGGCCTCCTCGACCAGCCCTTCGGCGGGTGCGTCGGCGGCCGCGTCGGCCGCCGAGGCGTCGTTCGCCGGCTGCTCGGTCACCTTGCCGAGCTTGCGCTTGTCGCGGATGACGACCCGGGGTTCGTCGCCGGTGTCCTTCCCGGCGCCCGGCGCCGACCCGGTGGCACCCGGGTCGGCCGCTCGTGGCTTGTCCGTCATGCGGTTACCTCATCCCTCTGCCGTGCGAATCGTGTCCGGGACCGGATGTCACTTCTTGTCCTCGTCCACGATCTCCGCGTCGACCACGTCGTCGTCGCCACCGGCCTTCGGGCCACCGGCCGCACCCGCGCCGGCACCCGGCCCGGCCGCGCCCGGTGCGGTCTGCTCGCCCTCCTGCTGCTGGGCGTAGAGCAGCGAGCCCGCCTGCTGGGAGACCTGCGCCAGCTTCTCGTGCGCGGACTTGATCTTCTCGATGTCCTGCCCGCCGAGGGCGCTGCGCAGCTCGCCGAGCGCCTCGTTGAGCTGGTCACGGTTCTCGCCGGGCAGCTTGTCGCCGCTCTCGGCGAGGAACTTCTCGGTCTGCCACTGGAGCGCCTCGGCCACGTTGCGGGTCTCGGCCTCCTCGCGGCGGCGCTTGTCCTCGTCGGCGTGCTCCTCGGCATCCCGGCGCATCCGCTCGATGTCGTCCTTCGGCAGCGAGGAGCCGCCGGTGATCGTCATCTTCTGCTCCTTGCCGGTGCCCAGGTCCTTGGCGTGCACGTTCACGATGCCGTTGGCGTCGATGTCGAACGTGACCTCGATCTGCGGCACGCCGCGCGGGGCCGGCGGGAGACCGGTCAGCTCGAAGGTGCCGAGCTTCTTGTTGTAGGCGGCGATGTCCCGCTCGCCCTGGAACACCTGGATCAGCACCGACGGCTGGTTGTCGTCGGCGGTGGTGAACACTTCGGAGCGCTTGGTCGGGATGGTGGTGTTGCGCTCGATGAGCTTGGTGAAGATGCCGCCCTTGGTCTCGATGCCCAGGCTCAGCGGGGTCACGTCGAGCAGCAGGACGTCCTTGACCTCGCCCTTGAGCACACCGGCCTGGAGGGCGGCGCCGACGGCGACGACCTCGTCCGGGTTGACGCCCTTGTTCGGGTCGCGGCCGGTGAGCTGCTTGACCAGGTCGGTCACGGCCGGCATACGGGTCGAGCCGCCGACCAGGATGACGTGGTCGACGTCCGAGATCTTGATGCCGGCGTCCTTGACGGCCTGCTCGAACGGACCCTTGCAGCGGTCCAGCAGGTCCTGCGTCATGCGCTGGAACTCGGCGCGGCTGAGCGTCACGTCCAGGTGCAGCGGGCCGGCCGAGCCGGCGGTGATGTACGGCAGGTTGATGTTGCTGGTGGTGGCGGCGGACAGCTCGATCTTGGCCTTCTCGGCCGCCTCCTTGAGCCGCTGCATGGCCATCTTGTCCTGCGAGAGGTCGATGCCGTGCTCGCCGCGGAACGTCTTCACCAGGTGGTCGATGATGCGCTGGTCCCAGTCGTCACCACCGAGCTGGTTGTCACCGCTGGTGGACTTGACCTCCACCACGCCCTCGGCCAGCTCCAGCAGCGACACGTCGAAGGTGCCGCCACCGAGGTCGAAGACCAGGACGGTCTGCTCCTTGGAGCCCTT
This sequence comes from Micromonospora sp. CNZ296, assembly GCF_007827635.1. Taxonomy (NCBI): domain Bacteria; kingdom Bacillati; phylum Actinomycetota; class Actinomycetes; order Micromonosporales; family Micromonosporaceae; genus Micromonospora; species Micromonospora sp. CNZ296. The sequence continues at coordinate 145,316 of NZ_VISW01000015.1, forward strand.
GTCCAGGCCGTAAGCCAGGGCCGCCGCGGTCGGCTCGTTCACGATCCGCAGCACGTTGAAGCCGGCGATCTCACCGGCCTCCTTGGTGGCCTGGCGCTGCCCGTCGTTGAAGTAGGCCGGGACAGTGATCACCGCGTCGGTGATCTGCTCGCCCAGGTACGCCTCGGCGTCCCGCTTGAGCTTCATCAGCGTGCGCGCCGAGATCTCCTGCGGGGTGTACTTCTTGCCGTCGATGTCGACGGTCCAGTTGGTGCCGATCTCACGCTTGACCGACCGGATGGTCCGGTCGGGGTTGGTCACCGCCTGGCGCTTGGCGACCTCACCGACGAGCACCTCGCCGTTGCGGGCGAACGCGACGATCGAGGGAGTCGTACGCGAGCCCTCGGCGTTGGCGATGACGGTGGGCTCACCGCCCTCGAGAACGCTGACGCAGGAGTTCGTCGTGCCGAGGTCGATGCCGACCGCACGTGCCATGTTCGCTTCCTCGCTTCGTAACGGGTGAGCAGGTCAGACGGCCTGCCCGGCGGGTCGCCCGGAAGCGACCGCACCACAAGTTGAGTGAACTTGACTCAATAGTGCCACGCGATCGCCAATCCGCAAGTCGAGGTTGAGCCGACCCGGCGCAACCCGACCGTTACTACTGTCTGGTTGTCTTACCTTGCGTCGGTCGGGCACGCTTTAGCGGTGACGACGCATGGCGATTCCGCCACCCGTGCCGGCGCGCCCGCCGTCGCAGCCCGCACCGGAGCCACCACGGGCGACGACCAGCCTGCTCACGCCGCCGACGGCCTGCCCGCCGCGCTCACCGGCCTGCGCGCGGCGATCAGTGCGGCCCGCTTCCCGCTGACCCTGCCCTCGGCCGAGCCGGCCCGGCACGCCGCCGCGAGCCTCACCGACCAGCTCGACGACTACCTGCTGCCCCGGCTGGCCCGGCTCGACGCGCCGCTCCTGGTGGTCGTCGGCGGCTCCACCGGCGCCGGCAAGTCGACGCTCGTCAACAGCCTGGTCAAGGCGCGGGTCAGCGCGGCGGGCGTGCTCCGCCCCACCACCCGCTCGCCGGTGCTGGTGTGCAGCCCGACCGACGCGGCCTGGTTCCGGCAGGGCGAGCTGCTGCCCGGCCTGACCCGGACCACCGAGCCCAGCGAGCAGCCGGGCACCCTGCACCTGGTCACCGCACCGGCGCTGCCGCCCGGCCTGGCGTTCCTCGACGCGCCCGACATCGACTCGGTGGTCGACGCCAACCGGGCGCTCGCCGGTCAGCTGCTCGCCGCCGCCGACCTCTGGCTGTTCGTCACCACCGCCGCCCGGTACGCCGACGCCGTCCCCTGGGAGCTGCTCCGCAGCGCCCGCGCCCGGGGCACCGCCGTGGCGATGGTGCTGGACCGGGTTCCCCCGGAGGCCGCCGACGAGGTCGCCACCCACCTGTCCGAGATGCTCGCCGAGCAGGAGCTGGGCGCCTCGCCGCTGTTCGTGCTCCCGGAGACCTGGGTGGACGGGCAGGGGCTGCTGCCGGACCGGATCACCGCGCCGCTGAGCGACTGGTTCGCCCGGCTCGCCGGCGACGCCGAGGCCCGCGCCGTGGTGGTCCGGCAGACGCTCGACGGCGCGCTGGCCGCGCTGCACCCGGTGGTGGAGGCGTTGGCCGAGGCCGCCGACGAGCAGGTCACCGCCGCCGACGCGCTGGACGAGCGGGTCCAGGCCGCGTACCGGAGCGCGGAGCGGAGCGTCGACCAGGGGCTCAAGGACGGCCGGCTGCTGCGCGGCGAGGTACTGGCCCGGTGGCAGGAGTTCATCGGCACCGGCGACTTCTTCCGTGGGCTGGAGGCCCGCATCGGGCGGCTGCGCGACCGGGTGGTCGCGGCGGTCACCGGGCGGCCCGCTCCCGCCTCGGAACTGCGTACCGCGATCGAGTCCCAGCTCGTCACGCTGCTGCGCGGGGTGGCCGCCGAGGCGGCGGAGAACGCGTACACCGGCTGGAAGGCGCACCCGGCGGGCGCGGCGCTGCTGGAGCCCGACCTGGCCCATCCCTCGGCCGACCTGCCGCAGCGGGCCGAGCAGCTGGTCCGCGACTGGCAGCGCGGCGTGCTGGAGCTGGTCCGGGTCGAGGGCGGCGACCGGCGGTTCGTGGCCCGCACGGCCGCGTACGCGGTCAACGCCACCGGCCTCGCCGTCATGATCGGCGTGTTCGCCTCCACCGCGTTCATCCCGACCGGGCTGGAGGTCGCCGCGGGCACCGGCACGGCGGTGGCCGGGCAGACCGTGCTCCAGGCGATCTTCGGCGACCAGGCGGTCCGCAACCTGTCCCGCAAGGCCCGCGTCGACCTGCTCGACCGGGTCGGCAAGCTGCTGGCCGAGGAGGCCGCGCGCTACCTGAGCCGCACCGAGGCCGAGCGCCCGGCCGCCAACGCCGGTGCGGCGCTGCGCTGGGCCGCCGTAGAGGTCGAGCGGGCCCGGCACCGCAGCGGTCTGTTCCCGGCCCCCGAGCAGGACGGTCGCCCGTGAGCGCGAGGAGTGAGCCGGTTTTGCGAGCCCCGCAGTCGCGAACAGAGACCGGCCCCGTGAGCGCGAGGAGTGAGCCGGTTTTGCGAGCCCCGCAGTCGCGAGCAAGGAAGGCACCGTGAGCAACATCGTGGGACGGATGCGCGAGGCGATGCGGGGTGAGCAGCGGGTCGACCCGGACACCCTGATCGAACGGCTGACCGCGATCCAGCGGTTCCTCGCGGCGGTGGACGGCGACGTGCCCGACGCCCAGCTCGTCGCCGCGCACACGGTGGTCGAGCGCGCCGGTGACCGGCTCGCGCTCTCCGGCCGGCACACGGTGGTAGCGCTGGCCGGTGCGACCGGCAGCGGCAAGTCGAGCCTGTTCAACTCGCTGGCGCGGCTCGACCTCTCGCCGGTGGGCGTACGCCGGCCGACGACGGGTGTCGCGCACGCCTGCGTGTGGGGCCCGCTCGACGGTGCGGTCCGGCTGCTCGACTGGGTCGGGGTGCTGCCCCGGCACCGGTTCGTCCGGGAGAGCCCGCTGGACGCCGACGACGAGTCGAACCTGCACGGCCTCGTCCTGCTCGACCTGCCCGACTTCGACTCGGTGCAGCACGGCCACCGGCTGGAGGTCGACCGCCTGCTCGGCCTCGTCGACCTCGTGGTGTGGGTGGTCGACCCGCAGAAGTACGCCGACCGCGTGATCCACACCAGCTATCTGCGCGAGTTCCACAGGCACAAGGACGTCACGGTCGTGGTGCTCAACCAGGCCGACCGGCTGCACCCGACCGAGCTGCCGAAGGTCCTCGACGACCTGCGCCGGCTGCTCGACGCCGACGGGCTCGGCGGGGTGCCGCTGCTGCCCACCGTCGCGGTGGACCCGAACGGGCTGGAAGGGCTGCGGACCGAGCTGGAGCGTACGGTCGCCGAACGGCAGGCCGCCTTGCGCCGGCTCTCCGGCGACGTGGACGCCGTGGTGGCCGATCTCGAACCGCTCGTGGGGCCGGAGCCGCCGCGCACCCGGCCCGGTGACGCCTCGGCGCAGGAGCTGACCCGGGCACTGGCCGGGGCGGCCGGGGTGCCGACCGTGGCGGCGGCGGTCGAGGGCGCGTACCGGCATCGGGCGGTGAGCAACACCGGCTGGCCGCTGCTGCGGAGCTGGCGCAAGCTGCGGCCGGATCCGCTGCGCCGGCTGCACCTGCCCGGGCGGGATCCGGACGCGCCCGCGGAGAGCCTGGTCGCGGCCACCTCCGTACCCGATCCGACAGCCGCGCAGCGCTCGGCGCTGACGCTGGCGATCCGCGCGGTGGCCGAGCGGTCCGGTAGCGGTCTGCCGGCGCCGTGGCCGACCGCGGTGACCGCCGCGGCCCGGGCCCGGCAGGCCGACCTGCCGGGCGCGCTCGACCACGCGGTCGCCGCGACCGACCTGGGCATGGACCGGCGGCCCGGCTGGTGGCGGGTGGTGGGCGTGCTCCAGTGGGTGGTCACCCTCGCCGCGCTGGCCGGCCTGGTCTGGCTGCTCCTCGGGTACGCGGTGCGCCTGCTCGGCCTGCCGCCGCTCGAACACCCGACGCTCGGTGTGGTGCCCTGGCCCACGGTCCTGCTGCTCGGCGGCCTGCTGGCCGGGCTGCTCGTCGCGGCGGTCACCCGGCCGGTGGTGGGGTGGGCCGCCCGGCGGGCCCGGCGGCGGGCGGAGGAGCGCCTGCTCACCTCGGTGGGCAGCGTCGGGGAGAAGTACGTGCTGGACCCGGTCTGGGCGGTGCTGGCGCGCTACGGCACGGCCCGGGACGCGCTGCGCGAGGCGGGACGGCGCTGAACCCGGCGTGCTGACCGGTGTGGGGGCGGCCGGTGCGGCGTAGGGTCGATGCATGGCCACGCCACAGACCCCCTACGACGCGGTGCTGCACGCCGCGCGCGACGTGACGAGGCTCGACTCGGCCCTGGACGCGGAGATGCTCGGCGCGGCGTTGCTGGGCAGCGTCTACGCCGTCGCGGAGCACGACCGGGAGCGGGCCGTCCGCGAGTTCGTCAGCGGCTTCCTCGCCGCCACGTCCCGGCGCCGCAGCGCCGCCGCGACCACCCTGCGGGCCGTCTTCGCCGCCCTGGTGCCCGACGCCGAGGGCGCCGCCCGGGTCCGGCCCGGCGCGTACGCCCCGTCGTGGGCCGGCCAGCTCGGCCGGGTGCGCGTCACCGGCGCCTGGGCCTACGGCGACGTGTACGGCGACCAGACCTCCTACCTCGCCACGTTCGCGTACGACGACGAGGAGGAAGGCGGCCCGGAGCACGCCCTGGTGGCGCTCGTCGACCACAACATCGGCATCACCAAGGACGTCTTCGTCGGCGGCCCGGCCGGACGGATCGTGGAGCAGGCCCGGGAGATCTGCACCGAGGACGAGTTCACCTGGTTCCGCACCGAGGACCCGGCCCGGATGCACGCCGAGGTGAGCCGCCACCTGGCGGTCACCGACGACCTCACCGAGCTGCCCGCACAGGGCTCGCTCGCCACCGACCGGGCGCTCGTGGGCGCCCGGCTGGCCGTACTCCCGGGGCCGACCCCGCCGGCCGGTCCGGCGGTCGTGCCGCCGCCCACCGACGAGGAGCGCACCCGCCTGGTGCGCGCCTTCCTCGACTCACCCGAGGCGGCCCGGTTCGGGCTGCCCGAGGTGGCCGACGGCGAGCTGGCCTCGCTGCACTTCTGCCTCGGCCTGCTACTCGACCACGCGGCCAGCTTCCCGGATGCCGACCCGATGCGGTGGAGCCCGATGGTCGCGGAGCTGTTCCTGCTCGACTGGGTGCACCGCCGGGCCGTGCTGGACATGGACGACGCGGCGATGCTGCCCCGGGTGCTGCGCGCCTGGGCGGCGTACGCGGCCCGGCAGCGTGGACTGTCACAGTCGGCCGCCGCCCGGACGGATGAGGCGATCACCGAGATGGTCCCGGAGTTCGCGCGGCTCTACAGCACCGGCGAGCGGCGCAGCCCGGCCACCGCGGCGGTGGCCCAGCTCATGGCGGACGGGGTGGACCCGGACGACCCGGAGGCGCTGAACGCCTGGATCGAGGCGAACCGCCACCGCCTCACCGACGACCCGGCCTAGGCACTCGCGCCCCGCATTGATTCGGCACCACCTCGTCGAGGTGGCGGCATCCGACCGGCCAGAACCACACCACCACGCCGAGCTGGTGCCGATCATGCAAGACCGACCCCGATCACCTCGCCCCCTCGGTGATCCACACCATCTCGGCGAGGTGGCTGCATCGCGCCGACCGAAACCACACCACCACGCCGTAATGGTGTCGATCATGTGGCCTGCACCCTCCAGACCACCCCGCCCAACACCAGGGAAATGAACCCGGGATCTCGTTGATCCACACCACCTCGGCGAAGTGGCGGCATTGGGCTGGCCGGAACCACACCACCACGCCGTAGTGGTATCGATCATGCGCCTGCCATGCCCTGACCACCCCGGCCCGACACGAGTGGGGCATGGCCCGGACCTCCTTGATCCACACCACCTCGGCGAAGTGGCGGCATTGGGCCGGCCGGAACCACACCACCACGCCGTGATGGTGTCGATCATGTGGCCTGCCGTCCCCTGACCGCACCGCTCGACACGAGGGGCACGAACCCGGACACCGTTGATCCACACCATCTCGGCGAGGTGGCTGCATCGGGCCGGTCGGGACCGCACCACCACGCCGGAGTGGTGTGGATCATGAGGTGTGGGAGACCGACGGGCTGGCCGGGTCGGACGGAACAGACGTGGCGGACGGCCCGGCGGAACCCGACGGATCGGCGGGACCGGACGGGTCGGCGGGACCGGACGGGTCGGCGGGACCGGACGGGTCGGCGGGACCGGACGGGTCGGCGGGACCGGACGGATCCGATGGGCTGGACGGGTCGGACGAACCTGCCGAGGGTGTCGGCTCGGCGGTCGTGACCGACGGCTCGGGGCTCGGGCTCGGCTCGGGCGTCGGCGTGGCCGGGTCCGACGGCGAGTGCGACGGCGACGGTGAGGGCACCGGCGACGGGCGCGGCGGGCGGACCGGGGTGGGCCGGACCGGCGCAGCCGGCGGCGGGGGCGCGGCGACCGGGCGGGACCGGTGCCGGGAGCCGAGGTCGCTGTCGTCGGGCAGGGCCGGTGCCGCCGGGAGCACCGGCCGCGCCGGGGGCACCGATGTCACGTCGACGGCGGGCGTGGGCGTGGACGGCGCCGGGGCCTGCGTGCCCTGGGGTATCGGGATGACCACCGGGCCGACCGAGGGGGTCGGCAGGAACGGGGTGCTGGTGTCGGGGAGGGCGCTGTTGCCGACGGTGGCCGACCCGGTGCTGATCGCGGCGAGGATCGGCATCGACGCGGTGCCGGCGAGCAACGCCACGGTGAGCAGGTAGCCGCGGCTGGGACCGCCCGTTCCGGGGGCGCGGTGCGCGCCCACGACCCGGCGGTACGGGGAGGCGGGCAGCGCCCGGTGTCGGCCGAGGAAGGGCGTACCGGGCGGACCCTCTGGTTCGGACACCGGCACACTCCTCACGCACGGACGGACGAAGAGCACGCGCGGATATTCGGACAAATGCCGCGCAACAGCTCACCGCAAGCTTGACCCAGTGACGCTCAGTTCACCAGCCGCAACCGCGTGTCGACACACAATTTGTACGTCGGCCGCACCCGCCACTGCGGACAAAAGCGCCTATCCGTCGTGAACCCGATCGAACCTCACCGGCGAGGGAGGCCATACTGTGGGCCCGCTCACCTCCTCTGCAATCATTCAGACACGACGGCAACGCAGCCGCCACCTCCGCGTACCCCGCGGCTGGTGCGGAACGGCGCCGGCGCTCCCGGGCCTGGGTCTGTCCCCGACCGACTCCGGCTCACGCCGCGCGGCAACCCCTACCGGGGTCAGGCGCGGTCGCCAGGGACCGACCCGGCACCAGCCGGGCGGGCGCACGAGGTGCTCGGCTCGGGTAACCCCCGGCGCCGGCGCAGACAGACAGGGAGAGACGGATGGCAAAGGGCGACCCCGGGGCCGCCACCCGCAGCAAGCGGGCCGCACCCCGCACCAGGCGCGCCGCCGCGACCGGTGAACCGGAACTCGTACAACTGCTCACCCCCGAGGGTGAGCGGATCGAGAGCGCGCTCGGCCCGGACGGGACCGAGTACCGCGTCGACTTCACCGACGAGGAGTACCGCGGGCTGTACCGCGACCTCGTGCTGGTTCGCAAGCTGGACGCCGAGGCCACCGCTCTGCAGCGCCAGGGCGAGCTGGGACTGTGGGCCAGTCTGCTGGGCCAGGAGGCCGCGCAGGTCGGCTCCGGCCGGGCGCTGCGTACGCAGGACATGGCCTTCCCGACCTACCGCGAGCACGGCGTGCTCTACTGCCGCGGCATCGACCCGATCATGCCGCTGGGCCTGTTCCGCGGCGTCGACCAGGGCGGCTGGGATCCGAACGAGTTCAAGTTCAACATGTACACGATCGTGATCGGGGCGCAGACCCTGCACGCGACCGGGTACGCCATGGGTGTCGCCATGGACGGCAAGACCGGCGGCGAGGACGGCGAGGCGGTCATCGCCTACTTCGGCGACGGTGCCACCAGCCAGGGCGACGTCAACGAGTCGTTCGTCTGGGCCAGCGTCTTCAACGCCCCGCTGGTGTTCTTCTGCCAGAACAACCAGTACGCCATCTCCGAGCCGCTGGAGCGGCAGACCCGCGTGCCGCTGTACCGGCGGGCCGGCGGGTTCGGCTTCCCCGGCGTCCGGGTGGACGGTAACGACGTGCTCGCGTCGTACGCGGTGACCCGGCACGCGCTGGACAACGCGCGCAACGGCCAGGGCCCGAGCCTGATCGAGGCGTACACCTACCGGATGGGCGCGCACACCACCTCCGACGACCCGACCCGCTACCGCATCGCCAGCGAGGTCGAGGCGTGGCAGGCGAAGGACCCGATCGCCCGGATGAAGGCGTTCCTGACGAAGCAGAAGATCGCCGACGAGTCGTTCTTCACCGCTGTCGACGAGCAGGCCCGCACCGAGTCGGTGCACCTGCGCGAGCGCGTGCTCGCCATGCCCGACCCGCAGCCGGTGACCATGTTCGACCACGTCTACCCCAACGGCTCTCCCGAACTGGACGAGCAGCGGGCCCGGTTCACGCAGTACATGGAGTCCTTCGAGGGGAGCGCGCACTGATGGCCACGGAGACGCTCACCCTCGGCAAGGCGCTCAACACCGGCCTGCGGCGGGCCCTGGAGAACGACCCCAAGGTCGTCATCATGGGCGAGGACGTCGGCAAGCTCGGCGGCGTGTTCCGGATCACCGACGGCCTCCAGAAGGACTTCGGCGACCAGCGCGTGATCGACACCCCGCTGGCCGAGTCCGGCATCATCGGCACCGCCGTCGGCCTGGCCATCCGCGGCTTCCGGCCGGTCTGCGAGATCCAGTTCGACGGCTTCGTCTACCCCGCGTACGACCAGATCGTGTCGCAGGTGGCGAAGATGCACTACCGCTCGCAGGGCAAGGTGCGGATCCCGATGGTCATCCGCATCCCGTTCGGCGGCGGCATCGGCGCTGTCGAGCACCACTCCGAGTCGCCCGAGGCGTACTTCGCGCACACCGCCGGTCTCAAGGTGGTGAGCTGCGCGAACCCGCAGGACGCGTACGTGATGATCCAGCAGGCGATCGCGTCGGACGACCCGATCGTGTTCCTGGAGCCGAAGCGGCGCTACTGGGAGAAGGGTCCGGTGGACCTGGACGCGCCGATCGCCGACGCGTACCCGCTGCACTCGGCCCGGGTCGCGCGGCCCGGCACCGACGCGACGGTCCTGGCGTACGGCCCGATGGTCCGCACCGCGCTCGACGCGGCCACCGCCGCCGCCGAGGACGGCCGCGAACTGGAGGTCATCGACCTGCGGACGATCTCGCCGCTGGACCTGACCGCCGCGTACGAGTCGGTGCGGCGCACCGGCCGCTGCGTGGTCGTGCACGAGGCCCCGGGCAACCTGGGTCTCGGGTCGGAGATCGCGGCCCGGATCACCGAGGAGTGCTTCTACTCCCTGGAGTCCCCGGTGCTGCGGGTGACCGGCTTCGACACCCCCTACCCGGCCGCCCGGGTGGAGGAGGAGTACCTGCCCGACCTGGACCGGGTGCTCGACGCCGTCGACCGCACGTTCGGCTGGTGAGCGGCATGTCCCGGATCAAGGAGTTCAACCTTCCCGACCTGGGCGAGGGCCTGACCGAGGGCGAGATCCTCGCCTGGCTGGTCAAGGTCGGCGACGACATCGAGCTGAACCAGCCGATCGTCGAGGTGGAGACCGCCAAGGCGGCGGTCGAGATCCCGGCGAAGTGGGCCGGCCGGGTGCAGGCGATCTTCCACCCGGAGGGGTCGACGGTCGAGGTCGGCGTACCGATCATCGCGATCGACACCGATCCGAACGCCGGGCCGATCGAGGAGTCGACGACCGCGACCCCGGCGTCGGACCTGCCCGCCCCGTCGGCCGCGTCGCTTGCAGCGGTCCAGGTCGCGCCGGCCGAGGGCATGGTCGAGCCGGGCCTGATCGGTGGTGTGGCCCCGGGTGGGCGTACCGCCGTGCTGGTCGGCTACGGCCCGCGCAACGCCCCGGCCAAGCGCCGCCCCCGCAAGGGCGACGCGCCGGCCGCGGCACCGGTTCAGGCCGCCGCCCCGGTGGCACCCGCGCCTGTCGCTCCCGCGCCGGTGGCGCCCGCTCCGGCGCCGGCGGTCAACGGCAACGGCCGGGTCTCCGGCCCGGTTCTGGCCAAGCCGCCGGTCCGCAAGCTGGCGAAGGATCTCGGCATCGACCTGGCCACGCTCACCGGCTCGGGTCCGCTCGGCTCGATCACCCGTGAGGACGTACAGCGGGCGGCGAGCGCGACCCCGGCGGCGGCCGAGCCGCTGACGGTCGCGGCGCCTGCCGCGTCGGCCGCGAGCTTCGGCGCGGACCGCGAGCAGCGCATCCCGGTCAAGGGGGTACGCAAGCTCACCGCGGAGAACATGGCCCGCTCGGCGTTCACCGCCCCGCACGTGACGGAGTTCCTGACCGTCGACGTGACCCGGGCGATGAAGGCGCTGGACCGGCTGCGTGAACGGCGCGAGTGGCGGGACGTGCGGGTCTCGCCGCTGCTGCTGGTCGCCAAGGCGGTGCTCCTGGCCGTCAAGCGGCACCCGATGGTCAACTCGACCTGGGCCGGCGACGAGATCGTGGTGAAGGAGTACGTCAACCTCGGCATCGCGGCGGCCACCGAGCGCGGCCTGATCGTGCCGAACATCAAGGACGCCGGGCGGCTCTCGCTGCGCGAGCTGGCGGACGCGATGACGGAACTGGTGCAGACCGCGAAGTCGGGCAAGACGTCCCCGGCGGACATGTCCGGCGGCACGCTCACCATCACCAACGTCGGCGTCTTCGGCGTCGACACCGGTACGCCCATCCTGCCCCCGGGTGAGTCGGCGATCCTCGCCTTCGGCGCGGTACGGGAGCAGCCGTGGGTGCACAAGGGCAAGGTGAAGCCGCGCCTGGTGACCACGCTGGGCCTGTCCTTCGACCACCGGATCATCGACGGTGAGCTGGGTTCGAAGTTCCTCCGCGACATCGGGGACTTCCTGGCCGACCCGGAGGCGGCGCTGCTCGCCTGGACCTGACGCACCACCGCTCCGGTCACGGCCGGTGTGCCACGGGTGAACGCCCGGCACACCGGCCGTGACTTTTTTGGGAACGGATTCGTCGGATCTGAGGGTGTGAACACCTACGATCCGTAGGTACGTGGTTCAGCTCACCTAATAATCGATGGCGGTGGCCGTTCCGGTGCGCTTAAATAGAGACATCAAGGGGCTGACAACCGAATAGCCAGGAGGAGAGACCCGAGATGAGCATGATCGAGCGAATCCGCACCCGCCGCGACGCCAACCGCCGCGCCCGCGCCATCGAGCACGCGCTGCGCTCCGCCAACTCGCCCGCGGTCCGCGAGGAGCTTCTCGCCATCGCCCAGCGTCACATGAGCTGACGCCATCGACCTTTCTCACCTCCTCCAGTCCGAAGACCCGCCCGGCACCGGGCGGGTCTTCGGCGTATCGGTGTCGGTCGGCACCGGGATTCCACCTCGCTCCACCGCCCGGTACGGTTGGCACGGTCGCCAACCGGCTGACTCCGGACGGACGCGGGACAACGAAACCCATCGACGTCGTCCGGTGACTTTCGGTGACCGCTGATGCTCCCCCGGGCGGCCTCGGGCGACCACCGGATACGGTGCGGGGAGCCCGCACGGCCGGTACCCGCCGGCGACGCCGGCAGCCGTGCCGACGGTTCCCCCGACCGGCATCGGCGGCCGACCTGTGATGGAGGAGGCGCACCCATGACGTCCGAGGCTCCGCACCGCCCCGGCCAGGAGCCGGGCGAGGTGTCGCCGGGCACCGGCGGACCGGTGCCGTACGGCGATCAGCCGGCGCAGCAGGACAACGGGTACAACGGCGCACCCGACCTCGGCTGGGCACCGCCCCCGCCGGCCGGTCGGCCCGCGCAGCCGGCCCCGGCCTGGGCCGCGAACGACGACCAGCCACCCGCGTGGGCCCCGCCCGCCGGGCAGCCGGTGACCGGGCGGGCGACCGCCCAGGTCCCGCAGCCCGCCTGGGGCGGCAACGACCAGGGCAACCCCGCCTGGGCCGGTTCCGGTGGCCCCTCCTGGGGCAACCAGGAGCAGTCCGGCCCTGATCGCGGCGCCGAGCAGGCGCCGCCCGCCTGGGCCGCCACGCCGCCGGGCAGCCCGGCCGAGCCGTCGCAGGCCCCCTGGGCCGCCGAGCAGAACCGACCCGGGTGGGGCTCCGGCGAGCAGCCGGGCTGGTCGCCGTCCGGTGACCCGGCCGCCCGCGGCACCGGTTACGTGCCCGCCCCGGCCACCGTGCCGAACGAGACCTGGGTCACGCCCGCCCCCGCTGACGACCCGCACCGCTCCGGCGGCTTCGCGCCCACCGGCGGGCAGCACGAGGACGCCTCCGGTCGCGCCGGTGGCTGGGCCGCCGCACAGCAGCAGGACGACCCGAACCGCTCCGGCGGCTGGAACCCGCGCGACGAGCAGCCCGCCGCGTCCGACGACCCGAACCGCTCGGGCGGCTGGAACCCGCGGGAGAGCCAGCCGGCCTGGGCGCCGGGTCAGCAGACCGGTGCCACCTGGCCGCCGGCCGACCCGCCCGCCCGTGCCGCCGCCGCGGTCTCCGTGCCGGGCGCCGCCCGGCCGGACAACGCCTGGTCCACTCCGGAGCAGTCCGATCAGGACAACCGCTCCGTCGAGGACAGCGGCGGCTGGCGGGCGACCGGTGGGCCGCAGCACGACGAGGGACAGCGTTCCGGCGGCTGGCCCGCCCCGCAGGCCGAGAACCGGTCCGGCGGCTGGGACGAGCCGGCCCGCACCGAGGACCCGGACCGCTCCGGCGGCTGGGCCGCCGGACGCGCCGCGAGCCCCGCCGAGGCGGCACAGCCGGGCGGCTGGGAGCCGAACCAGAGCCGGCAGGCCGGCGGCTGGGGTGACGGCACCGCCGTACCGCAGCAGCGTGACTCCGGTGAGCAGGCCGGTGCCTGGAGCGGCGCGGCCTCCGTACCGCAGCAGCACGAGCCCGCGCGGCCGTCGGACGAGCCCGCGCAGCCCGGCTGGGGCGCCGCCGCGCAGGCCGAGGCCCGCGCGAGCGTGTCCGTGCCGTCGCCCGACGCGCCCGCCGGCTGGGGCGGCAACCAGGACGAGCGTCCGGCCGCACCGTCGCCCGAGCCGTGGTCGCCGGCCGAGGCGTGGGGCCGGTCCGAGGACTCCGCCCCGGCCTACCAGCCCGCGCCCGCGCCGGGCATCTCCCCCGGCAACGCGGTGCCGCTGCCGGCACAGCAGCAGCGGGTGCCGGGCGCCGCGCTGGCCGCGTCGTCGCCCGCCGACCACCCGGGCCCCGAACCCCAGGGGTACGAGCCGGAGCGCGGCGACGGCGGCTGGAACGAGCCGCAGTCGCCAGCCGTTCCCGGACCGCGTACCTCCCCGGAGGGCGGCCCGGTCTCGGCGAGCGCGTCGGTCCCGGTGGCCAGCCGGGTCACCCCGCCGTCCGACCAGCCGCTGCCGACCAGTGGCCCGGCGCCGCAACCCCGGGTGTACGGGCGGCCCGCCCGCCCGGAGCCCGACGAGGCTCCCGAGCAGGACGAGTCCGGGTTCCCCGGCCAGGACGGGCCGCACGGCAACGGCTTCCCCGGCCCGCAGTCCCGGTCCGAGGACGCCGACGGCCCGCACGGGTATGCGGGCGCGCCCTCCTCGCCCGCCGCGCCGCCGTCGTTCCCGGTCGGCGTGCCGTCCTTCGTGGACACCCCCGGCAACACCCGTCCCGCCAACGGCGTACACCCGGGCGGCGAGCAGCCCGACGCCGCCCGTGACCCGTTCGGCGGCCCGCAGAGCCCGTACGGCGCTCCCGGCGGCCAGGACGCGTTCGGCGGCCCGGGTGGGCGGCCGGACCCGTTCGGCGCCCCGGGCGGCCAGCAGGATGCGTTCGGTGGCCCCGGCCAGCAGGACCCGTTCGGCGCCCCGGGCGGCCAGCAGGCGCCGTTCGGCAGCCCGGCCGGCCGACCCGAGCCGTTCGGCGAGCAGGACCGGTTCGGCCCGTCGGCCGGGGGACGCGCCTCGGTCGCGGTGCCCGGCCAGGGCCCGGCTGGTGGCGGCAACGCCTTCCCGCCGCCGCCCCAGCAGGCCCCGCCGGCCTGGTCGCAGGACGGGCCCGGCACCGAGCCGGAGCAGGGCCGCTTCGACGCGTTCAAGCCGGACGCCGCCGAGCCGCAGACCGAGGCGCCCCCGCCGAAGGTGCGCAACGGCCGGGTGCTCGCCGCCGTGCTGATCGCGGCGGTACTCATCCTCGCCGTACCGCTGGGTCTGCTCACGCTGCTCGGCAAGGTCGGCGACGACAAGTCGGCCGGCTTCGACCCGGCGGTCGGCTCCTGCGTGAAGCAGTCCGGCACGAGCGCCGTGGCCGCCGACTGCGGTGAGCCCGGAGCGTTCAGCGTGGTGTCGAAGGTGGACAACAAGGACAAGTGCGCCGATCTGGCGCAGCCCTCGGTCTCGGTCGAGAGCGGCGGGACCACCCGGGTGCTCTGCCTGAAGCCCGCCGGCCAGTAACCGCACGTACGCGGAGCGTCCATCCCTCACCGGGGTGGGCGCTCCGCGTCGTTCCGGTGTGCGTCTGTTCACCCCGGGATCGCCGGGAGCGGGCCCGGCCGGTGCGGCACGATGGGGGCATGAGCGCACGCGTACGGGCACCGGAACTGCGGGGTCGGGCCTGGCTGAACACCGGCGGCAAGGCCGTCACGCTGGCCGACCTGCGCGGCAAGATCGTCCTGCTCGATTTCTGGACGTTCTGCTGCATCAACTGCCTGCACGTGCTCGACGAGCTGCGTCCGCTCGAAGACAAGTACGGCGACGTCCTGGTCGTGATCGGCGTGCACTCGCCGAAGTTCGAGCACGAGAAGGACCCGGCGGCGCTGGCCGCGGCCGTCGAGCGCTACGGCGTGCACCATCCGGTGCTCGACGACGCCGAGATGGACATGTGGCAGCAGTACGCGGCCAAGGCGTGGCCGACGCTCGCCGTGGTCGACCCCGAGGGGTACGTGGTCGCCACCATGGCCGGCGAGGGGCATGCCGAAGGGCTGGCCCGGCTGATCGACGAACTGATCGCCGGCCACGAGGCGAAGGGCACCCTGCACCGGGGCGAGGGCCCGTACGTGCCGCCGGCCGAGCCGGACACCGTCCTGCGGTTCCCCGGCAAGGCGCTGCCGCTCGACGGCGGGAACCTGCTGGTCAGCGACTCGGCCCGGCACTCCCTGGTCGAGCTGGCCGCCGACGGCGAGACGGTGGTCCGCCGCATCGGCGCCGGCTCCCGGGGCCGCACCGACGGCCCGGCCTCCGCCGCCACGTTCGCCGAGCCGCAAGGGCTCTGCCTGCTGCCGCCGCACGTCGCAGAGGTGGCCGGCTACGACGTGGTCGTCGCGGACACGGTCAACCACCTGCTGCGCGGCGTACGGCTGTCCTCCGGCGAGGTGGTCACGGTGGCCGGCACCGGACGGCAGTGGCGCTCGACTGTCGACGACCACGCGCACGACGCCCGCGCGGTCGACCTCTCCTCCCCCTGGGACGTGGCCTGGTACGACGACCGGGTGGTCGTGGCGATGGCCGGTATCCACCAGCTCTGGTGGTTCGACCCGATCAAGCGGACCGCCGGCATGTACGCCGGGACCACTGTCGAGGCGCTGCGCGACGGCCCGCTGCCGGACGTGTGGATGGCCCAGCCGTCCGGGTTGTCGGTCTCGGCCGACGGCTCCCGCCTCTGGGTGGCCGACAGCGAGACCAGCGCGATCCGGTGGGTCTCCGACGGCGAGATGCACACCGCCGTCGGTCAGGGCCTGTTCGACTTCGGGCACGTCGACGGCCCGGCCGACCAGGCGTTGCTCCAGCACCCGCTGGGCGTGTGCGCGCTGCCCGACGGCTCGGTGCTGATCGCGGACACGTACAACGGGGCGGTTCGCCGCTTCGACCCGGAGACCGGCCAGGTGGGCACCGTGGCGGACGGGCTGGCCGAGCCGAGCGACCTGGTGCTCACCGGCGAGGGCGACGTGCTCGTGGTCGAGTCGGCCGCGCACCGGCTGACCCGGCTGGCGCCGGGCGCGCTGACCTCGGCCGGGGCGAACACGGTGGACGGCCCCCGGCACCGGCTGGAACGCAAGCCGACCGACGTGGCGGCCGGGGAGCTGACCCTGGACGTGATCTTCACGCCGGCGCCGGGACAGAAGCTCGACGAGACGTACGGGCCGTCCACCCGGCTCGTGGTCTCGGCGTCCCCGCCGGAGCTGCTGGTCGAGGGTGCCGGCACGACCACCGACCTGTCCCGCAAGCTGATGGTCAGCGGCGACGTGGCGCAGGGCGTGCTCCAGGTGACCGCCCAGGCGGCGACCTGCGACGCCGACGTCGAGCACGCGGCCTGCCACCTGACCCGGCAGGACTGGGGCGTGCCGATCCGGGTGGTCACCGGTGGCGCGACCCGCGTGCCGCTGGTCCTGCGGGGCATGGACGAGTCCTGACGGTGCGTGTTAAGAAGGGCCCCTTCCTCTACCGGAGGCGTTAAGAGGGGGCCCTTCCTTTCACGCGAACGGAGTGAGCGTGACCCCCGCGTCGATGAGCGCGGCCCGTACCAGCTCCGTGCACCGCACCGCGCCCGGCGTGTCCCCGTGCAGGCAGATCGACTCGACCGGGGCCGGGATGACAGTCCCGTCCACGGCGACCAGCGTGCGCTCGACGGCCATCCGTACCGCCCGGACGGCCACCTGCTCCGGGTCGGTCACCAGCGCGTCCGGTGAGCTGCGCGGCACCAGCGTGCCGTTCGGGAGGTAGTTGCGGTCGGCGAAGCCCTCGGCCACCACCCGCAGCCCGGCACCCGCAGCGAGCTGGGCCAGCACGGTGCCGGGCTGGCAGAGCACCGGCAGCTCGTGGTCGTACCCGCTGATCGCCGCCACCAGCGCGGCGGCCTGGCCCTCGTCGCGGGCGGCCGCGTGGTAGAGCGCGCCGTGCGGTTTGAGGTAGCGGACCCGGGTGCGGTACAGGCGGCAGAACGCGTCGAGCGCCCCGAGCTGGTAGATCGTCTCGTCGCGCAGCTCGGCGAAGTCGTACGCGATGTGCCGCCGGCCGAAGCCGGCGAGGTCCCGGTAGCCGACCTGCGCGCCCACCGCGACGCCGCGTTCGGCGGCGCCGGCGCAGACCCGGTGCATGGTGGCCGCGTCGCCGGCGTGGAAGCCGCAGGCGACGTTCGCGGAGCTGATCAGGTCGAGGAGCGCGTGGTCGTCGCCCAGCCGCCAGCTTCCGAATCCCTCGCCCAGGTCAGCGTTGAGGTCCATGGAACGTCACCGTAGTGCCTGGCCGGGCCTGGGCGAGTGGGGTCACGTCGTCCACCACCCCGATGACGGGGTACCCGCCGGTGGTGGGGTGGTCGGCAAGGAAGACGAGCGGCCGGCCGTCCGGCGGCACCTGCACCGCGCCGAGCACCAGGCCCTCGCTGAGCAGTTCGCCGGCGACCGCGCGGGTCACTGCCGCGCCGGCCAGCCGCGCGCCGACCCGGTTGCTGTCCGGGCTCACCGTGTACGCGGTGCGGCACAGCACGTCCAGCGCCTCCGGGGTGAACCAGTCCTGCCGGGGGCCGGGGCGCACTGTGAGCCGCAGCTCGTCCGGGACCGGCCGGGTGACGGCGAGGTCGACCGGTGCGGGTGGGCCGGCCGGGGTGCCGACCGGCAGCCGGTCCCCGTCGCGCAGCGGCGGCGGTCCGAGGCCGGAGAGCGTGTCGGTGGCGCGGCTGCCGAGCACCGGTTCGACAGCGATCCCGCCGCTGACCGCGAGCCAGGTCCGCACCCCGGCGCGGGCCGGTCCGACGCGCAGCACCGCACCGGCGGGCAGCGCGAGCGGCCGTCCGACGTCCCCCGGGCGCCGCTGTGCGGATCCGGCCCGCCACTCGACGACCACGTCGGCCGGGGCGCCGGTGAGGGCGACCGCCACGGCCCGGGTGAAGCGCAGCGTGCAGCCGGTCACGGTGATCTCCAGCCCGGCCGCATGCTCGTCGTTGCCGACGAGCCGGTTGGCCAGGCGCAGGGCGGCCGGGTCGAGCGCGCCGGAGCGGGGTACGCCGAGGTGCGCCCAGCCGGCTCGGCCCTGGTCCTGGACCGTGGTGAGCGCCCCGGCCCGCAGCACCTCGATCACGACGCGTCGACCAGGCGGACGCGGGTGCCGGGAGTGAGCCGGGCCGGTGGGTCGGCGTGCACGTCGAACAGCGGCAGATCGGTGCGGCCGACGAGCAGCCAGCCACCGGGTGACGCGGCGGGGTAGATGCCCGCGTACGGGCCGGCCAGCGCGACCGAGCCGGCCGGTACCCGGGTACGCGGCGTGGCGAGCCGGGGCACCGCCAGCTCGGGCGGCAGCCCGGTCAGGTACGCGAACCCGGGTGCGAACCCGCAGAACGCGACCCGGAACTCGGTACGCCGCAGCCGGTCGACGACTGCGGGCACGTCGACGTTCCAGTGGCCCGCGACGAGCGGAATGTCCTCGCCGTCGTACACGACCGGTACCCGGACCTCTGTGGTGGCCGCGCCGGAGGCGGCGGTGCGGGGGTGCCAGGCGGCGATCCGCGCGGCGGCTGCCTGCGGGTCCGGTACGCCGTCGAGCAGCACGGTGACCGCGCCGGGGACGATCTCGGTGGCGGTCAGCTCGCCCGCTTCACGCCGGTGCCACAGTTCGGCCCGCCACGCCTGCGCCTGCTCCGCGTCGTCACAGTCGAGGAGCAGGGCGTACGCCCCGACCGGCCGGATCCGCATCCGGTCATCCTCCCGTCGAGTGAGGTGACGGTCCACACTACTTGCAAGTAACCTACGCCGTCGTAACCTATTGCTGTGACGACCTCCGCACCGTTCCGGCTCCGGCCGGCCGACATCGGGAAGCCGCGTATGCGCGGCTGGCTGCACGCGTACGCGTTCTTCGCCGCTCTCGTCTGCGGCATCGTGCTGTGTTCGATCGCCGCCGGCCGTCCCGGCTGGGCGCCGCTGGTGAGCTGCCTGATCTACAGCTTCACCGTGTGCGGGCTGTTCGGCACCAGCGCGCTCTACCACCGGCGGGTCTGGACCGAACGCGGCTACCAGATCATGCGCCGGATGGACCACTCGATGATCTTCGTGTTCATCGCCGGCACCTACACACCGTTCTGCGCCCTGCTGCTGGACAACCGGCAGGCCACGATCATGCTGAGCCTGGTCTGGGGCGGCGCGATCGCGGGCGTGGCGGTGAAGCTGATCTGGCCGCACGCGCCGCGCTGGGTCTCCGCCCCGCTCTACCTGGCGCTCGGCTGGGTCGCGGTGGCCATGCTGCCGCAGATCCTGCACTCCGGTGGCGTCACCGCGCTGGTGCTGCTGAGCGTGGGCGGCGCGATCTACAGCGTGGGCGCGGTGTTCTACGCGCTGCGTCGGCCGAATCCGTGGCCCACAGTCTTCGGGCACCACGAGTTCTTCCACGCCTGCACGCTCGTCGCGGCGATCTGCCACCACATCGCGATCTACTTCGCACTGTTCGCCTGACCGAGCGGACCCCGGACATGCGCGAGGGCCCCGCACCGTTGCGGGGCCCTCGGGTTCTCGGGGGTCAGGCCGGGTAGCCCGAGCCCGGGCGGCGCACCTCGCGGTACTCCTCGCGCACCACGCGGTCGTCGCGCACCGGCACCACCGGCTCGGCGACCACCTGCTCGCGGACCGGGGCGGCCACGACCCGGCGGCGGCTGTTCCAGAAGTAGAGCGTGGTGAGCAGGCCGGCGACGCCGGCGAGCATGAGCACCCAGCCCACCACGTTGAGGTTCAGCCATCCCAGATCGGCGTCGATGGCGAACGCGAAGATCGCGCCGAGCGCGATGAGGAAGATGCTGGCACCGATGCCCATGACGTCGCCTCCTTGGCGTCCTGCTGGCGTTTCCTGCCCGCCGCGGCCATGGATGAGGTAGCGGCACACATCGACATACCCAGGCGCTTCGATCGTCAATCAGGCAAGCTGGGCGGTATGACGGACGGCAGGAACGGGCAGCGGACGCTGGTTCTGCTGCGGCACGCCAAGGCCGAGCAGTCCGCGGACGGCCCGGACGCGGAGCGGTCGCTCACCGCGCGGGGCCACGCCGACGCGGCGGCGGCCGGCGCCTGGCTGGCCCGGCAAGGGCTGCTTCCCGACGTGGTGCTCTGCTCGCCCGCGCGGCGCACCCGGCAGACCTGGCACGACGTGGCGATGGGCATGACCGGTTCACCACCGGAGGGCGGCCCGGCGGGTTCGCGCCCGGCGGTGCGGTACGAGGCGGCCGCGTACGACGCGCACCCGGACCAGTTGCTGGACCTCGTCCGGACGGTCGAGCCGACGGCCGGCACGGTGCTGCTCGTGGCGCACAACCCTGGTGTCTCGCTGCTCTCGGCGCTGCTCGACCCGCAGCGGGCCGACCCGGACGGGCTGCGTACCACCGATCTCGTGGTGCACCGGCCGACGACCCGGTGGGCCGAGCTGGCCCCCGGCGGCGCGCCGCTCACCGCCCGCCACACCGCCCGCGCCTGACCGGTACGACTCAGACCCGGCTGTCGTAGGCCTCCCGGTTGGCGAACACGTCGTCCATGTGCGCCTCCGCCCAGACCTTCAGGCCCTGGATCGTCTTGAGCAGCGAGAGCCCGAGCGCTGTCAGCTCGTAGGTGACTGTGACCGGCACCGTGGGCTCCACGGTGCGGGTGACCAGGCCGTCGCGTTCCAGGGCGCGCAGCGTCTGGGTGAGCATCTTCTGGCTGACGCCGACGAGCGTGCGGGACAGCTCCGAGTAGCGCATCGGGCGCGGGACACCTGCGCAGTCGGCACCGAACCGGTGCGAGCCGTCGCTGCGCAGCGCTGCCAGCACCAGCGTGACCCACTTGTCGGCGATCCGGTCCAGTAGTTGCCGGCTGGGGCACTGGGCCAGGAACGCGTCGTACTCCGCCTTGCTCATCTCTGCTCCTGCCGCCCTCTCCTGCCGTCCGGTGAGCTACGCACTTTCAGGTGCCTACTTCCCAGCAGAAAGTTACACCCCGATAGTGGAGGTCGGCGCCGCGACCCGGCGGCGTCGCGTAACGGACGACGAGAGCCAAGAGGTACACGCATGGCCCGCACCACCCTTCCCGGCGGCACCTGGACGCTGGGCGACCTGACCGTCACCCGGTTCGGCTACGGCGCGATGCAACTCGCCGGCCCCTGGGTCATGGGACCACCGGCCGACCGTGACGGCGCCCTGGCGGTGCTGCGCGAGGCGGTCGCACTCGGCATCACCCACATCGACACCAGCGCGGCGTACGGGCCGTACGTCACCAACCGGCTGATCCGGGAGGCGCTGCACCCGTACCCGGAGTCGCTGCACGTCGTCACGAAGGTCGGCGCGGACCGGGACGAGCAGGGCGGCTGGCCCACGGCCCGGGATCCGCAGAGCCTGCGCCGGCAGGTCCGGGAGAACCTGGAGACGCTAGGCGTGGACGCGCTCGGCCTGGTCAACCTGCGGCTCGGCGACGCCACGGGGCCGCAGCCCGGGTCTCTCGCCGAGGCGCTGGAGACGCTCGTCGCGCTCCGGCAGGAGGGCCTGATCCGCCACCTCGGCCTGAGCAACGTGACGCCCGAGCAGGTGGCCGAGGCGCAGACGATCGCGCCGATCGTCTGCGTGCAGAACCGGTACAACCTGGCCCACCGCGGCGACGACGACCTGATCGACGAGTTGGCCCGGCAGGGCGTCGCCTACGTGCCGTTCTTCCCGCTCGGCGGGTTCACGCCGTTGCAGTCCTCGGCGTTGTCGGCGGTGGCGGAACGCCTGGGGGCGACGCCGATGGGCGTCGCCCTGGCCTGGCTGCTGCGGCGCTCGCCGAACATCCTGCTGATCCCCGGCACCAAGTCCGTCGCGCACCTGCGCGAGAACGTCGCCGGTGCCGGGCTGGCCCTCTCCGGCGACGACCTCGCCGAACTGGACCGGATCGGCCGCTGAGACGCGGCGTCAGGACGGCGGCGCGGTCGGCGGCGGCGGGTCGGGCGGCGGCGGCATCATCGCTGTCGGATGCGAGAGCCGGTTCTCCTCCACGATGAGCGTGCGGGCCCGCTTGCGGCGGTCCTGCCAGAACCACAGCGTGGTCAGCAGAACGCCCAGCCCGGCCAGGATGAACACCCAGCCGACCGCGCGCAGGTCGATCCACCAGACGTTGGCCCGGATGGCGAAGGTCATGATCGCGCCGAGCGCGATGAGAAAGATGGCGCTACCAATGCCCATGTGCGCTGCACTCCCCCGTGCGATGGCCTTGGGCGTACTCCGGTCGTGGTCCGCGACGGTTACCCGCCACCGGGCCGCCTATCCACCCGGGCGCACGCACGACGACGGCCGGCGGGCTGGTGCCCGCCGGCCGTCGTCATGAGGGGGAGAGTGACGTGTCAGGGGTGAAAGCCCCCGGAAGGGCTCAGAAAGCCTCCTCCGGGAGGTCCATGATCTCCAGGTCGGTGCCCTCGATGATCCGGCGGTCGGCGCCGATGCGGGGCAGCACCTCGCGGGCGAAGAACCGGGCCGCGGCGACCTTGCCGGTGTAGAAGGACTTGTCGGCCGCGGAGACCTCGCCGGCCAGCGCCTTCAGAGCCACGTCCGCCTGCTTCTGGAGCAGCCAGCCGACCACCAGGTCGCCGATCGCCAGCAGGAACCGGCGGCTGCTCAGGCCGACCTTGTAGAGCGCGCGGGTGTCGCCGCCCTGGGCCTCGCCCAGCCAGCCGGTCATCACGCCGAGGATGTTCTGGATCTCGGCGAGCGCCTTGCCGAGCGCCTGACGCTCCTCCTTGAGCTGGCCGTTGCCGGCCTCGGAGGCGATGTGCTCCTGGATCTCGGCGGCGACCGCCATCAGGGCCTTGCCGTTGTCCCGGACGATCTTCCGGAAGATCAGGTCGAGGCTCTGGATCGCGGTGGTGCCCTCGTACAGGGTGTCGATCTTGGCGTCCCGGACGTACTGCTCCAGCGGGTAGTCCTGGAGGAAGCCGGAACCGCCGTAGGTCTGGAGCGACTCGTGGCCGAGCAGCTCGTACGCCCGCTCCGAACCGACGCCCTTGACCAGCGGCAGGAGCAGGTCGTTGACCCGCTTCGCCAGCTTGGTGGCCTTCTCGTCACCGGCCGCCTCGGCGATCGCGACCTTGTCCTGCCAGCTCGCGGTGTAGCAGACCAGCGCGCGCAGGCCCTCGGCGTACGACTTCTGCAGCAGCAGCGAGCGGCGCACGTCCGGGTGGTGGGTGATGGTCACCCGCGGGGCGGTCTTGTCGGTCATCTGGACGAGGTCGGCACCCTGCACCCGGTTCTTGGCGTACTCCAGGGCGTTGAGGTAGCCGGTGGAGAGCGTGGCGATCGCCTTGGTGCCGACCAGCATCCGGGCGTACTCGATGATCATGAACATCTGGCGGATGCCGTCGTGCTTCTCGCCCAGCAGCCAGCCCTTGGCCGGTACGCCGTGCTCGCCGAAGGTCACCTCGCAGGTGTTCGAGACCTTCAGGCCCATCTTGTGCTCGACGTTCGTCGCGTAGACGCCGTTGCGCTCGCCCAGCTCGCCGGTCTCGGCGTCGAAGTGGTACTTCGGCACGACGAACAGCGACAGGCCCTTGGTGCCCGGACCGCCGACGCCCTCGACGCCGACCGGGCGGGCCAGCACGTAGTGGACGATGTTGTCGCTCAGGTCGTGCTCACCGGAGGTGATGAAGCGCTTCACGCCCTCGATGTGCCACGAGCCGTCCGGCTGCTGGATCGCGCGGGTACGGCCGGCGCCCACGTCGGAGCCGGCGTCCGGCTCGGTGAGGACCATGGTCGAGCCCCACTGCTTGTCGATGAACAGCCGGGCCCACTTCTTCTGCTCCTCGGTGCCCTCGACGTGCAGCACGTGCGCGAAGGACGGGCCGGAGGCGTACATCCAGATCGGGGCGTTGGCGCCGAGCACCAGCTCGGCGAGCGACCACCAGAGGGCGCGCGGGGCGTTCGTGCCGCCCAGGGACTCCGGCAGGTCCAGGCGCCAGAACTCGGAGTCCATGAACGCCTTGTACGACTTCTTGAACGACTCCGGCAGCGGCGCGGTGAACGTCGCCGGGTCGAAGACCGGCGGATTGCGGTCGCTGTCCGAGTAGCTGGCGGCCAGGTCCTCGCGGGCGAGGCGGTCGACCTCGCCGAGGAAGCTGCGGGCCGTGTCGACGTCCAGGTCCGTGAACGGCGCCTGGCCGAGCGTCCGGTCCGCCCCGAATACCTCGAACAGGTTGAACTCGAGGTCCCGCACATTGCTCTTGTAGTGGGTCATGCTCGCTGGCCCCGCTTCCGGACAGGTGTTACCGATCAGTAACTCCAGACTGTATTACTCACCGGTAGGCAACGACAAGCGGATCTCGGAAGTGACAGCGATTACACACTTCCCGTTCATCAGTCGGCGGCGCCGACCTCCCAGCTCGGAACCGGCGTGGCGGTGGTGTTGCGCGCGCCGACGTACTCCATCAGGACCAGCGCGATGTCGTCGTCGAGCCGGCCGTGCACCCACTCGACCAGGGCGGTCTCCAGCGAGGCCAGCCCGTCCGCGACGGTGCCGTGGCCGAGCAGCCGCCAGGCCCGGTCGGCGGTGGGGAAGAACTCGCCGTCCCGGCGCGCCTCGCCCAGGCCGTCGGTGAACAGCAGCAGCCGGTCGCCCGGTTCCAGCCGCTCCACCCGGGGCCGGACCACGGGCATGAAGCCGAGCGGCGGCGCGGGCGCCGGCGGCTCCAGCGGGATCACCGCACCCCGGCGCAGCAGCAGCGGCGAGGGGTGCCCGCAGTTGACGATGGTGAGCGTGCCGCCGCGCTCCTCGACCAGGGCCGCGGTGACGAAGTCCTCGTCGCCGACGTTGCGGGCCACCGCGCGGTCCAGGTCGGTCACCACCGCGCGCAGGTCGGCCCGCTCGTACGCGACGTGCCGGTAGGAGCCGAGCACGATGCTGGCCAGGCGGACCGCGTCCAGCCCCTTGCCCCGTACGTCACCGATGATCATGCGGACGCCGTACGGGGTGTCCATCACCTCGTACAGGTCGCCGCCGATCTCGGCCGTCGCGGTGGAGGAGATGTACCGGGCGGCCACCGCGAGCGTGCCTACCTGCGGGCCGAGCGGCCGCAGCACCGCCTGCTGGGCGACCGAGGCGAGCCGGGACAGCTCCGCGATCCGGTCCGCCTGGCGCTGGCGTATCGCCGCCGTGGCAGCCGCGATCGCGGTGGCCACCCCGACGGCTGTCACGTTGACCACTGTCACCAGCGGGCTACCCCGTTCGGCGACGGCGAAGCCGATCCCGATGGCGGTGGCCAGGCCGCCGACCGCGAGCACCACCCGCCAGGACGCCAGTGCCGCCGCGAGGAACGGCGCGACGACCATCAGCGCGAGGTAGTGCGCCGGGCGGCCGTCAGCCAGCTCCACCGCGACCACGATCGCGAGCAGCGCGAGGGCCGCGCCGAGACCGGCGCGGGATCCGGGACTCAGCGGGCCTCGGCCCGGCTGGAAGGGTTGCGTGCGTACATCCGACAGCATGCCTGATGGACGTGAACGGGAGAATGAACCTGGCCCGTCGGTCGTGGAAGTTCTGCCCGACTGGCCGGTCAGCCGAGCACCTCGTACCGGACGTTCACGTGGCCGAGGCTGGTGGCGGCGATGGTCGCGAACGCGGCGCGGGACAGGTCCAGGCACCGGCCGTCGATGAACGGGCCACGGTCGTTGATCCGCACCACCACCGACTTGCCGTTTGCCGGGTTGGTCACCCGGACCTTGGTGTTGAACGGCAGCGTCTTGTGCGCGGCGGTGAGCGCGTCCGGGTTGAACGTCTCGCCGTTCGCCGTCATCTGGCCCTCGGCGTAGAAGGAGGCGCCGCAGGAGCCGCTGTCCACGACCTTCGGGCTGCTCGTCTTCTTCGCCGTCGGCGACGGGGAGGCGGTCCGGGCCTTGCTGCGGGAGGCCGCCTGGGTGCGGCTCGCCTTCGGACTCGGGGTGGCCTTCGGCGACGGGCTGAGGCTCGCGCTCGGCGAGGCGGACGCGCTCGGCGAGGGGGCGGCCGACGTGGGGGCGGCCGACGTGGGGGCGGGCGTGCTGGGCAGCGTCTCGACCACGGCCGGCTCGGCGGGCGGCTCGGCGGAGGTGAGCCGCACGGCGCCGACGGTACCGCCGACCGCGAGCGCCACGCCGACCGCCGCGGTCGCGGCGATGGCGGCGGGCGAGGAGAACTTGCGGGTACGAAGGTGCCTAGCAGCCACCGGCCCGGTCCTTTCGTCAACTGAACAAACCGGCCCGGACCGTAACGAGAGAAGCACTTCCGAAGTCAACGTGATCATGGTGCTATGCCCGCATTTACCCTGGTACGTGTAGCCGATCACGCCACTGTCGATCGGCCGAACGGCCCACCGATCGGCCAGGATGGAAACGTGCTGAGTCGTCGCCTGGTCGAGCTGTTCGAGTGGATCGACCCCGGCCCGGGCAGCACCCACCTGGTCAGCGACATCTCCGGCTGGTGGCGTGACCCCGACGTGCTCGCCCAGGTCGGGCCGGCCCTGGCCGGGCTGTTCCCCGAGGACCGCCCGACCGTCGTGATCGCCCCCGAGGTGACCGGGCTGCTGCTCGGCCCACTGGTGGCGGTCGCCGCCGGAGCCGGTTTCCTGCCCGCGTACAAGAACGGCGGCGAGCGACGCCGGGCCGGGCCGACGCGCTGGGCCGAGACGCCTCCCGACTACCGGGGACGGCGGCTGCGGGTCGGCGTGGACGGCCGGCGGCTGAACCCCGGCGACCGGGTGCTGCTCGTCGACGACTGGGTCGACACCGGCGCGCAACTGGACGCGCTGTGCCGGGTCGTCCGGGACGCCGGGGCCGGCCTGATCGGGGCCGCCGCACTGGTCGCGACCTGCCCGCCCGAGGTCGCCGCACGGCTCAGGCTGCGCGCCCTGCTCACCGGCGCCGACCTGCCGTGAGCCCGTCGGCGGTGGCGGAGCATGCCGTAGCGTCGGCGGCATGTGGCCCCGCATCGGTGGATTGCGCGCACTCGCCCTCGGCACGCCCGGCGAGCTGCGTACCCGGCTCAACACCCTCGTCCTCTCCGGCGCGAAGACCGCCACCGCCGGGCTGGTCCAGGAGTACGACGACGAGAACGAGGAACTGGAGTACGTCGGCGAGCGACTCGTCCTGGTCGACGACAACGACGCGCTCGTCGGCGTCGTGGAGGTCACCGGCGTCGAGGTGGTGCGCTTCGCCGACGTGCCGTGGGACTTCGCCCGCGCCGAGGGCGAGGGCGACCGGTCGATCGAGGAGTGGCGCGAGGGCCACGGCGCCTACTGGGCCCGGCAGGGCACCCCGGTCACCGACGACACCCGGATCGTCTGCCTCCGGTTCCGGCTGGTCTCCACCGAGGGCAGCGTCGGCACCTAGCCGGCCCGGCGCAGCTCCGGCAGCAGCGCCGCCGCGTCCACCAGCACGGCCTCGTCGCCCGCGTACCAGCTGCTGGCCCGGGGCCAGTGCGTCACCACGTCGGTGAAGCCCAGCCGGGCCGCCCGGGCCACCTGCTCGGCGAGGAAGTCGGCGCTGGTGAGCGAGAACACCGGCGCGGAGTCGAGCGACAGGTAGCGGTCGAGCGTCGCCGGGTCACGGCCGGCCTGCTCCAGCGTCCGGGTCATCCGGTCCGACAGCTCCGCCACCGTGCCCCACCACGCCTCGATGTCGTCGCCGCCGAGCCCGGTGGTGACCCAGCCCTGCCCGAACCGGGCGACCAGCCGCATCGAGCGGGGACCGTTCGCGGCCATCACGAACGGCACCCGGGGCTGCTGGACGCAACCCGGCTTGTTGCGCGCGTCCACGGCGGTGAACCACTCCCCGCGCCAGGTCGTGCCGTCCTCCCGCAGAATCAGGTCGAGCAGCTCGGTGAACTCGGCGAACCGGTCCACGCGCTGCCGGGGCGGCAGCGTCTCGCCGCCGAGCACCGCCGAGTCGAAGCCGATGCCGCCCGCGCCGAGGCCGAGCAGCACCCGGCCGTCCGACACGTCGTCGAGCGCGGTCACCTGCCTGGCGAACGCCGCCGGGTGCCGGAAGTTCGGCGACGCCACGAGCGTCCCGAGCTTCACCCGGGACGTCACGCCGGCCGCCGCGGTGAGCGTCGTCCACGAGTCGAACCACGGCCCGTCGACCAGGTCACGCCAGCCCAGGTGGTCGTAGGTCCAGGCGTGGTCGAAGCCCCACTCGTCCACCTGGGCCCACCGCCGACGCGCTTCCGACCAACGCTGGTCGGGCAGGATCACGATGCCGATTCGCATGATCGCCAGGGTACGACCCGGGCCGGACATCCCGGCCCGGGTCGCGGGGGATCACGCCGCCAGGTCGGCCACCACGCAGGCGATGTTGTCCGGCGCGCCGGCCGCGTACGCCTGTTCGACCAGGCGCTCGACGGCGCTCTCCGGATCGTCCGCCTCCGCCAGCGCGGCGTGCAGCGCGCCCGGGTCCACCACCGCGGAGAGGCCGTCGGAGCAGAGCAGGTAGCGGTCGCCGGGCAGCGCGGTACGCAGCGCCAGGTCCGCCTCCACCTCCGCGCCCGCGCCGAGTGCCCGGGCCAGCAGCGCGCGCTGCGGATGCGCCAGGGCCTCGGCCGGGGTAAGCCGCCCCTGGTCGATGAGCGTCTGCACGTACGTGTGGTCCTGGGTGAGCCGGGACAGCTCGCCGCCGCGCAGCAGGTACGCCCGGCTGTCCCCGACGTGCACCAGCGCGAGCCGGGTGCCACGTCGCACGAGCGCGGTGAGCGTGGTGGCGGGCTGGTCGGCGTCGGTGGCGTGCGCGCGTACCGCCCGGTCGGCCCGGGTCACCGCGTCGGCCAGCGCGGCGAGCAGATCGGCCCCCGGCGCGTCCGCCTGCTCCAACGGCCGCAGCGCGTCCACGGCCGCCGCGCCGGCAGTGGCCCCGGCGGGACCGCGTACGCCGTCGGCGACCGCGAGCAGCGCCGCGCTCGCGTACGCGGTGTCCTCGTTGGAGTCGCGGACCGTGCCGGTCTCGCAGCGCGTCGCGTACCGGAAGGTGGTCTCGGACATGGTGGTGCCCCTCTCGCTGAGCCTGTCGACGAGGAGCGCGACGGCCCGGCCGCGCGCCGCGGTGTCCGCGCTGACCCGCCGCCACCAGGCGTCGAGCGCCTCGGCGGCGGCAGCGGGCGGCAGGCCGCAGACGGTACGGATCTCGGCCAGCGGCATCCCGGCCCGGCGCAGCCCGGCGATCAGCCGTGCCCGGTCCGCCTGCTCCGGCGCGTAGTAGCGGTAGCCCGAGTGCGGGTCCACAGCAGCAGGGGGCAGCAGCCCGCAGTCGTCGTAGATGCGCAGCGCCTTGGCGCTCAGGCCGGTCGCCCGGGCGAACGCGCCGATGGTCAGCAGTCGCACCGTGCCTCCCTCGCGCTCCTCGTGCCGGTCACCGCGACCGGCACCGGTCACGCTGGGCCTTGCCGCAGGGGACGGGTCAAGGCGTCGCTGTCGCCAGTTTTGCCAGCATCCGGTCCAGATGCGGCTCGATCGTGCCGGTCGGCGCCTCGCTCACCTCGGCCGGCGTCCACCAGCGGATGCCCGCGAACTCCACCGGATCGGGCGTGAACCGCTGGTCACGGTCGGCGGACAGCACGTACCAGAGGCTCACGTCGGTGTGCCGGTGCTCGGGCGGGCCGACCGTCTCGGTGACGGTGAGGAACGCCGGGCGCTCGCCGAACGGCGGCGCGAAGACCGCCGCCACGCCCAGTTCCTCCCGCAGTTCGCGGCGCACCGTGTCGGCCGGGTGCTCACCGGGTTCGACGTGCCCGCCGCTGGGCAGCCACATCCCCGCCAGGCGGTGGTCGACGAGCAGCACCGCGCCGTCGGCCGGGTCGCGGAGCAGGAAGTACGCGACCAGGTGCGGCGACGGCGTACGCGGCTTGGCCCGGCGGAAGATGTCATCCGTGCCGGCCAGCCAGGCCAGTGCCGCCTCCCGGTGCCGCGCCTCCAGCTCGTCCCCCGGTGGCAGTTCCTCGACCAGTCCCCGGATCTCGTCCCGCATCCCGCCGATGCTGCCAGCCGGGTACGACGGTCAGTCCGGCGGCAGCGGGTTGGCGTCGGCAGCCGCGCGGACGAACTCACGTACCCGGGAGGTGGTGTTCCCGGCCGGCCACACCGGACCGCGACTGATCGGCGGCGCGTCGTGGATCGGCACGTAGGCCACGTCCGGGCGGGCGTAGAACTGGCGGGCCTGCTCGCCCACCGGCAGCACCCCGCGCCCCATCGCGACGAGCGCCAGCATCTCCGAGAAGCTGCCACCCACCGGGCCCTTCGGCACCGGGCGGCCGGACGGGGTGCGGTCCGGCGTGCGGTCCTGCTTGAACGCGGCCGAGGTCACCGCCGGGTACTGCACCACCGGATGGTCGCCCAGCACCTCCAGCGACACCGACTCCTCGGCCGCCAGCGGATGATCAGCGGCCACCGCGAGCACCCGGCGCTCGCGCAGCAGCACCGGGCCGTTCGCCATGCCGTCGAAGGGGTACGAGGCGATCAGCACGTCGATCGTGCCGTCCAGCAGACTCGACCGGGTGCTGGCCAGCGGCGCCTCGTGCACGTGCACCTCGCAGTCCGGGTGGCGCTCGGTGAACAGGGCCACCGCGCGCAGCAGCACCGGAGCTGTCGACTCACCCACGTACGCCACCCGCAGCTCACCGGTGAGCCCGCGCCCGGCGTCGACGGCCCGCTGCACAGCCGCCTCGATGCCGGCCACCAACGGGCGCATCTCCTCGACCAGGCGGGCGCCGATCGGGGTGAGCCGGACGACCCGGCTGGTCCGCTCGAACAGGGGCGCGCCGATGCGGCGTTCCAGCTTGCGCACCACATGGCTGACCCGGCCGGTACTCACCCGCAGCCGCTCGGCGGTCCGCCCGAAATGCAGTTCCTCGGCCAGGGTCAGGAACGTCTCGACCTCGTACCGCTCCAGCACCGGAGCACCTCCGTCGTTGCCTGCGGGTCAACGATCGTAGTCCGGATCGGGGTTGGTCCGGACGGCGCGCCGGACCAGGGTTGACGGCATGCACAACCATCTCGTGACGGTGACCGGTTTCGACCACCTCGTCCTCTCGGTGAGCGACGTCGAGCGCTCCCTCGACTTCTACTGCAGCACGCTCGGCCTGGCCCCGGTGCGGGTCGACAGGTGGCGGGCCGGTGAGGTGCCGTTCCCCTCCGTACGCGTCGACGCCAGCACCATCATCGACCTGATCAAGGGCGACCCGACCGGGTCCAACGTGGACCACTTCTGCCTCGTGGTCGAGCCGGTCGACTGGCAGCGGGTGGTCGACTCCGGCGTCTTCACCGTGCTGACCGGCCCGGTCCCGCGCTTCGGTGCGCGCGGCACCGCCACCTCGATCTACGTCAGCGACCCGGACGGCAACACAATCGAACTGCGCTGCTACCCGGCCGACGCCTAACCTGTTCCGATGCCGGAGCTGGAACGACTCGCCGCCCACCACGCACCCGCCGTGCTGCGGTTCGAGCGGGAGAACCGGGCCTACTTCGCCCGGTACGTCCCCGACCGGGGCGACGACTTCTTCACCGGGTACGCCGCCCGGCACGCGGCCCTGCTGGACGAGCAGGAACGCGGCACCTGCCACTTCCACGTGCTGGTCGGCGACCACGGCGCCGTGCTCGGGCGGTTCAACCTGGTCGACGTCGCAGGCGGCAGCGCCGAGCTGGGCTACCGGGTGGCCGAGCGCGCCGCCGGGCGCGGGCTCGCGAGTGAAGGCGTACGGCGCGTCTGCGAACTGGCCCGCACCGAGTACGGGCTGCGCCGGTTGGTCGCCTCGGCGGCCCTGGCGAACCCGGCCTCGCTGGCGGTGCTCCGTCGCGCCGGTTTCGTGCTCGACGGCTCGGAGTCCGACTGCGAGGTGGATCTGAACGGGGAGCCCGGCCTGCGGCACGTGCTCGACCTTCGCGCGCCCTACGCGGCCGTGTCCCCGTAGGCGGGCGCTCCGGCCGGCTCGTACGTCAGTTGCAGCGTGCCGTGGGCGTGGGTGACCGACTCGGTGAGCCGCAACGCGCTCGGCACCGTCCCCTCGCCGAACAGGCGCTTGCCGGTGCCGAGCACCACCGGGTACACCCACAGGTTGAGCCGGTCGACCAGGCCGAGGCGCAGCAGCGACTGCACCAGGTCCAGGCTGCCGATCACGTGGACCTCGCCGTGGCGGCCGTTCATCTCGGTGACGCGCTCGGCGAGGTCACCTTTTACCAGCGACGAGTTCGTCCAGGTGAGCGGCTCGGCGAGCGTGCGGCTGGCCACGTACTTCGGCACACCGTTCAGCAGGCCGGTGAAGGGGATGTCCGCAGGCGCCTTCGGCCAGTAGCCGGCGAAGATGTCGTACGTCTTGCGGCCCAGCAGCAGCGCGCCCATGCTGCTCGCCTGCTGGAACATCACCGCGCCGGACTTCTCGTCGAGCAGCGGCATCTGCCAGCCGCCGTGGCTGAAGCCGCCCTCGCGGTCCTCGTCGGGCTCACCGGGCGCCTGCGCCACGCCGTCGAGGGTCAGGAACTCTGTCACGATCAGCTTGCCCATGGGTCCGCTCCTCCGGTTTCCGCTCGTCCCCCGTCAGACCCGTCAACGACCCGCAACTCATCGCCGAGGTGTACGTGATGGATTTCGTGGAACTGGTCATCGACGGGCGAATCGACATCGATCGCGACGACCTCGAAGACGCCCTCAACGAGGCTCTCGTCGGGCGCGGCGAGGTGACCGGTGCCGGAACAAGCGAGTACGGCTCCCATCTCGACGTCGACGTCCTTGTGACGGCGGACCGACGAGCCTTCCTGGACGCCGTCTTCGGGGTGCTCGCCGCCTTGGACCTGGGCGACTCCGTGCGGGTCCGGCCCGGCGACGGGCAGACCTGGATCCGTCCGGGCCAGTGGACCCGCTCTACTCGTGCCGGACGAGCCTGAAGGGCACCCCGTCGATCTCCGTGAGGTACCCGATCACCGGCACCGGGTTCCTCAGTTCCGCGATCTCGACAAGCAATGCGGTGGCAGTGCCGGCGTAGGGCTCGGGCGGGTCGATCAGGGCGGTATCGCAGACCACCGTCGGCCACTGCTCGGGAGGACCGTCGTCCAGGTGCCAGCAGAGCAGATAGTCGAAGTTCACGGCTCCCCAGACCCGGAGGTCTCCCGGTGAGGTGCCGAAGTGGTACGGGAACCCTCCCGTGCACTCCGCCCTCTTGTTAATCACGTGATGCCAGTTCCGCGCGTACCGGAGGAATTCCGGTACGCCCCAGTCGGAAGGATGAAGCACTTCCAGGAAGCCGATGCTGCCGTGTGGGAAGCGCTCGACGAAGCGTCGGTAGTCCTCGGGAAAGGGATGGCCTGCCGCCTCGGTGAGAGCCGTCCAGTCGATCTCCGTCTCCGTCGCCCCGTCCCAGTCGAACAGGCCGGCGAGTCGATCCACGGTCGGCGAAGCATTCGGTGTCATTCGGCTTCCTCCGGCAGATGATCGTTGGTCGGGTGCACGTCCCACCTCGCCTTCACCGTAAGATCACTCTCTTCGGCAGGCGTACGCCTCCGGAGTCCTCGAAGGCGGATTCGCCATGATCCCCGATCGGACTGAGGTAAGCGACCTCCTGGAGAAGGCGCTGGCGGGTGCGGCCGCCACGTTCCAGGGCATGACGGCGCACCGGCAGGAGTCCAACTGCGAGTGCCACTGGGGCAGCGCGGAGGAACTGGCACTGCTGAAGACGCCGGACGTGCCGCTCGACGAAGACCTGCTCCGTCGCACGTACTGGGCCACTGACTGGCGCTATCCCGGCCCGCTGCTACGCCGGATCCTGCCCCAACTGACCCGGAGCCTCGTGGCCGGCCGAGTGATGCCCATGGCCGGGATGGAGAGCCTCGGGTACTTGTTCACCACCGCCCGCTGGCAGGAATGGCCCAAGGGGCAGCGGGACGCTCTGCGGGAGTTCCTGGACGCCTGGTGGCTGCATGCCCTGGTCGAGCCCGATGCGAAGGTGCCCGCTCACGAGGCCCTGGAACTCATCGCCGAGACCACCGGCAAGCTCACCCCGTGGTTGGCTGTCTGGACGGAGTCGCTGGCCGACGCGGTGGCCCGACGACGGCTGGTCACGGCCGTGGAGGAGTGGGTGGACGACCTGGTGGTCGACAGGCTCCCCTGGTCGAGTTGGCACAAGGAGGACACGTGGGGCGCCGCGCTGTCGCTGTGGGTGATACGACATGCGCCGACCCCACTACGGGAATACAACGCGTCGAGCGACGTGCTTGATCACATTGGCCTGCTCGCCCTGCCCTACGCCGATCGGTGGGACAAATAGCCCTCGCGACGGCTACGTCCATGGCGTGGACCGCATCTGGATCGGCTGGTAGGCCAAGGCTCGGTCAACCACCTCGGCAGCCGTCAACTCGGGGTCGCTCCAGTAGATCAGGTTGGAGACGTAGCCGCCTGGGCAGGCGAGGTCTCGCTCAAGTTGGTCCAGCCAGCCGCCCAGCTCACCATCGTCCGCGTAGTCGACACTCATGATCCGCTCGACGAGGGCGATGGCCTCGTCCCGCGTCAGCTCTGCTGCCAAGTCGGCGCACCTCACGTCCTTTGTCGACCACGCCGGTCAGCTCTCGAACGGCGATCAGCCCAAGTAGCGCTGCTTTCAATCAGCAGCCTTACCGCGCGAAGGTCCGGCACCACTAGGTGCCACAGGAGTTTCTTCGACTCCAGCCAGCTCCGGCCACGCTCGCGCCTGAGAGCAATGGCTGCACCTACCGGCACCGGGGCGCGTGAGCAGCCCAGGCGGTGAGCCGCCGCATCAGCTCCGCGAGCCACGTCCGGTACTCGTGGCGCAACTGCGCATCAACCCCCACCGGTACGCCTGCCGGAAGCTCCGCCCAGATCTCCTGGGTGAGACGGCACGAGTCGGGCCCGAGCGGCACAACGGTGAGCACGCCGCCGCTGGAGTATCCGGAAGTCAACGTACGGGTGACGGCACGACGCCCCGGTTCGACCTCGACGACCTCGTGCATGATCCCCAGTCGACCGTCGGGGCTCCGATGCACGAACGCCTGGATCTCGCCGGCTCCCTTCGGTCCGGGCAGGGTGACGCCGATCTCAATCGAGTCGTCCAGCACCACCAACGAGGCCGGATCCTCCATGAAGCCGAAGGCCGCCTCCGCGCTCGTCGGCAGGTCGACGGTGGCCGTCTCCCGTACCTGGACCGCAGTCGTCGTCACCCTGATCAACCGTAGACGCGAGCGCACGCCGCATTGTGTCAGTCGATCCGTCGACGGTGGGGGCGAGATCAGCGCTACGCGCCCTCGCTAGCGGGCGCCGCCCGGTGCGAACACGGCATAGAAGTACCGAAGGCTGTCCTCCGGACCGTTCTCCAGGCGCTTGAAGGCCTTCGCGATCGGATTGCACCAGCCCTGCCCGGCGAGCTCGACCACCATGGGCCATCCGACGACGGCCAGTTCGTCTGCCGTCGTTGCGCGCCACCGT
This sequence comes from Micromonospora sp. CNZ296, assembly GCF_007827635.1. Taxonomy (NCBI): domain Bacteria; kingdom Bacillati; phylum Actinomycetota; class Actinomycetes; order Micromonosporales; family Micromonosporaceae; genus Micromonospora; species Micromonospora sp. CNZ296. The sequence continues at coordinate 180,878 of NZ_VISW01000015.1, forward strand.
CCACCCGCATGCCGGGTCAGCACCTCGCCGACATAGCAACCGAAGCCGAAGAGAGTCTCTGCCACCTGTCCAGCGGTGAGGCCCTCGGCCCGAAAGCCGTCGAGGATGGCGTCCACGGACGTCAGGCTGTCCGGCGTGTAGTCCAGGTGCACAGCGCTGACCTGGGCCGCTGACACCACGATGTCGCCCGCGAACCGGGCTGCGTTCTCCGGTACGGGCGCGTACTTCAGGCGCAGTTGCATGGTTCCCTCCAGCATGATCAACAGATCGAGATCGCGCGATCGTACCGACGACGGCCGTCGAGCGGCGCCCTCTCACGCGGCTCCCGGAAGATCCACGTGGGTCAGAATGTGCCGGTGACGATCTCCGCTGACGGCCCGGGCGAGCACGACGCCGTGGCATGGTCCGAGGCGTCCGACCTCGCCGGCTCCACGCCCGGCGTCCGGCGGCGCCTGCGGACGGCGCCAGGTCGAGCGAGGGAGAACCGTGAACGACGACGAGAGCATTCGCCGCTACGGCCTGCGACCGACCGGCGCCGCCGTGCCTCACATCCGCGAGATGCTCCGGGCCCAGGCAGACCTCGATCAGCACGACCAGGACACCGAACTCATGAAGCTGTGCTGCCTGCAACTGTTCAACGCCGGCCGACTCAGCGACGTGCTCGTCATCTGGCAGGCCAAGGAATCGAGCTGGGATGCCCACTGCTCGATCGACGTCCAACTACTCTGCGGAGCAGGACTGGACGCCACCAAGGCATACCTGGATGCCGACGGCTCCGACGATGCGACAGAGGCGCTCCGCTACCTGCTCGACTGCGAGGCCGCCGGTGACTTCGACAACTTCTCCATAGCCGAGCAAGCCCGATGGAGAGCCGCCTACTACCTGAGCTGACGTTGCTGCGCAGCAGGATCTTGAAGAACTGAGCCGTCGAACCCGAAGTCGGACGGAGCCTGAGAAACCTTCCTCCGAAAAGCGTCGTCGACCAGCGCGCCGACGAGCAGGCCGTCCAGGATCTCTTCCTTCCGGACGTCATAATCAGAACTTCCGTAACTGTCGACCAGTTCCGCGAGGAGGTTCGCGACCTCGCCGAGGTCGAGGTATCGAAAGCCTTCCACAGCACGCCGGAAATCGTCCGGCTCGAGAACTTCCACCGCGAAACCCAGGCCACCACCCATGACAGCATTGAAGACACGGTGTACGTGCGAGAGCTTTTCCACCCCGACGGGCGTGCCGACCGGCACAACGCCCTCGGCCCCGTAGTCCACTGCCTCGTTGAACACGTCATTCATCGACTTCATCAACACTCCCCGATCCCGGAGCACCCTGCCGCGTCTGAGGTGTCCGCCCCAACAAACTGCGCTTCATGGCTCAACCGGAGCAGCCAGCAGCCCCCGCGGAGCCGGAGGTTCTGAGATAAGGCGGCGCTGAAGCACCTGTCAGCTTCACGGGTAGCAGTGCCCTCACAAAGACGCCCACCTCGGGCACCTGCATCATCACCGGAGCGTCAGGCGTCGCGTGGCTCGGCCACGCCCCGGATACCCGGTGCCGCTCGGGGTTGTCGGGAACTGGATCAGGCAGCCGGAACCGCGCCTGGCGGTCACGGTCACGCCGTTCGTGAGGCTGATCAGATCGGCCCACGACGTCCCCTCCATCGCTAGTGGGGCCGCGGCCTACCAACCAAGGGACAGGTGGTCCGTGGAACATCGAAGGCCCTGACCGGACTCGCGTCCCGGTCAGGGCCTTCGGTTGGAGCGGGTGACGGGAATCGAACCCGCACTGTCAGCTTGGGAAGTTGAAGGCGGTCAGGGCTAGGGGCAGGCAGGACTGCACAAGCTGCATAGGAAGCCCTGCATGACCGACACCATGGGTTGCGCGGGCTGTCCGCTGCTGACCCCTGCTACGGGCATGCCACGGGCACGCGCGTCCGTGAACGGCTGGCATGCGTTCTAGCCCTCATGGGGGGTACGCAGTGACATGGTCGATGCTGTCGAACGACCGACAGCAAGCGATGACAGGTGACTACTGTGCTATAGCACTGTAGCGTGGGACTCGCAGCAAGGTTTGGCTCGGGAGCTTCGCAGGGAGGTGTACAAGTCATGCAGCGTGTATCTCAGCAGGTGCGGGACCGGTTGCGGGCCATGCGCGGCAACCGTCGTAGCCCTAGCAACGGACGGCAAGCAGTCGAGCCGGAGCGCAGGCTTCCGGCGCTCGACCAGTGGGAAGGCATGTGGGTGGCGGTCAAGGACGGGAAAGTGATCGCGGCTGCGTACAACTCTCGCGACCTCGTACCCAAGCTGGTAGAGATGGGACCTGCGGGCCGAGGGGCGGTTGCCCAGTTCGTGCCACGTCGCTCTAACACCATCGTGGTTGGCGTCGGATAGGGGCATTATTACTCGGCATCGCTTCGCTTACCGTGAAGAGGGCAATCCGCCCATTCTGCGTCCCACGGTTGATGTCCAGCTCTACCTTCCCCCTAACGGAGAGTGGACGACGCGAGCACTCATCGACACAGGGGCACCTATTACGGTCTTCGACCGAGGGGCGGGTGACGCGCTACTCGTCCGCTTCGACAGGGCTGGCGCTGAGACCGGATCTATCGCGATCCTCGGGGCGCAGCGCCAGATACAGTTTGAGACGATTGATCTGTGCTTGGCGAACGACCCGTCTTACGTCTGGTCGGCTCGGGTTGCTTTCATCAAGGACCCGAGTTTCCAGATGGTTTTCCAGGGCATCCTTGGAACTGAGGGCTTCCTGGATAAGTGGGCAGTTACCTTCAATAAGTACTACGAGTACTTCGAGCTACTGCCGCCAGACGACGCATACGACCTATACAACGACTAGATTCAATGCGAGCCATCCGACCGCGCTAGGCGCGGTCGGATGGCGAATTTCGATCGACACGCCGAGAACTTTTGTGTTCTCCATCACATACAACCTCGCTGGCTGGGCTGCTTTCTAGCCATCCCGTCGGCCTTCGTCCGCACACCGTGGAGTGGGTGGGGCCTGCCCGGTCAAGGTGGAGCACACCACTGTCTGAACGACCTTGACCGGGCAGGCCCCACCTGCTCGGCTTCGCCCGGACGGAGGTGTTGGGATGGCGTCACCATCCCGGAGTGCCCGAGGACCCGCCGGAGGCACTGCCTGTGTCTTGATCACATCACAGCCCCGGATTTGCCATCGACCATGGCGGCCCGGGGCTTCTTCGTATGTCGCGCCGCCGGCGGGCTGGCAACCGCGTGCCGGCGGCCGAAGGCCAGAGGCAACGCGGCGGGCCGACAGGCCCGGCCCAGGTTCGGCGGCGCGCGCGGCCTGCGAAGCGGGCCGCCTTGAAGACGTATAGAAAGTTCTCACCATTTACGGCTGGGCATCCATGGGTAGGATCTTGCCGTGAGCGAGTCGACCAGCCCTCCGAACGATGAGTTCGCCCGCAACGTTGTGAACTCGATCTTCGACGTCTTCGTTGATCCAGAGCTTTCCCGACGCGGACTCACGCTGGAACGGGATGAGATCACCAAGGAGCCATTTTCATCCTGCGTAGCGGTCGGCTTCGACGCGGTGCAGGACGAGGATGGCCTGCACGATCGCGGTCGCTCGGCGTGGGCAGCAGCGCAGCTTGACCAGGATTTTCCAGGTCTTGAGGGTGGCGATCGCGCGTTCGCCGCGGGCGCGGATCTTCGCGTGCGCTCGGTTGACGGCCTTCTGCCGGCGTGACAGCTTCGGCCGGAAGCGGCGCCGCTTGAACGGGGTGCGCACGCTGCCGGGGGCGCCTTGATAGCCCTTGTCCGCGAAGGTCAT